>JASJDH010000182.1 GCA_030065175.1 Leptolyngbyaceae cyanobacterium MO_188.B28 | reverse complement strand
CCTCCCCTATGCCCCTAAAATCTCCACTGCTTCCGGATTTTCCCGTCAATGCGATGAAAACCTACTAAGGGAATCTACGACTTACAGAGTTTTCCCTTAGTAGGTTTATAAACTCACCCCCTGAGGAGGAAGTTTAGAGTGCCCGTCCAATTTGCCCCCACTTTCTCATCTCAGTCCCTTAATGAATTAGAGCGTCAGTTTCTGACGGATCTAGAACTGAGCCCACAGCCCAAGGCTCCGATTCAACACCCTGAGGCGACTGAATCCGCAGTTGACGCCCCTGCTGCATCGAAGATTTCTCGTCGGATTGGCGCCGTTGCTGGGGTGGCTCTGGCGGTGGCGACGGGGACTGTGGCTAAGGTGACCGCTGACGGGACGCCTACCTATGAAGGTGAATTCCAGCTTTCGATCGACCCGATTACCCTGGACAATAAGTCGGATAATCTCCTGGTGGCCCAGGCGTTACGCAAGAATGTGTCGGAACCTGAGGAACTGGCCAGCGCTCTCCCCAATGCGTCAGCGGGTCGCGTCAAACTATTAACCAGTCCCCGGTTGCTCGACCCAGTGGTGGAAACTCTGCGAGCTGAGGATCCCACGATTGACTATACTCAACTCAGAAACAAGCTCCACATTACCCTGGAAGCGAATAACCAGGTCAATATTCGGTACCAAGACAATGACCCTGAGAAGGTTAAACAGGTTTTAGAGAAACTGTTTCAGCGATACCAAACCTACAGCCAGGAAGAATGTCACGATGACGCTTGCCGGGCGATTGAGTTTATAGAGGTGCAAATTCCGCAGGTTCAAGCGCAAATCAAGGCCCTGCAAGCAGACATTCAAGCGCTCCATGGTCAGCACAACATTAAGAACCTACCGAGTGATAGCTCCCAATTTTCTATCCGCGTTTCAGAGATATCAAAACAGAAAACGGATATTGAGGTAAGGTTGGCGGATGCGCAAGCGCAGTATGCATTGTTGAAAGATCAACTGGCGCTGAAACCGGATGATCAGACGGTTGCTTTGATTTTGAATCAGGATTCGGCCTATCAAGCCTTGCTGCTGCAACTAATTCGGATGGAAAAGCAGATGGCTGCCGAGCTGGGTAAGTTAACCCCCAATCAGGATCAGCTGCAAGCGCTGTTTGCCCAATACCAAACGGTGCGCACCCAGATTCATCAAGAAACCATCCAGGTGCTGCAACGGCATTTGGACGATCCGAACGCTGATTTGCAAAACCCAATTTTGCAAGACAACTATTCTTTGGCCCTTTTGCAACAGTCCATCAAGGCCGCCCACAATGTTCAGGTTTTGGCGATTCGCCGTCAGACCTTGGCTGAGGTTGATGAACTGCTGACCCATAACAATAAAGATTTGGCGGCTCTATTACGGCGAGACGCTGAACTACGGCAGGAACTCCAAACCGCCTTGGGAATTTTGCAGCAGTATCAGGACGAATTAAAGCGATTGCAAACGGAATCTCCTAAGCGAACGGTGCCGTTGCAAGTTTTGTCTGCGCCTGAATTACTTATGGATAAGTCGGGCGCTCCCGTTCCCATTGCCCATAACCAAACGCATGATCTGGTTGTCGGGGCCGCCGTGGGGGTGGTCTTGGGCGCTGGCGCGGCGGCCTTGACCAATAAGGAAGAGGATACACTGAAGCGGAAGATGGACAGACGGCTGTCTCGGTATGGGCGTAAGCCGATGCCGCCCCGAAAGATGGCCCAAAAGATCCGCACAAGTAGACTGAGCGCTAGGAGTAGAGCAGATAAGCTAAAAATGTAGGCTGGCTTACACGATCGCAGATACTGCCGCCGAGATATTTCTTTATTCTTAGTTGACGCTTTGGTTCCCAGACAAAACTTAGCAATTAGAGTTTTTGAATGCCTATTGCGCTAACAGTATTGGCGTTTGCGATCTGCATACTGTCCAACCGCGTTTGCAAAAACTTAGAATCAAAGAGATCATAGCGGATCCAACCAAATCTCTAAATCAGCCAGTTCAGCAAAATCTAGCAGCGCTTCTCTGGCGACAACTTTTGAATTTGTGAGCGGGTCTCCTTCGTAATTTCCCCGTCCTGGGGCTACGGTTACTTGTTCTGCAGATCAGATTCCAAAAAAGAGAAAGGTTAAAATTGACTTGTTTCCCCATCGCAGGTGTCCATGTCTGCAAAAGATGTCTTTCATAATGTCGTGAAACATGCGTTACAAAAGGAAGGCTGGCAGATTACTCACGACCCCTTTGCGATTAAAGTAGGTCCTGTTGAAATGGCTATTGACTTAGGGGCGGAAAGGCTAGTTGCAGCCGAACGCGATGGCGAAAAAATTGCGGTTGAGGTCAAAAGCTTTTTGAAGGGAGCGTCTGCGATATCAGAATTTCATACTGCTTTAGGACAATTTATCAACTATCGCGGGGCTTTGAGGTTAAAAGAGCCTGAGAGGCGCTTATATCTGGCTCTGCCAAACAGAATTTTTGAAACTTTTTTTCAACTGGAATTTCCCAAGGCAATGCTTGAAGAAAATCGAGTGAGTTTAATTGTCTATGACGTGCAGCAGGAGGTGATTGTGTTGTGGAAAAGCTAAGTCATTACCGTCAGATTGTGCAAGCGCTGCTTCTAGAAAGGAGCAAAGTCAAGCTGGCCCATGGGGATGTGGAGACTGAAGTGGTCTTTGATAAAGAGCGGGACCATTATCAGATCGTGCATGTGGGATGGGATCGGGGTCAGTTTATTTATGGGTGCGCTATTCACATTGATATTAAGAATGGCAAAATCTGGCTGCAATGGAATAGCACCGAAGATGATTTGGCGGCTGAGCTAGTTGCAGCGGGCGTTCCTAAAAAAGACATTGTGTTAGGGTTGCAGTCACCAGATTTACGACAGTATACGGATTATGCAGTGGGTTAAGTCAGAAACAAGGCCAACCACCTTGGGTCTCCTATAAACCAAAAAATCCCGCCAACACAGGCCAAACCTTCTCCAGCGTGGTCGCCAACTTTGCCGTTTCCGACAGCCCTGCCGCAATGCCCTTCAGCATCGTCATCGCTCGCTTCGCCGCTTTTTGCAGCGCCCCTTCCTGAGGCTGACGCCCCGCTTCGGCAATCACCTTGAGTTCCTCCAAGGCTTCGGCTTTATCCTCATCGGCCAGTTCGCTGTCGGTTTCTATGGTGGTCTTGAGTTGAGTCAGCAGGACTTTAAGGTCGGGCTGATCCGGCGAGGCGGGAGGCGGCAACTGGTTGATCTGAGTGCTGACCTGGCCGCTGATTTCCCCCAGGTTAAGGGTGGAGCCGGTGACATTGCCGGTGATATTTACGGTGCGGCTGGAATCATTTCCCTGCATCGCTTTACTCTCCGCAGTCGCTTTAACGTCAACAGTAATCGGTCGCTGGGCGAGAAGTTTAACCACCTCTTGCATATTGGCATTTTGTTGGCGGAAGTCGGCAATTTGCTCATCTTTAGCGTCTAGCTGCGCTTTATAGCGAGCCTCTGCTTCCTTCAGCGCCAACTCGTATGTCTCGGTAAAGGATTGGTGAATTGCCGCCTTATCCACTCCCGGCGCGGCGTTGAGCTTGACGACCACAACACCATCCCCTTTATTTTCAATGCTTTGGACGGAGAGTTCCGCCTCTCCATACTCCACCTGGATTTGTCCAAACGTGCGCACAAAGGCTTTCCAGTCGATGCCGTTTTGAAAGATCAGATCGATGGTGTCCAGGACTTCTTCGAAAAGCTTGGTGAAATCGCCCGGGGCGAACAGGCCGCTGTTGGGACGCCGTTCTTGGTGGTTGCCCAGCAGATAAACATAGTCGCAGTGAACCTCTTGAAGGCGCGTAGAGTTCTCAATGTCCCAGGCTTCTAACGTCGCGCCAGTGAAGCAGGCGCTCGTAAAGTCCGTACTGATGCAGCTGGCTTCGGTTAAATTGGCGTCCTGTAAATCCGCTTCGGTGAGGATAGCTTCACTAAGAATCGCCTCTGCCAAATTGGCGCCAACCAAGTTCGCCCCCGCTAGATTCGCGCCTCGCAAATTGGCTCCAGCGTAGTTGTGCGCCGCTCCGTTAAGGGTCAGGAGCAACTCACGGACGTTGGGCGTTTGCAAAATTGAGTTGCCCAGCCGCGCCCGATCTAGCTTTTGCGCTCGATGCCAACGCACCCGGGTCAGCACCGTCGACCGCTGCCGCGAGTCAGCAAAATTGGCGTTTTTGAGGGTTGTCTGGGTAAAGTAAGCCCCGGTCAGGTCTGCGCCGCTAAACGAAGTTCCTCCCATTGACCCTAAGGCCAGCGCAAAAATACGCACGATGACAAACTTCTCATCGCCCTTGAGCGATCGCCAAGCCACATAGCCGCTCAAGACTGCGACTGCGACTGCGACTGCGACTGCGACTGCGACTGCGACTGCGACTAAGACTACGACTAAGAGCAGAATAATGATGGTATTGAGGGCTTTAAACGTAAGCCCCTGACGGGCAATGGCTAAGAACATGCCCAATATCATTACTGGTACTAATGCACCAGGAATAATCGTGATTTCTTCAATTGTTTCGGGAGTGAAAAAATACGCAATAAAAGCCGCACTTAAAAATGCGCCTACAAAGTTCAGCAGCATGGCTAAGGGCAAGGCGATGGCCAGTTGAACGATCAGCCAGCGACGCTGCAGGCCCGCTTTGGCTTGGCTAAACAAGGTCTTCCGCAGCGTTGCATTGACAAATTTTGTACCGCGAATGTCTGCTTTGCTCAGGTCGGAGCCTGAGAGGTCAATACCCTTCAAGTTCATGCCCCGCAGCGATGCGCCGCTGAAATCTGCGCCTGTAAAATTGCGCTCGCCGTTGCGGTAGCGTCGGTAGAGGTCTTTAGCCGTCAGCCGCTGTGGGGGCATAGGGAGGATTGCGGAGGGATAGATTACCTAACTCTACAGAAAGACAGTGGATATTTCGGTATTTCTCTGGAGAAATTTGCCCTCACCCTAAATCCCTCTCCCCGGGGAGAGGGACTTCAGCAATCTCTCGATCCTAAGCTCCAGCTTAGGAATACTCACGGGTGGAAGCTCCAGCTTCCTTGCTGCTGGAAGCTGGAGCTTCTGAAACTGACGTTTCCAAGCTCCAGCTTGGAAACGAGGAGCGAAGGGGGGCGATCTCAAATGGGTGTGCTTGCTTTGCCCACATTTACTCTCTGTAAGCCTCTACAGGCAACTCGACCAAAGCGTTAAGATTATCTCCCATTTGCCTATCCTAAGTCTGGCCTTATAGCGGGTTTTATTTACATTGACTACACCCTAAACCCCACCCCCACCCCCGAACGACGCTGATTTAAGCATCAAGTCGCTACCCAGATCCCTGGGTTCTTGAAGAACCCAGGGATCTTCCCTCTTATTTCGGCGCTATTCCACTCACCCCCCACCTCGCCGAGAAGTATTCAACTCATGCAATCATGACAGGACTAAAACTGCGAGCCCAAACGGGAGAATGTTTGCGGGTAATTGATGAGCGGGTTTGTGAGGGGATGGATATTACGGGTGTAGTGGGGCTGACGGCGGGGCAGCGGACGGCGCTGAAACTGATGGGGGCGGTTGAAGGAAGGATGAAGGATGAATGGAGCTGGGTATTGGCTGTCTCACAGACTGGTGTTATTGGTTCTAAAGAACCGTTTAGGTGTTTTTGAGATAACCATTCTGGCTGTTGCGCCATATCTTGGACAGGCCAGAGGCCTATCCTACCAGGACTTCTTTCCTTCTCTTATGGGATAGCCATCCTGGCTGTCGCTGCATCGTATCGTTCTCGATCCCAGGCTCTGCCTGGAATCGCTCAATGGGGGGCTCTGCCTCCAGGCAAGTGGCGCGGCTGTGGAAGCAGAGCCTCCACACGGGGTTCCACAGGCAGAGTCTGGGAACCAGGACGGCAGGATTTGTGAACTTATAATTCGCCAACAGCATCAGGGACAAACCCCAACAAACCAACATCTCCAGCAATAAATATTTATTAGGAAGGCGAATTAATAGGTTATCCGGATATAGGTTGACACTCTACTGGATACACTATTGGATGAATTGAGGCTGCCAGCATTTCAGAAAAAAGCTTCGTGTTCCATTCCAGCTGAATACCAGGCAATTGGGCTAGCCATTCTAAAAGGGTGTCTTCCATTTCCGGTCTAGATTGGATAGAACAACTCCGCCGAATTTCTCCAAACTTATTGATAATCGATTCGTCTATTTCGCCAATTTGCTGGCGAATTTCATTGACGGTTGGCGCATCCAGTGGTGGGGTTTGTTGGCGCTCTTTCCATTGAGCCAAATAATACCCCTGGAAGCTCATTGTCTTGCGCCTTTTTCCCAGCTCTTCCAAGTACTCTTAGCTCTTGCGAAGCGTCAAAAATAGGGTTGTATGTCAAGTATTTATCAGCGGCTACATACTTCATCAGCTGCTCTCTTTGATAAATCAGGCAGGATAGCTGCTCAGCAAAAGTCTCTTCTGGCGAATTGCAGGAAGATGCATTGTCTGAAATATTCGGCTGTAATTGCGAAACAAAGGCGATGGCTGAATCATGGCTATCAGAGAATATTCCGAGAGGGGCCATAAGAGCAATTGTCATAGTTACTGCGGCGATCAATCCAGCTCTAATCCAATTCGATCTCTTCATGGTTATGACTCCGGTTTAGTGATGAGGCATTTATCACCTAAGTAGTCGCCGTAGGATGTGTTCCTATTCACAATATATCTCGACATTTACACATATCTGGAACGCACCATCCCAACTATCAATTTGGTAAATTAGAGCAATTCGGTAAATGTCGCGATCGCTAATTGAAACCCAACTCAGGCAATCATTGTAAGCCATGCCCTTAATATCCTATTGGGCGCCGCTGTGGCTCCAACCAACCGACGGCGTTAATATCCTCTCCCAATTGCCTATCCTAAGCATGAACACCATCAGTGCGATCTCCCATCATGGCAGGACTAAAGCTTCGAGCCCAACAAGGAGACCCCCAAGCGATCGCGGCATTGCTCCAAACCGCCTTTCCCATCCAACCCATTGGGGTAAAAGCCCGGCTTGACCACAACCGCCTCATCCTCCATCTCCAAAGCTTAGACGTTTTGGCCCAAGCGCCCACCCTGACATTTCTTGAGAAGTGGTTCAGCCAGCTAAATCCCTCTGGAATTAACGATGTGCAGATCCAGGCTCAACGCCAAGGTCAATCCCCCTTATCTTGGGAATCGTCTTTGTCTTTGGCCCAACCAACAAATTTTCTGGCCGACCCGCCAATAACAACTCCCAACACTGTTCCCCTCAGTCAGTCAGCCCCCGACAATGAGACGCCTAACGCGCCAACCGATGAGCCGACCCCAGAAAACAACAACTTGCTCACTGTTGACGAATTAGCCCCCTACTATCAACAGCTCAACCTCGAACCTGGGGTCACCATTGATGCGATTGACCAAGCTTACTTTAAGTTGAAGGCTCAGGCGCGGCGACAAGGTGAGTCTGAAAGGCTTGCGACGCTTAAGGAGGCTTACCATATTCTCAACACCCAACTACAGCTTCGAACTCACCTTTCTACAGAAGAAGAGCGACAACAGAAACAGCCCACGGCGCAGTTAGCGAGCCTGTTACAACAGCGAGGGCTAACTGCTCAAATTAGCCTGCGCGATCGCCAACTCCACATTGGCTTGTCCGCCTCCCAATGTCCCAAACCCCGACAACCCGTTGCGAAGATTTACACCTTATTGGAAACCCTCAATTTAAGAGACCTGCGACTGGATGGGATTGAAACGGTGTTTGTGTATGGTCTGAGCGCGCCCAAACAGGCGGTCTGGCGACAGCAATTTCCCATGCCTAAACCAGGCTTTAGTGAGGAAGACACCGACCTGCTTTCATTTCAGAATCGGTATAGTAGCGCCATTATCTTCCCCGCCCTTTCGATTTTAGCGATCGCGTTAAATCTGGCGCCCATAACGAAGTTTCTCCTCCGAGGCGTCAAAATCTGGTTCCATGAATTTGGTCACGCCACCATCGCCTGGTTATCCGGGCGTCGAGCTATTCCATTACCCTTGGGTTGGACAAATTTTGATCCGAATCGGTCTTTATTTGTCTATGTCAGTATTTTGTTACTATTTGGGGGATTGTTTTGGGCGGGGCGGCGAGAAAACCGACGCTGGCCCATGGTATTAGCCATTATCCTTGCCCTGAGCCAATTTTGGATGACCTGGCTGAACTCTCCCCGAACATTTAATATACTGTTTTCGTTTGGGGGGATTGGGGGTGAGTTTTATTTATGCGGCTTCTTGATGGTCAGTTTTTTCTTCTCCCTGCCCGACTATTTTCGCTGGGATTTTTATCGTTTCCCGGTTGTGTTAGGGGCTGCATTCACCTTTTGGGATAATCTTTGGTTCTGGCGTCAAATTGATCGGGGTCAAGCCTCTATTCCCTGGGGATCTTTGTGGGGCGGCTCCAATGATGCGGGGGGAGACATGAATCGACTGATCCAGTACGGTTGGAGTTCTCAACAAATTATCGATACTTACAATCTGTTGGGAGGATTCTGTTTGGTCGCCATTATTGGCGTCTATTTCTATTTTGCATTTAAACAAAACCGAACTGTATTCTTCGCCCTACTGCAGCGATTGAATGCGTGCTAAGAGAGCTAACATGCCTACACACGCCTATACAAACAAAGTTCGTCTGTACGACGGAAAGTTAAGGGTTTTGAAACCTGCTTTCGCTCAGGGCGGCCTTATCTCGCTGTAGATACAGTGGCTTACACCGCCTACTCCTATCAGGCGGATTTGAGCTGGTAAATGACGGGTCGGTAGGTGGGGGGTGGAATAGGTTTGTCTTCTGCTTTGGCGGAATCTAGCCAGACTTGCTTCGCAAGAGCGAGTTCTTGAAGGGCTTCCATCGGCGTTTCGCCAAAGGCAGAGCAGTGTTTGAGATCGGGGATATCTGCAATATAGCCTTCATCTTCTTCGCTGTAAAAAATATTAATGTGATAATCTTTCACGATTAATCCTCCAAAGTTAAGTTACAGGTTTCAACTAATGCAAGAAATTGTCTGATTTGGTAGGGCTTAGCTTTTCCTTTGATATTTTGAATGTTAACTAACTCGGGGATGTCGGAAGATAGCTCTTTCCCTACTTAGGGCTCCTGAAAATCAGAACATGGCGTCATGACCATCCAAAAAATCGTCCAACAAGCCGAAGCCTTAAGCATTGCTGACCAAATCCACCTGGTTAGCCAACTCATTCAGATAGTGGACCGCAACATGCAAGCTAATGCGGATAATACCTTATCTGTAACTGACTCTCAGACTGAAGAAACTTCGGCAACAAACACCTCTGCCGTTGGCATCATTGCTGAACTAATCAAAAAACCCATTTCCTTTGAGGGGGAGCCTCTTATCCGACAGGAAATTTATGATCGCTAAGAATAGGTTAGGGCTTTTCCTCGGCGTATACATCCTCAACAATCCCCCTAAACAGTCACCCCCTCCAGCTCTGCATCGGTCAAATCATACAGCTCCTGCAACTTCTCCAATTTTTCCTGATCCGCCTGCCAAATTCCTCGACCGTGGGCTTCAATCATCCTGCCGACAATATTGCGGAACGCTTCCGGGTTGGCTTTTTGCAGTCGGGCGGCCATTTCCGCATCCAGGGCGTAGGTGTCCGCTGCCTGGTCATAGACCCAGTTATCGGCAAAATTCGTGGTTCCCGACCAGCCCAAAAGCGCCGTCATCCGCTGGGAAATTTCGTAGGCCCCGCCCGAACCCTGATCCGCCATCGCCTCCGCCCACTTGGGGTTGAGAAACTTGGTGCGATATTCCATCCGCAGCAGATCTTCCAGCTGGCGCGGGTTAGTGTCCTTCGAGAAACTTTCGACAAAACTGGCGATCACCCGCTTACCCCGCTTTTGCTCCGCCGCTTGCTTCAGGGCTCCTGTGTTGGCATAGTACTCTTGGATATCCGTTAGGCCATACTCCACCGAATCAATCTGTTGCACAATCCGATTCGTGCTCTTCAGCAGCGTGTCCAGAATTTCGGGCCGGGCCTGCCCCTTATCCTGGCGGCCATAGCTGAAGGCGTTGCGATCGCGCCATGTATTCCCCAACTCGTCTCCCGACTCCCAATTAGAATCCACCACGCGATCGTTCACCAGCGAGCCATAATCCCCCGACGGATTCGAAAACAGCCGCGCCGAAATATTTTCCACCCCTTGGGCTTTCAGGGCGAGGGCATGTTTGCGAATAAAGTTTTGCTCCTCCGGTTCATCCGCTTCCGCCGCCCGCAGGAAAAGATCATCCAGCAGCTCAATGATGTTGACAAAGCTGTCGCGGAAAATACCTGACAGGTTGCCCAGAATATCGATGCGGGGATGGTCCAGCTCAGTCAGCGGCTTGAGTTCATAGCGGACAATCCGCCCGGTGCCTTCCTTAACTGGTTCAGCCCCCACTAGCTCCAACAGAATTCCTAGAGACTCGCCTCGAGTCTTAATCGCATCCAGCCCCCACAGCATCACCGCCACCGTTTCTGGGTATTCCCCTTGCTCCTCCAAATTCTGAGCGATGATTTTGCGGGCAATCTCCCGCCCTCGTGCATAAGCCGCTGGAGACGGCATTCGGTAAGGATCCAAGGCATGGATATTTCGGCCCGTCGGCAACACTCCCGGCCCATCCCGGAGCAAATCGCCCCCCGGCGCAGGCGGGATGTATTCCCCATTCAGACCCCGCAGTAAATTGGTCAGCTCGTCGGAGGTTTGGGAGAGGAGGTGGCAGATTTGCAGCGCTTCGGCGATTTTGGATTTTAGAGTTTGGATTTTGGATTCGTCGGTTTCGCGCCGGTAGTAGCGATTCAGCAATTCGGCAGCGATGGCCTCTGGCGATTTGTGCTCCGCCTTATCTCCTGTCTCCTGTCTCCTGTCTCCTGTCTCCTGTTTGCTAATCGCCGCGATCGCCTCCGCCTCCAACTCCTCCCCAAAATACGCCGTCAAATAGCTTTCCAATTGCTCCGCATCAGGGGCTTCTCCCAGCACATGCAACCCACTGGAGAACAGCCGATTCTCTAGCACCTGCAGATATTCGTATAGCGTCGACAGGTAGCGATTAAATACCTCATTGCTAAACATCTTGGCGGTTTCGGAGGTGAACTCAATACCGAGGGACTGCGCTTCCTCCAGCGGGCAATCAGCGTCCAGTCCGCTATCTACGATTTTTTTCAGAATCGCGTCTTTGAGTAGGGCGTTTTTCTCGGGGTCTTCCCGATACTCGGCGATCAAATCCCTCAACGCCACCAATTCCTTATACAATCCCGCCCGACCATAGGGGGGGACATTGTGGGAAATCAACACCCCATAGCCCCGGCGTTTCGCCAACATCGATTCCGATGGATTATTCGCTGCATATATGTATAGATGGGGCAGATTTCCCAGCAAAATATCCGACCAGGAATAGCCGGTATTGCCCAGGGGCGACCCGGGCAGCCATTCCACTGTGCCGTGCATGCCGAAATGCACCACTGCGTCCGCCTGGAAATCATTTTGCAGCCACTTATAGAAAGCGGCGTACTGGGGATGGGGGGTGAGATCTCGCTCGAACATCAACCGCATTGGGTCGCCGGAAAGTCCCAGGGGCGGCTGGACGCCAATCCAGACATTACCCAGTTGCACACCGCCGAGGAGGAAGCGGGTCTGTTCGGGGCGATCTGCGATCGCCAATGTTTTAATGCCGCTGCTGGACAGAGAATTCCATTGCTTTTCTACGCGGGAGGTTAACAGGTACCCCAGCCATTTCTCCAGAGTTAACGCATCTACATTAGTAATCCCCGCCTGCTCCAAATCGAAGGTATCAGGAAGTTGACCTTCGTACGCTTCATCCGCCTGACGCACTCGGTCAATCAAAGCTTCCCCGTCTTCTGGTAAGTCTCCAACGGTATAGCCCTGGTCTTTCAAGGCTTGGAGAAATTTGATCAAAGACTTGGGCACATTCAGCAATGCGGCAGTGCCCGTTGCGCCGTAGCCGGGAGGAAAGCCGTAGAGAATAACCGCCACCTTCCGCTCCGCCGCAGGCGCCTGCCGCAGGGCGATCCATTTCTGCAGCCGCCCCGTCAACCGCTTCACCCGCTCCGGAACCAGGTAGATTTTGTCCCCCACCAAGCCCCCCAACGGCACCGGATCAATCGCACCATCCAACTCAGGCAGCGCGTATAACACCACACTTTGCAATCCCCCCACCCCCTGACGTGTCCAGGAGTGAATATCCTGAATCAACAATGGCGCCGACACCAGGTAGGGCACATTCTTAGCGCTGAGAATCCGTTTAGCCACCGCCACCTGCCGCCCCGCTTCCATCGACCCCGCTGGCCCTCCCACCAACGGAAAACCAATGGTCGACACAATCGCATCCACCTTCACCGCTTCCTCCGACAGCGACAGCGTTTCAACAATCCCCCGCTGCCGCTGCTCCGTTTCATAATCCGTCGTCATCAAATCCCGCACCGCCACATGCCCTTCCACGCCATTGATAAAGATCGGCAGCGGAACCAGCCCCGCTTCTTCAAAATGGCGGATTAGTTGAGGGATGTAAGGTTGTTTGGTGATGACGTGTTTGCGGTAAAGCAGGATGCCAATGACGGGGGAGGGTGGATGGGTGGATGGGTGGATGGGTGGATGGGTGGATGGGTGGATGGGTGGATGGACTCCTTTGAATTCTGAATTCTGATTTCTGTCTCCTGTCTTCTGTTTTCCCCAATACCATTCCAAATATTCTCGTGGAGACTCAAAGTATCCGTCGTAATCGGGATGCAATAAACCAACGTTGGGGGTTTCTGTGGCTTCGGGGATTTCTCCAACGGTGAGGCCGAGGTATTTTTCCGCCAGGTACCAGAACATGGCGGATACGTTGTCGGAACCGCCTGCGTTCCAGTAGCCGTAGATAACTAGCCAGTTGCGTAGATCTTGAACTTTGCGGGCGGGGATGAATTTGAGCAGTTTGGGGCCGACTTTGAGAAAGCTGAGGTAGCCTGCGAGTTTGTCTTCTTCTTTGCCGCTGCCAAATTTGCTGAGGATGAATTGGACGGGCTTAGGCATACCCTTGGGTTTTTCGCCGATAACGAATTTGCCCAGTTGAGTCAGGGCCATCAGTTCCAGGGCGGACTCAAAGATCAGGCGAATGGGGATGTCTTGCACTCGCTCCCGCAGCCACATCACCTGATCGTAATCAAACAGAAGGCTGGCGAAGAAGACGTCGGAGCCCTCGAGGGCGGTTTCGACTACTTCGGGTTTAGCGGCGAGGTCGCGATCGCTAAACACCCAAATCTCTAATTCTGGACACCGCGACTGCGCCAATTCAGCGGCCTGTCGGTACAGGCCGGCGTTAAACGATTCGAACCCCGCGATCAAGACAATCCGTGGCATATCCCCAGCCTGAAATGTTTATCCAATTTGATCTTAATCGGATTCGCTGTAAGCGGGGACGGTTGATGGAGGGGATGGGGGAGAAGGGATGGAGGAGATGGGGAGGATTGGGGAGATGAGGAGGTATGTAGTGACGCAACTTATTGCGTCTGGGAGAGATGGGGAGGATGGATGAGCAAGGTGAGAGAGGGAGGATAGGAGAGAGCAAATCCAAAATCCAAAATCTAAAATCCAAAATTTCTGGAGGATGGGGGAGGGGATGTTTTTGAAGTGAATTTGTCCAAGCTGGTTAAGTCTTAATATCTGCTCTATTGACTAGTTAGAGTAAGCTTTACTGATAAGCTTTCAGGGCGATTGCAAGGCTTCGATCCTGACAATGCCGCCCTCTGTCACATCTATCTGTAATCGGTATCCATAGAGGAGCGCCATTCCAATCAGAGGTTCAGTCTCCGATTCAGCAACGTCTATTTCATGATATTGGCCATCCCAAATGATGGTCGCAGCGTACAAATCAAACAGCGCCTCACTGCCGTCGCCTAGGGAACCGATATCAGAGGCGCTCCAAGGCAAACTCAGGTCGCTAATCATTATCGATGGCAATGTCAGGAATCCATTGAATCCAGTGTCAATTACGGCATCGATGACTTGCTTATGACCGCCTGTATTCCCGATAACCACAGGAAGCGTTGCTTCACAGCGAGAATTGACCACTCCCTGAATCATGGTTTGTTGGTTAGGCTCCGCGCTCCGAAGTGATAAACAGCGCGGTGTCCAATACGGATAACCCAAGGCTGGGCGTCAGGATTACGCTCGAACAAGCGGTTGGTTGCGGGCAAAACATTATCAGCGACCTCGAAGTCTCCAGTTTCAACGTCAATCGCGACGATTTTACCTTCGTTGCCAGCTTCGACCTTATGTCGAATTTGAGATTCATAGAGTGTTTGCCCCCGTCGAGCCAGCTCTTCTTTGGAATGTCGCCTTCGCCTAACTGTCATAACTCTTATTTCCTGTATATGGTTCTACTCTAGCTTGAACGCCATATAACGGTTCGCCTGAGCGGTGGCAATAGCCTTTGTAACAGCACCAACGCATGCCGGAGTCCGCCCCAATCAAATTGCTATATATACGGCCTTGTGAAATTACTCTTTACGGCTTATGTGAGTTAATCACTGGAATGACGTAGATACGTTCAAATCGACCAAACCCATAATTTGGATGCTAAGTAAAACCCTTGATATACAAGGACCCTAAATAACTCACATAATGCGTTCTTTACTTAAAGCTATCAAGATCCTTTATCCCAGCAAGCAAAAATTTCAAAAATGATTTGCCCTGAAAACGACAAGATTGATTTATTCCAAGTAAACGCAAGTAATCTTTAGCACCAGACTCATAGAAATTGCCTGAGATATGTCTTTGTAGTGCTAAATGGCGTATAGCATTTTCAGCCGTATTATTGTGCCAAGGGACACCATTTTGCCCAAGAAATGTAAACAGACTATCTCGATATCGCAAAAAACGTTTTTGATATTTTAAACTTAGCTCAGATTTGTAATTTCTATCCACAATAGTATTTTCATAAAACTCGTCAACAGTTTTATGAAATTTCTTCAAATGAAATTTCTTCAAGTCATATCTTTGTATGGTTTCCATTATAGGGATAATTAAATCTTTGATTTCTTGAACAAACTTCTCGAATTCACTATCAAAAGGTGTTCTCCATAAATCAGTATTAATATCCCTAATTAGGTGAACCCAGCATTTTTGTTGCTTACACTCAATAGAGTCATAACCAGAATAAAAATCTGATACGAGGATACCTGTATAGTTTTTGAGAAAACTTTGAACTACAGTTGCTTCTCTTGTCTCGGTCAGCCGGAAAACTACGTATAAACCATTGGTGAAAACCCATACATATTGAGTAACTCATTGAGTAACTCCTCGAATACTTATAGGGGTTTCATCAACATGTATAAAATAAGAACTTTGGAGTTGTTTGACAAGTAGATCTTCTGTCTCTGAATAACAGTTGGCAACCTCCTTAATCAAACGAGTTACAGTAGATGAATCTATCTTTTCATTGAATAAATCTTCTGTCAGCTGACTGATAGCATGATGAGATAAGCGGTGAGTAACTCTCTGATATGCAAACCAAATATTAAATCCTTCACCATATTTCTTTTGGGCACCACGTTTTCTAAAGCCTTTTGGAATATAATAGCGTTTACACTGTGGGCAAAAACGTTTAGCAACAAAGTACTTGACAACTGATTTTCTAACACCATTCTTTGAAAAAGCAAGATTGGTTATGAGCTTCTCAGCCTTGGATTTTGATTCTCTGAGTTCTACGTTTTTACAAGTTGGACATTCTTGAATTCCTTCTAATTTCTTAATTCTTGTTGGTCTGCCAATTTTTTTTCGTTTTTTTGGTTTATTCTTCGGCTTAGGTTTTGTTCCTGTTTTGGCATCTAATTTCTCTTTCCCAATGACTTCTTCACGAAATCGGATCTTCTTCTTATCAACATTTGCGTATGAAAACTTAATTACAGCTTCAAGCTGACTATGTATTGAGTTGTCTGCTAAAGACGATGAGCGCTTGTATCTGTCACCAAAGTCAAGCTCACTTACAAGACCAGGGCAATTGCAGCTAACTCAAGTTAATCTAGCACCCAAAATCAAGAAA
>JASJDH010000181.1 GCA_030065175.1 Leptolyngbyaceae cyanobacterium MO_188.B28 | reverse complement strand
GTCCATTTGGTTTGGCTGAACGGACACAAATGGGGCATTAAGCTAACAGAGGTGCAAAGGCACATTTTGCGTTTTCTTGGTTCGGCCTGCCAACAATATTATTTACTGTGTTGAGCTACCTGCTGAATGTAGGCTCTACCACCAGCGCAATGAATTGTGGGATGTCCTCAAGATTTTGAAACAGATTTGACAAAAAATTTAGTTTCTTCAGGATTCAGAAATATCCACTTGGCCCTCATCCCCTAACCCCTTCTCCCCTGCCCTAATTCTCCTCACCCTTCCGGTTCTCCCATCCAACTCCACCCGGTCGCCATCTTGAAGTTGCTCAGTAATTCCAGACAAACCGCTAATCATGGGTAATCCCAGCTCGCGGGCTACAATGGCGACGTGCGATAAAACACTGCCCCGCTCCACTAACAATCCTGAGGCGTGGGGAAACAGTAAAACCCAGCCTGGATCGGTGGATTTAGCCACCAGGATGGGGCGTTCGTCCCTTGGATATTGGTGGGTTTCGGTTAACGCTTGTTGGGGGTTGTTGATTACCCGCACAACAGTCTGTGCATATCCTGGAGAACAGCCTACGCCTTGCCAGGTTGGGAGGTCGGTAGTCGCGTCTTTTGAGGGTGTCTCGGGTGATTCTGGGGATGGCTTGGCTTGGAAGGCGTTCCCTTGGTAGACCACACCGTAGGTGACGAAGCGATCGCTGGGCGGCGACATTTGGCGATAGCGGTCAAATTCATTTCGCCGTATAGCCGCTAGGGCCTTTAAATCGGTGCAGGCGCTGGTTCCTTCCACCATAGCCAGAATTTCTTCAACTTCCAAATAAAAAACATCTTGAGGATTGTCCAACAAATCCAGCGCGTAGTAGCGTTTTCCCAACTCGACAAACAGCCGTCGGGCTTGGCCAAACACCCGGGTGCGCTCGAATCGGAGATTCTCCCGATTCCGCACTAGTCGCTGGGCGTTGCCCGCCACCCAGCCTAACAGCCAGCGGCGCAGGGGTTTTCTAGCTAGAGTTTTACGCACCTGTTGTTCCGCCAAGGTGCGAAGGGGAACAACAGATGATGGGGATGGAGTGTTTTGTTGCGGGTGGGCGTGGGCGCGTTGAGCTAATTGGCCCACCGTTCGCAATAGGGGAAACGGATCATCATGGAGGGTGGGACTTTCCAGTTTGAGTTCCTCCAGGCAGCGATCGCCAAATTGATCCAGATAATCCTCATACGCCTGTTTGAACTGGGGGAAGTCTGGCATTCGCTGCAGAATTTCTCGCTGTGACCCCTGGCATAGGGTATCCAGCCAATCTGGATGGTCCACCAGGTCGGCCATCCGTTGCATGCGGCGGGCGGGCTCGGCGCTGATAATGTCGCCATCTGCAGCCAGGAGCTGATTCTGCAACGTGCCCGCCTGATCACCGCACCAGTCAGTCGTCAGCCGACGCAACAGCCCATAGAAGATCATGGCGAAAAAATCGTTGATCAGCGGCGCATCCCAATGGGCCAGGAGTTCTTGCTCCAATCTGCGATAGTGGGCGACTAATTCGTCGGCTCGCCAATCGGCAAAGGGAGGCGATCGCATTTCCCCCCCTGCTTCATCGGACAGTCGGGAAGCGGGCCGCTGCAACAGTCGATCCAACCGCTGATAATATCCTTGAATTCGACGGGGTAGGGTTAAATATTGGACAACTAGCTTGATCAAGGCAATTCCCAGTCGCCCGCCATCCTGCAGCCGGTTAGACCGAACGCCTTGCTGCAACTCGGTCACAACCGATTCAGGCAGGGATTCTCGCACCCCCATCATTTGCTCCATGAACCGGGCGTTGATCCGGGCTCCGGGCAAGAGCGCCAGGATACGGTACCAGTTCAGCAGGTTGTAATAAATTCGTCCCTGGATCAATCCAATCATGCAGCGGAAGACGGATTGGTTGCCTGCGATCGCAGCCTCTGACACCCCCATAAAGCGACAGAATTGTTGATAGACCTCAGTGTAAGCTTTGCGGGCAAAGGAGAAGGTGAGTGGAGTAGTGACGCCGTTATAGCTTTCGACAATATTGCTGTTGTCCCACAGATTGAATTGACCATCGGGGTCTGGCGTTTGGGTGAGTGTTGTAATCGCTCGGGACTGGAGCAGATACAGCATGTCATCTGCGATCGCCCACTCGATATCTTGGGGACGTCCAAAATGGTGATTAACCTGGCGAACCAGGCGCGCGATCGCCCCAATATGGCTATCCGTCAGAACCGCTCGACGGCTCAGATCGGGTGGTGTCGATTGAGTCTGAATTCCCTTCTGCGGCTGGCTCGGATCAAACTGCTGAACTGATGGTTTATGGACAATCTGACGATCTACAATGCGCCCGCTTCGATCCACGATATAGGTATCCGCCGCTTGTTCTCCCCCAACTAGGGCGGACGCCAGACCATAGACAGCATTGATTACCGTTACACTCCGTTTGCCAGAGACTGGATCAGCGCCAAACGCCACGCCAGAGGCGTCGGCGTTAACAAAGCGTTGAATCAAGACAGCGGGCGGAGAAACCCTCGCCGCCGCCTCTGTTTGGTTTCGATAACTCTGCAAATGCGCGCTAAAGGCAGACCGCCAAACCTCAATCACTTTACTAGGCGCCTGCTCGGGCAAAACCCCCAAGAAACTTTCCAGTTGTCCTGCATAAGAGCGCTGCGCCCCATCTTCCTCAATGGCGGACGACCGGACTGCAACCGGTTCGTTCCTGGGACAAAGCTTCGCCAGCGCTTGCTGCAGAGCCAGCAAAACCGGACCCGTCAAATGCCTTGGAATCGAAGATTGAGCGCCAGCTATGGAGTGAGGATCGCAGATTACCGCCAGACTCTCTGTAAAGGCGTGAGGTAATAAAACAAAGCCTTGCGGAATGGGTAATCCAATTTGGGATAACTTGGCCAGTTTTTGCCCCTTCCCTCCTAACTCTCCAAGCAATGAATGGGAATGAGGCTCCGCCTCTGCGGCTCCAAACCAGGCAATGTAGTGTTGTGTCATACCCTAACCCCACAGCAGCGGCAAAATGCCCAGACTGAGATAAATGCCCAAGGTCCATGCCCCAGACATATGATTAATCAGGCGCGATCGCGATGTCGTCGGCTTAACCCAAAAACGAACTGCAACGATGGTTGCAATCCCAAACAGAACGATAGCCACTGGCGCCACAATCCCCAGGGCGCGAATTCGTTCAGCAGCCATAAGGGTGGCGATCCCTCCCGCCGCCACCGCCGCCATCCAACCTACCGCCGCTTTTTGAGGTCCCCAAAGGCTGCTGTAGGTTTCCACCCCCACCTCTTCATCCTTGGGAGCCCGTAGCTTACGACCAATTTCTATCACAACCCCATTGAAAAAGCTAGTCGCCAAAAACCAACCCGCGCCGCCCACTAGGAGTTTTCCGGCGACTACCCCATCGCAGGCCATTGCATAGAGGCTGATCAAGGGCAAAATCACCATATGGGTTCCCATGTACACCAGTGGGTGGGCCTTGAGCCAGGTCTTTACAAAAAACTCCCGACACATCAGTCCAAAGTACAGCCAAACCAGCGCCAACAGAATCCCCAATTTTGGCGCTAACCACAGCGCCAAGGCCAGTTGGATACCTGCAACGACAACTCCTAGTACGCCCAGCTCCCGCAGACTGACAACCCCTTTCGGCACAGGTCGATAGGGCCGATATTTCACATCCTCGGCGTAATCCTTAAATTCATCGGCGATTCGCAGGTGCAAAAAATAGCCAAAAACGCTTACAAAGGCGACCAAAAATGAACGCATTGAGGGCGCAGCCTCTGCGCGCAGCAACCCAGAGTAACCGACTGCCGAACCGCTAAAAACGGCAATTAACAGACCATTGGCTACCACCGGGAATCGTTCCCGTTGATAAATCCACCACCTTTTAAGTGAGCTTGCGTCTTGCATAGTCTGCGATTTAGTTCACATATTTTAGTTCACAAATTAAAGCTGATTACTGTTGGCCGCGGACAGACTGATAGGCCTGTTGAATTTCCGTCTCAGACCACCCTTCATTAATTAGCCGACTTGTGATTTGAGTCTCTGTAGCCCGGGCCGCCATACTCCGTTGAATATATCCCCGTAAAGCGGTTTGCCCACCTTCCCATTTGTTCTCACTGGCAGAATTATCTGGCTCAGTCGACGATGAAAGACGGCTGTAGGGTAAAAACAACATGAGAATGAACCAACCGATTATCCAGGCAATTAGTAACCAGAATGCAAGTCCAATACCGACAGTGCAAATAATTGAAATGAGCAACAAGGAAATAGTATCGCCAAGGCTGCCTGTCATAATCAGTAGCCCTATAAAGAGTATAGGCAGACCAATTCCAACGGCGATTAAATGGCCTTTAGTCGTTTTAAATAAATTTGTGAAATTTGCGGGGCGATTCATATTGTATGCTCGCTTGTGTTGAGTTTATCTCTGTGAAGGTAGGTATGGGGTGTTGGGATTAGGATACAATCCAGAGTTATTTCTTATAGTCCTTACTGCCATAGTTTGGCCCTCACCCCCGGCCCCTCTCCCAAGTTTGGGAGAGGGGAGAAATACAGGTTCCCCTTCTCCCAAGTTTGGGAGAAGGGGTTAGGGGATGAGGGCTGGAAGATACAAGACATAGCTTGAGAAATAATCAAATACCCTTTCAATAGACAATCAGTCGAAATTCGTTATAAATCGCTATAGCCTATTGTCAAAGACAATTTCCCAATACCGAATAAAGGCAATAATTAAAGCCAGGTAACAGGGGATAGCAAAGGCAATTTCTATCGGAACGTCAAGGATTGGAATCATAAAACCGGAGAAGTTGTGGATAGCGCTCTCTCCATACACTCGATAGCCGTTGATCATCAACCAATACTCAATGGGCAGGGCGATCGCAGTTGAAATAATCAAGGCGACGATGAACTTTTGAGTGGTTGAAAACTGGATAAAAAACCGACTGACTAGAATTGCCGTTAAGCCAATTACAATGATCCAAAGGCCTGTCAAGAGAATACTGATGTCATGGAAGATAAATGACCATTGGGGCAGTTTTTCATTGCTCACCATTGGCTCAATCATGACCTCAAACAAGAAAATACCTAATGCGGTAATAAAAAGGGCTCGTAGCCATTTTCGCCGTTTAACCGGAATCAGGATGGGGTCGTCAATTAAAAAACACCAATATTTGTAAAAGCTAATCACTAACCCCATAAATACAGGGGTGTAGTAAAGCGCCTCAATCGGAACTTTGAAAACATAAATCCCTGATAGGGAGTCCAATACTTCTGGCGAATAGCTGCGGATGCCGATATTGACGACAAGCGCCTCCAGGAAACAAACTGCGATCGTCAATACCCCCAGATAAACAAAAAAGCGTTTCCACTCCTTCCATTCAGCCAGGAGTTTATCGGTAATCACCACAACGGAGAGAATCAAGGCTGTCCAGCCAAGGGTGAGGATCCAACTGACATCCCGATAGATATAAGCCCAGACGCCCATCCGATGGTTATGCCACATAGGAGCGGTGAATAGCTCAAAGATGAGAACTGCGATCGCAACAATAAAAAAGCGCTGAAAAATCTTATCTTTTATCTTCGGTAAAACCCAAAAACAAGCAATTACACCGACCGCTATCAACCCTTCAAACAACAGAATCGGAACCGTGGGCGTTTTGTCAAACGCACAATTGGCAATTAACCAGGTGGAGCCGCCTATGATAAGACTCACTTTATTTAATCCCTCCCTACACCCAGAAACAGAATCTTTACAATAGAACTCACTCTATTTACCACCCAAATTTTCCTCAAGGGCTATACGCAACCTACCGCGGAATAAGTAAGCCAAAGTCTTTTCAGTCAATAGACAAAACTCAATCCAAACTCCAAACTCTAAAATTCCAAATACCTATCTCCTAACCAATCCTTCTCCACTTGAAATACTTTCTTTTTGTCTAAATTCGGAATCCTTAATTTTGCATCCGCCCCATTTTGCCTGACAAAATTCGGGCAGTGTCGTCAAGCGATTCCAAATCTTCCATAGGGGCTCTTCTAAGACATTGCCAAACTTAGCGTGATTGAAATCACAGGACATAATGTCTCCATAGGGAGAAACATAGAAATAACTGGTTCCACAGGCGCAGCCAACACTACGATGGCTGGTGAAATAGGCAAAAAAGACGACACCGGGATAATCAGAATCTCGGTTGTATTTAATGGCGGATTGAACCATCTCTTCGATCCAATCACCGTTATCGACTAAATCTTCTCGGTGTTTATATCTCCCTGTCGGCAATGCGTCAAAGACTAATACTTCATGTACCCCAATTGACTTGCCCAGTTCAATGATCCGATCCAGTTCACCTTGGTCATATCCTTCTGGGGTTATGGTGGTGGAAATCCCTACCGAAAACCCCAACTTTTTAGCTTTTTTGATCCCCGCCAACGCCCGTTTGAATAAACCGGGCTTACCTCGAAAGGTATCATGCTGATGGGCATCGGCGGCGTCAATGCTGACATAGATACTATCTAACCCTGCTCGCTTTAACTCGACGGCTCTTGCTTCTAAATGCCACCCATTGGTAAATAGAATCGTGGTGGAAAAGTCTTTGTCAACAGCTCGAATAATATCGGGCAAATCTGATCTCAGCAGAGGTTCGCCCCCGACAAAGTTAATCACAGAAACGCCTAATTCCTGAGCATCTTTAATTAACTTTTGCACCTGATATAGGGTGAGGGATGACCGATCCGCTTCTTCTACGGCGGTGAAAAAGCTGCAGTGGGCGCAGGTTGCATTGCAGACATCATTGACTGCAAGGCTCATGAGATTGGGTAAGTTTTTGTTCTGAATACCGCGATAGAGCGTACGCGCTATGAAGTTGGAGGCGGGTTTACTGAAAACTGCGGGTGTGGATAGAGAATAGACGGGATAACCATTACGAAAATGAATAACTTTGTCGTGATTTAAATAAATTCGGTACAAAATTTTGACGAAATCAACACTGTAATCAAGCGCTTTTGTCGCCAAAAAGCCTCTAAGACGAAGACTCGCCCAGATTTTTTTCATGTCATTTCAATAATGATTGTCTACGGTCAATTTAAGCCTTAAGCATAGTCAGAGCCGTCCAAGGCCACACTTCATTTCAGATTTTTTTCCAAATCCTGACATACTCGGTAAAGAACGGATCAATCAATTCTAAGAGGGTTCAAGAAATTCTCTTTTCGCTTTGATTGTTAAGGACGTCGCCAGAAAGCAGGCTATTCACTTTAACCCTAAAAATAATGACTGATAGGGAAGGCAGGCGTTAGGAGTCAGAATCCGGTTGCTTAACTCATCCTCTAATGCTGGGGAAAAACACATGAATCAAGTCTTGGCATTCAGTTCCTGTCCCCAATTGGTGTTCGGTTTTCTGTATTTCTTAACTTGCTGACGTTCCAGACCTAGAGTAAACGCTTTTATATGGTTTCCTAATTACAAATTTCTAACTTCTGTATCCCTTGCCTGTCATGCATTGCAGCTTGAATGAGACACTTGGTTAACCTTTATGAATTGGCTCTCAGACGCTATTCTAAGCTGAGCAGAGAATTAAGCTACTCCCCGTTTACTTATGAGTAACCAGGTCATTGTAATTACAGACGCCGAATTTGAACAGGCGGCTTTACAGTCTGATCAGCCCGTGCTGGTCTATTTTTGGGCGTCTTGGT
Organism: Leptolyngbyaceae cyanobacterium MO_188.B28; assembly: GCA_030065175.1. GTDB lineage: Bacteria > Cyanobacteriota > Cyanobacteriia > Phormidesmidales > Phormidesmidaceae > JAKSDM01. Next base: position 8,408 of record JASJDH010000181.1, on the reverse strand, counting down.
GTGGTCCCTGCCGACTCATGTCGCCCATTTTAGATAGCCTCTCAGCTGCCTATGGCGATCGCCTTAAGATTGTTAAGATGGAGGTGGATCCCAATCCTGAAACAGTCTCGACCTATAAGGTTCAGGGCGTGCCAGCTTTGAGGCTTTTGGCGAATGGCGAACTGATAGAGTCATGCGAAGGCGCTATGAGTAAACCTCAAATTGAAGCTTTGCTGGAAGCTCATTTACCCACTGTCGCTTAGGGGTGAGTTAAGGGGGGGCGATCGCAGAGATAAATTTGTACTCGCCGCCGAATTTCTTGATGGATTTCGGTTTATCTCGGTGTAAAACTACCATTTGAAGACCTCAAATCTAGAGTCTGGAATGGTTTTTAGAGGGCTTAGTTCTAGACTCTTGAGGGTTGATTGTCATGCAACTTGCAAAACGGATTGAACCCCTTCAAACCAATGTCTTTGCCGATATGGATCGGGCTAAGGCCAAAGCTATAGCCGTGGGGCGGGAAATTGTCGATCTGTCCTTAGGGTCTTCTGATTTGCCGACCCCGACTCACATCCTCTCTGCGATCGCGGATTCCCTGGCCGACCCCGCCACCCATGGCTACGCCTTGTTTCAGAGTACTCAGTCTTTCCGGCAGGCGGCTGCGGATTGGTACACCCGTAGATTTGGCATTGTCATCGACCCCGAAACAGAGGTGTTGCCTCTGATTGGCTCTCAGGAAGGCACCGCCCATCTCCCGTTAGGGATATTAAATCCGGGAGACTTCGCCCTAGTGATGGATCCGGGATATCCTTCCCATGTTGGCGGCGTTTACTTGGCTGGCGGTCAGATATATCCGATGCCGCTAAGGGCTGAACATGGTTTTTTGCCCGTATTTGAGGATATACCCTCCGCAGTTTTGGCTCAATCTCGGATGATGGTGCTGAGCTATCCTCATAATCCGACGACGGCGATGGCGCCGCTTAAGTTCTTCCAGCAGGCGGTGGATTTTTGTCGTCAGTACGACCTTGTACTCGTCCACGATTTTCCTTATGTTGACTTGATTTTCAACAATCAAGCCGCCCCCTCTATCTTGCAGGCCGATCCCGAAAAAGGTCTGTCCATTGAATTTTTTACCCTTTCTAAGTCTTACAACATGGGTGGATTTCGGGTTGGATACGCAATTGGCAATCCAACCCTGATCAAGGCGTTACGTCAAATAAAAGCCAATGTCGACTTTAATCAGTATCGCGGCATCCTGAACGGTGCGATCGCGGCTCTCAGCGGCCCCCAAGATTGTGTGCAGCAAACTGTGGAGGTCTTTCGGAGACGGCGAGACGCATTTATTTCAGCCCTAAATCGAATAGGTTGGCAAGCATCGACGCCAGACGCAACCATGTACGTCTGGGCCCAGCTCCCCAAGCCTTGGGCGCATGACTCAATTGATTTTTGCACCAAGCTAGTTGAGTCTACCGGAGTGGCAGTTTCACCCGGAAGGGGCTTTGGTAAGGCCGGGGAAGGGTATGTCCGTTTTGCCCTGGTTCATCCACCCGAGCGTCTAGAGGCGGCCGTTGACAAAATCGCTCAGTTTTTGTGATTTTGTTCAATGTGTTGTTTAGATGGGGAAGGTATTGTTTTGGGCAGGGTAAACATTACCATACAGGCTGCTGGCCATTGCCATTGAAGATATGACTAAAGCCTACGCTGCTCAGAAGAGTTCAAAAGGATCAAAAGGACGCATCCTGATAGTAGAAGATGATTATGCCAATCGGATATTAATTGCAGACTATCTTGAGCACTGTCGTTACACGGTATTAGGCTTGCAAGACGGTTTGCACTTGTTTCAAAATCTGGAAAGTTTTCAACCTGAGTTGATTTTGCTAGATATTAAGCTGCCGAAGATTGATGGGTTTACCCTCATCCAGCAAATTCAACAACACGTCAATTGGCGACACTTGCCAATTGTGGTTGTTTCTGGATACGCCTTTAAAGCCGATCAGCAGCGGGCGTTGGCGTTAGGGGCGCGTCGTTATCTGGTTAAACCGGTAAAAATAGACGAACTTCAGCAAGTGGTGCAGGAAGAATTAGTTCGGTCGCGCCAAGAGTAACTCTCTTAAAGGAGATTTGATGGGGGACTGATATTCGGACTCTGCAGCTATATCACGCTTCGAAACCTGCTGATCCCACAGCACCCAACTGAAGAGGTTGAGTCCATTTTGGAATATTCCTAACCTTAATCCCAAGCTTTGCCTGGAATCTACCTCTTAGACGCGCTTGCGCTATGGAAGCGCTGGCCTGCCTGCTTATGGAGTCCTCAAAGATGATTCCAAAGGCAGGCTTTGCAAAACATAAACAGAAAATGTGAACAAATAATTTGCATTATCTAGGGGGCAAGGTTGGTAAGGTGGGCTTTCATCTCGGCCTTAAGCCCACCTTACTTTAATCTCCTTATGTCTGCTGTTTTTGTTCGGTAATAAAAGTTTCAACAACGTGACTCAGGCTCTGAATAGAACGACCAATATCCGAAGCCTTTCCTTCAACTTCATTGGACAAGGTGATAACCGATTGAAGCTGATTCAAAATTTCAGCAACTTCTTCGCGATAGTAGGCCTCAAACTCTTGTAAATCCATAATATCCAACTCATTTACAGGAACATCCAAGGATGGAACCAACCAAATTTAACCAGAATTTGTATTTAATTTCCACCCCCAAAAGATAATAAAATCATCTCTAATCCTATTTTAAACGTGAGAATACGTAAAAAATACATATATACTTTAATACTTTAGTTTTGAATTTATATAAGTGATGTGACGTAGTGCCTGTTTCCTTGAAATGATCTCATGGGTGAGAGTTTCCCGCTAACCTAGTGGATACTTAGCGGATATGCTTTGTTAGACCATTTGCTCGAAGATTGTTTGAAGATTATCTGGATGCTGCCTCGTGCCTTCTGCTTCGAAGCCCCTCGCTCTAATCAAAGACCCTGAACGGTTAGCAACTCGCTTAGGAGAAATTCCTAAGGAGCCTGGCGTTTATTTCATGCGGGATGCGACTGAACAAATCCTTTACATTGGTAAGTCGAAGAGTCTGCGATCGCGGGTGCGCTCTTACTTTCGCGATCTGCACAGCCATAGCCCCCGGATCGCGATTATGGTGTCGCAGATTGCTGAGATTGAGTTCATCGTTACGGATACGGAAGCGGAAGCGTTAGCGCTTGAAGACAACCTGATTAAACAGCACCAACCCCACTTCAATGTGCTGTTGAAGGACGATAAAAAATATCCGTACCTCTGTATTACCTGGGCTGAGAACTATCCTCGAATTTTTATCACCCGCCTGCGACGTAAGGGAAACGCCCGCAACCGCTACTACGGACCTTACGTGGATACGGGACTTCTACGTCGCACCCTGCATCTAGTGAAGCGGATTTTTCCCCTGCGACAGCGCCCCCAACCCCTATTCAAGGATCGTCCTTGCCTGAATTATGATATTGGTCGATGTCCAGGGGTCTGTCAGCAACTGGTGACCTCCGAGGAATATCACAAAACCGTACAACGGGTCGCCATGGTATTCCAGGGCCGCACCAAAGAGTTGGTGGATATTTTGACCCAACAGATGGAAGCGGCGGCGGAAAAGCTGAATTTTGAGCATGCAGCCCGTCTGCGGGACCAAATCCGGGGGCTGCAAACGTTGACGGCGGATCAAAAGACCGCGTTGCCTGATGACACCGTATCCCGGGATGCGATCGCCCTGGTTGCCGATGATCAGCATGCCTGCGTCCAACTTTTTCAGGTGCGGGCGGGTCGACTGGTGGGCCGCCTAGGCTTTGTCGCCGATGCCCAATCGGCGTCGCCGGGGGAAATTCTACAGCGGGTGCTTGAGGCGCATTTTCAGACCGTTGATCCAGTCGAAATTCCAGCCGAAATCCTGGTGCAGTATGAATTGCCTGAGGCAGACATATTGGCCCAGTTCCTGAGTCAACGGAAGGGGCGCAAAGTCTCCATTGAGGTTCCTCAACGGCGGATGAAGGCGGAATTGATCGAAATGGTGGAGCGCAACGCTCAGTATGAACTGGCGCGGACCCAACGCTTCGCTGACCGCAATGCTCAAGCAATGCAAGATTTAGCGGAGGTATTGGATTTACCCGATCAACCCCACCGAATTGAAGGCTATGACATTTCCCATATTCAGGGGTCCGATGCGGTCGCTTCTCAAGTGGTGTTTGTGGATGGTCTCCCCGCTAAGCATCACTACCGGCACTATAAAATCAAAAACCCTAAAGTCACTGCAGGCCATTCCGACGATTTTGCCAGTATGGCGGAGGTGATTCGCCGCCGATTCCGCCGCTATGCATCTGACCCCGCCATGGAACGGGTGGGCTCCTCTGATTGGCCAGACTTAGTCATGATTGACGGCGGAAAAGGTCAGCTGTCTGCGGTGGTGGCGGTCCTCAAGGAGTTAAATTTGCTTGAGGACTTAAGAGTAGTGAGTTTGGCCAAGCAGCGAGAAGAAATTTTTCTGCCCGGGCAATCCACTCCACTTCCAACCGAAGCAGAGCAGCCTGGCGTTCAATTGCTCCGTCGTCTGCGGGATGAGGCTCACCGATTCGCCGTCAGCTTCCATCGCAAAAAACGGAGCGATCGCATGCGCCGCTCCCGCCTGGAAGAAATTCCTGGTTTAGGACACCAGCGGCAGAAGCAGCTTCTGGCCAGCTTCCGCTCCATTGACTACATCCGCGAAGCAACCCCCAAGCAGCTTGCGGCTGTCCCCGGCATCGGCCCTCATTTGGCGCAGCAGATCTTTGAGTACTTCCATCCAGGGTCTAGGGAGGGGGAGATGGAGGAGATGGAGGAGATGGGGAAGATGGGGAAGATGAGGGAGATGGGAAGGGATGAAGGTGTAGAGACGTGACATGTCACGTCTCGGGGTTAGTAGGGATGGGATGAGGGAGGAGATGGGGGAGATGGGGAGCAGAGGAGGAAGGATGGGGAAGATGGGGGAGATGGGGGAGATGGGGAGCAAGGGGAAGTAGGGGGAGTAGGGGAGAAAATGGATAGAGAAGATGGGGGAGATGGGGAGGGTGAGGGGGCAGAGGGAGAAAATCCAAGATCCAAAATACCTAATGATCAATGACCAAGATGGGGGGAGGAATTGTAGAGGGAGAAGATGCGCCGTAGGGTGGGCATCGCCCACGCCCTTATTTGAGGCAGCGATGGAGAGGAAGGGGACAGAGGAAGATAGGAAGGAGCATCTAATCCAAAATCCAAAATTCAAAATCCAAAATTTCTAATGACCAATGACCAATAACCAATGACCAATGACAAGTGATCAATCTAGTCCATGAAACAAGTTTCCCTCAATACTCTCCCAAATCAAGGCGTTTCTCATAACACCGCCATTCGTAAGCAAGTGATGCTGCAGACAGGTGATTTGCCTTACCTCAGTCAGTTTGCTCAGGCTTGCTTCGAGCCCGGTCAGGTGGCGACCGCCCATGCCCACGCCGATATGCATGAGGTTTTTTTTGTCCAGGCTGGTCAGGGATCCATGCTGGTGGATGGTGTGGCGCATGTGCTGGAGCCCGGTGTCTGTATCGCTGTGGAGCCCGGTGAAATCCATGAGGTGCGAAATACTGGCGATGATCTGTTGGTATTGACTTACTTTGGCATTATTCAAGCAGGGGAGGAATCATGAAAGCCGCCATCATTGGTTGTGGCTATGTAGGGTCAACTGTCGCCCAACGCTGGCGAGGTCAAGGACTATCCGTACTGGCCACGACGACCCGTGGCGAACGGGTGAGCGAATTGGAGAATGTCGCTGATCAGGTGGAGGTGGTGCGGGGTACGGATGCTAAGCGGCTGCAATCGCTCTTGGCGGATCGGCAGGTTGTCCTCGTCTGCGTGGGTTCTAAGCGGGGGGCAAACTACGCAGAAACTTACCTGGGCACGGCGAAAACCCTGGCCCAAGTCCTCCCCAGTACGATGGTGCAACAGCTGATCTATACCAGCACTTATTCGGTCTATGGTCAGCACAATGGCGCGTGGGTGACTGAGGATTCTCCCGCTGTCCCGGCGACTGATAATGGCAGAATAATTCTTTCCACCGAGCAGACGTTGCTAGAAACCATGACCCCTCAACGCCAGGTTTGCATCCTGCGACTTGGCGGCATCTACGGTCCAGGCCGGACGTTGGAGAAAATCTATAGTCGAGCAGCGGGGAAGACACGACCTGGCAAAGGGGATGAAGGCAGTAACTGGGTACATCTTCACGATATTGTGGGGGCGATTGATTGGGTCCGCCAACATCGTCTGGCGGGGCTCTACAATTTGGTGCAGGATGAAATTCTCACGGTCAGGGAATTGATTAGCGCTGTGTGTAAGCGTCATCGCCTTGATCCGGTTAAGTGGGATGAATCCAAACCTAGCGATCGCCCCTATAACGTTCGTGTTTCCAACTCCAAACTGAAGGGAACAGGCTATCGGTTTGTGCATCCTACCTTTACTTTTAGGCCGTAGGAATTTGCGGCGAAAAAAAGTCCCAGTGGGAGGAAGTGGATGGGTGGATGGGTGGATGGGTGGATGGGATGTTATTAATCCGCGGATCCCTTAGGAAGATCCATAGCCTGACTTTTTCAAGTCACAACTTGGAAACTAGTGCAGTCCTTAGGAAACAAGTTATCAGTTTTATCTCCTAAGGTGAAAAGCTAAGCATAGGGCTATTAAATTTGGATAGGGAAGAGCGATCGCGCCCAATAATAAACCCCGATCACTTGATCGGGGTTTAAGGTCTTAAAGCTGAATTGAATTGCCAACCTGGTATAACTGAGTGGTCAGCGGTTTTGATTTTGATTTTGATATTGATAACTTCACTGGTATTTGGAGCCATTCCAGAAAATCTCCAAAAACATATCAACTTAAGCTGGAATTCTCTGGCAGAGCAGCCATTCATAGCAGAAAAGCGTCCGTTAGACCTGCAGCAGTCAGCACTAGCGTAAAATTATCCCACCCTCGAGGGGAAGTCGCTTCAACCATCGCCACAATTGGAGCCGTCAGCAAGGCAGCGGCCAGATAACTAGGCTGCTCTAACGTTGAGGGGGTTGAGCAACCCAACATTACTGCCAACGTAGCGCCCCAGACGGCCAGACTCCCTTCCAAAGATCGAAATGAAGGGTCGCCCCAGATCGAGAAGACGCGATACTTATGCCGACCAAAGCGCCGACCAATGGGTTCGGCGACGCCGTCCGCAATACCGACAATTAGGACCGCCATGCGAGTCACAGACATCTGGGCAAAGAGCAGATCCACGATCGCTAACGCCACAATACTCACCAACCATGAGAACCAGAAGGAAAAGGTTACGTGGGGCGCATCAGACTGTCGCGTATTGGCCGCATAGGCGTAACGAAATGGAGTGACCTGGCGATAACGGCACACAACCGCCACCAGCGCCATAATCGCCAAACACACCGCATAAAGATTCACCCTGGCGCTGGCCTCCGGCATCCAACCAAACAGGAGCGCCCCTCCCACAAAGACAGCGATATGATTGATTTTTCGACTATCCGCATCTTGGAGCGCCTGACGTTCACTCAAGATTCCCGTCACTATCCACAACCCCATGATGCCCGTCAGAAAGCCAATGCAGCGCCCCAGAGCGAAGTGATTTAGCAGTTCAGTCATCACTTTTACAACCCACGAATATAGCAAGTAAGGGACAAGACAGTCTGAAAGCTTAAGGTTGAAAGCCTGGCGTGGGGCTCCCGCTTTAGGCGGGAAATTATTGCAAGGGTTGAATCTGAGACAACAAGGAATAGCCAATTCCCACCATCATCAAACTGTCAAACCGATCCAGAAACCCCCCATGACCAGGCAGTAGATTGCTGTAATCTTTGATATGAAATTGCCGTTTCAAATAAGACGCCAGCATATCTCCGGTAAATGCCAACAAAGCCGTGGTCCCGCCAATCAGCAGAGCCTTCGGCATTGAAAACGCCACCCAATTCCGAGCCAATACCGCTGCCATTAAGCAAAGGAGAGTTCCCCCGATTAGCCCTTCTACAGTTTTGCCCGGACTAATTTGGGGCAGTAATTTTTGTCTACCCAAGAGTTGTCCAGCTATCTGACTAAAGCCGTCAAATGTAAATACTTGAAAATAGATAAACAACAGAAAAGATTGCCCAAACCCAATTGAGAAATAGACAAAGCTCAGGGCGATGACGGTATAGACACCCAGTACAAAGAGTTGAAACAGACGACTTGATGAAGCGGATAAACGTCGGATAATCTCCCACATTCCTATTGCAGCAATTAAAATAGCCAGGAGATAAAAGCCATCCAGAAAAATACTTGCGATTACGCCGCTAACAATCGCGATGTAGGTCACAAACTTAAGCCAGCGTTGTTCGCGAGTTTCTTCATCAGCCTGACGATTGGCC
>JASJDH010000180.1 GCA_030065175.1 Leptolyngbyaceae cyanobacterium MO_188.B28 | reverse complement strand
CAAATTTTTCACGGCATGTCTGATAAGCCCTTCACCTATGATAGGGATTTCAGCGACTATCGACTCTGTTTGTGCGTGGGGCAGAGGCAAGTGGATCGCTTGTTGCAAAACCCAGCAAATCGTACGATGCGGTGGGCGCTAATCGGCTATCCCAAGTTTGATCGCCCGCCCACTCTGCCCAAACTCTTTGACAATGGCCGCAAGACGATCATCTACTGCCCGACCTGGCGCAAACGCGGCATCAGCTCTATTGAGCGCTTCTTGAAAAGCCTTGATGGGGTGGATCAGATCCGCCAGGATTACAACTTGATTGTCAAACCCCACCCCAATATTTTTAACCCTAACCGTCAGTTCTACGACCCAACGATTGTGGAGCGACTCCAGCGGATTCCTGGCATTAGGCTGATTCGGTCGGGTAACGTGATGCCCTGGTTCGCTCAGTCGGATCTGTTCATTGGCGATATCTCCGCCTCTGGTTACGAGTGGCTGTACTTTGATCGTCCGGCGGTATTTCTCAATCCCCAACCTGGGGTGCTGCAGCGCAGCCCAGACGCAACATCCATGACCTATCTCTGGCAGTGCGGCGATGTCTGCGATCGCACATCTGACCTCAAGCCCTTAATTGATCAAAATTTACAGCACGATCGCTACCACGACCAGCGAGAGCAGGTGCTTCACTACAGTGTGTTGAACCCTCGGGACAACGACGCAACTCAGCGCGGGATCGCTCAGATCGAGCACATTCTTCGTTCACAAGTGAGAAAGTAGGCCATGTTTCAATCCAACCGCGCCATCACACCCAAATCCCAGTCACGCCAAAGAACTCTAGCCCTGTTGGGGATCATCAGCGAAGGCTTTTTTTCACGCCTCAGCTTTGGCCTGATTGCCTTTGCGCTCCCCTTGTACGCTCGCCATCTGGGGCTGAGTCTAGCTCAAATTGGCCTGTTGGCCTCGTTAAATATTGCTGTGTCTATGGCCCTCAAACCCTTCATTGGCTGGGTCGCAGACCGAATTGGATATAAGCGTGGAGCCACGCTGGCGATCGGCTTGCGCAGCCTCATGGTCTTGCTGTTGGTTCTAGCCAGTTCTCCGTTACATCTCTATCTGCTCCAGACAGCTCGAGGAGCAGCGAAGGCGCTTCGAGATCCCGCTATGCACTCTTTAATCGCTGATCGCAGCGCCAAGAAGCAACTGGCGTCCACCTTCGCCTGGTATCAGACGGCTAAAGGGACAGCGGGTTCGATCGGGAGAGGCGTTGCAGGGGTGATTTTGACCCTGACCGCCTCGAATTTCAGTTGGGTCTTTGGGTTAGCCTTCGCACTTTCCATCTTTCCCCTGATGGCGGTGACGATTTTGATCCCCAAATGCAAAAGCTCGCAGCAGAATAAGCCCTCAACTCACACCAAAAGTGAGTCTCCGGCAACGCCCCAAAAGCCAACCCCCCGTGCTTTGCGCTCCAAGACCAACTTACTGCCGTTTATCGGATATGGTTTCCTGATCAGCAGCATCGGGCGCATGCTGCGCAGTCTGATGCCCTTGTTGCTGGTTGAATATGCGGGCTTAAACGAGGCCCAAGCCGGAATCTTTTACCTGGTCTCGACGATTGTCCTGTTGGTCTCGACCCCCGTGTTTGGTTGGCTCTACGACCATGCCAGCGGCAAGTGGGTGCTAACAATCCGTAGCCTCGCCAATGTGGTCTCCTCAATCCTCTACTGGGTATGCCCCACATTTGCCGGTTTCATCAGCGCCAAGGTTTGCGATCGCATTGGCACAGCAGCCTTTCGCCCTGCTTGGGCGGCAATGATGGCGGAACTCTCAGCAGGCGACAAGTCTAAACGAGCCCAGATAATCGGCTTAATGAGCGCTGGAGAGGATGCAGGTACGGTCGTTGGCCCCCTCCTGGCGGGATTAATCTGGAGTACATGGGGGGTAGCGGCATTGTTAGGAACCCGGATCGCCCTTGCTCTGATGACTGAACTCTACACCCTCAAGCTAGTCCACTCGATGAAGCAACCAACCATGAGATCCTTCAACCCTATTCCCAATCTTGCTCAGCCAGCCATCATTCCAGCTCAAACCCATCGCTAAAATCATGACGCCAAGCCAAAGGGAGAAATGGTCATTAGCAGATTAGTCCACAACTGAAGTCACGGTAGAAGACCGTGAATAGGTGGATGGGTGGATGGGTGGATGGGTGGATGGGTAGATGGGATATTAGTTAGCTCTGCGGTTCCCTTAGTCATTGTCAAGTGACCAATAACCAATGACAAATGACCAATAACCAATGACAAATGACCAATAACCAATGACCAATAACCAATGACAAATGACCAATAACCAATGACTTCAACAAAGCAAAATACAAAAACTAAGGAGCCTATAACTGAATGACACTCTACTTAATCAGACACGGCGAAACACAATGGAATCGAGCGGGTCGACTACAAGGCCATGGCGATTCTCCCTTAACAATGCAGGGAATTGAACAAGCGATCGCAGCTGTGCAGGTGTTGCAGCGTGATATTGACAACCTGGTTGACGTACAACTCCAGACCAGTCCTCTCTTCCGAGCCCGCCAAACTGCGGCGATCATCGCTGATGGACTGGGGCTCTCTCCAGATCAATGCCTGGAGAGCCCATTGTTGATTGAACACAACTTCGGTAAATGGGAGGGGTTAACGGACATAGAAATTGAAGCATTGTATCCTGGCGCTCAAACCGAACGGCATCGGAATCACTGGTCATATATGGTTCCTGGTGGAGAAAGTTACGCCCAAGTCTATCAGCGAGCGAAGCAATGGTTCCAGCTCCCCCGCCTGGCCTCTACCACAATCGTGCTTACCCACGCGAAGACGAGTCGAGCCCTGCGTGGCGTCTACCTCAATCTGAAACCGGAAGAAATATTGCCATTAAAGCATCCCCAAGACTGCCTCTATAAACTACAGGCCAATCGCATTGAATCCTACAGCTACAGTAGTCTACCGAGGGCTTTTAACAAAAGCTGGGGAAAACCAACAGCCATGCCATCCACCCCTGCTTTGAGCAAGGGATCTGCGGTTTAATAACATCCCATCTACCCATCCACTGCCTTTTTCTAGGACTTGATTTTGACGCAACTCCCCAACATCATAACCTCAGGGGCTGATACGCCCCAAGCTCTCACCTCCAACCCAAGCTCTCGCCAAGCGGAGACCAATTCTGGAGACGGGGCCAGCCACATCAAACCTAGCCCCAGTGTTTTCTGGCGCTAGCGCCGCCGCGCCTCAATGTCCAATAACCTACATCCGTGTTCCCTGAGTGTAGACGTTAATTTGATTAACGCAAACACGGCTGTGGGCTGGCAAAGTATGAATACTGCTCCGATAAAAGCCTCATCAGGCAGGATTTGGCTTGTCTGGGGAAGCTGAGAAACCCATGCTCGAAAGTCTTGAGCCTGTTCTACGGGGGGGGCGTTTCGTCTGCAGTGATCGGAATTTTAATCATGAACGTCGTTCCCTGTCCCTCCTGTGACTCGCAGGAAAGCTCACCGCCATGTTTTTCCACCACAATTTGATGGCTGATTGATAACCCCAAGCCCGTCCCTTTGCCCACAGGTTTAGTGGTAAAAAAGGGATCAAATAGACGACTTCGAACCGATTCCGGCATGCCAGGTCCATTGTCCGTAATTGTCACCACAAAAAAATGGGACTGCTGCTCGGCGCTGACGTTGATCTGGGGATGAGATTCTGATGGGGAGGATGGAGCTTGAGACAAGGTTTGTGAGGTTTCATCCAGGGCGTCAATCGCATTACTGAGGATATTCATGAAGACCTGATTCAGTTGCCCAGGAAAACAGGTGACTGGGGTGACATCGCGATAGTCTTTAACCACCTCAATTGCTGGCCGATAGGACTGTTCTTTGAGCCTGTTTTTGAGGATCATCAGCGTATTATCGATCCCCTCTGGGATGTTGGCGAGCTTCATTTCAGACTCATCGAGGCGAGAAAAATTCCGCAGCGATCGCACAATTTGACTAATCCGATCGGCGCCCATTTGCATCGAGTTTAGGGTCTTGGGTAAATCTTCCAATAGATACTCTAAATCAATCGCTCGAATTTTATCTGTGATTTCTGAATCTGACTGGAGATAATGCTTTTGATAAAGGTGAATCAGATCGATTAGATCTTGAGCGTACTCTTCAAGATGGGGAAGGTTTCCCTGAATAAAACAGACCGGGTTGTTAATTTCGTGGGCGACCCCCGCCACCATTTGCCCTAAACCCGACATTTTCTCCGTTTGAATCAGCTGCATTTGGGTCCGCTTAAGTTCCTCCAGCGTCTGCCCTAGCTGCGTATTTTTCCGTTCTAATTCATCGGAGCGCTGCTTCAACTCATCGTTATAGGTCTCAAGTTCTTGACGAGACTGCCTGAGATATCGGGTCATCCGATTAAACGTTTTGGCCAGAATACCAATTTCATCCCTAGATTCAATCGCGGCGCTCGCGTCAAAATCACCTTCGATGATCCGGGCTGTCGCCAGGGTCAATCGACTAACCGGAGCTGAGATTTTTTCCCGTAGGAACCAGGTCAACAAGAAAGCAACCCCAAGTGCGCCAAAGCCCCCCATCAGCATTTGCCACTGGGTGGATAACAATCCCTCTTTGCCTTTAGCTAACTCATCGACTAATAATTGTTGCTGACCGGCTACAACCTGGTCTAAGAGCCGTAACATCTCCTCAGTCAGGGGTTCCAATTGAGTTCTAAATAAAAACAGATCCTCTCGATATCGTTCACTTTCGGCCTGTTCGAACATTTGCTTTGGCAACGCCATAAATAAGCTACGTTGCCGGTTAAGCGTCTCTACAATACTTGTTTGGGATTTCAATAACGATGCTTGATTATCTTTAAGCCTTTGCCAAGCCTCTTGGTTGCTCAAGGCATACCCCGCGTACTCAAATCGAAAAGACGCATCCCGCGTAATCAAGTAGGCCCGTAAAGACGACACCAGCAGTGCGAACGAGTATTGGAAATCCGCCATATCTTTGAGCAAGGCCACATTAGTCGCCGAAGGCGATCGCTCAGCCTGGATCTCTATCAAGTCATTGATTTTTGATTGAAGGCTGATGATCAACACCTCGCCCTCTTCTTGAAACTGGCGTAAAGCCGGTTGATTGGCCGTAAAGTCATCCCGTAGCGCGAATAACTGGTCAGGTAATATAACCCACTGTTGATAAATGTCTTGTATCTGGGCCAAATGCATTGGGGCGCTTGCAGAAGAATCCTGCCCCAGCAGATCAGCCATTTGCAATAAGTCACCCTCAAATTCTTGACGCGCCCGGTGAAAACTATCCCGAAAGCTAGATTCCCCCGTCACCAAGTACCCTCGAACTTGGGAAGACATTCTTAATAAATCTTCCTGCGCCTGACCAGACGTCAGCGCCATTGGCATTCTCACCTGCTGCGTCCGCTCAATATTGTTAGTTGCAATGACACTGCCTACAAAATTTCGGGCAATTAATACAAAAGAAATACTGACAATAATCCCAAAGCCTAGATTTAGCTTGCGACCAATACTTAGATTGGAGAATGAGGTAACCAACACATTCACCACCTTAGGCTGTTTTCGCTTTAGAAAATTCAATGAAATAATACCTATTGCGCAACCCTGTTGAAACTATAGGGCCTGATTCATGACAAAATCAGCAAAGCTGATCTCATTAAGGCGATTCCACTGGTAAATCTCTGAGCGAAATGCCTGCCACTGTTCATAGATTTCTTTAAAGATCGCATCTTGACTGGCAATTTCATCATAGAGGTCAAAGGCAGTTTGATAACAGGCATTTAAGATATCCTGGCTAAACGGCGACAGTTTCGTCCCACTCAAGGCAAGCTTATCTAACACACTTCCATTCACCGCATTGAACCGGGCTAGCATCTTATCATTGACATCTGCAGCGGCAGCTTTAATGATTTCTTGATAATCTCGGGGCAATTTACGCCACTCATCTAAGTTAATTTGAAACTCGTAGCTAGTGCCGGGTTCCCACCATCCGGGATAATAGTAGTAGGGAGCGACTCGATTCAGGCCCAGCATCTCATCTGCATGGGGGTTCTTCCATTCGGCGGCGTCAATGGTTCCGTTTTCTAGCGCTTCAAAGATTTCGTCGCCGGCTAATGCATGAATTTCAGCGCCTAATCTAGCCAGAATTTCTCCGCCTAATCCTGGCGTCCGAATCTTGAGCCCCTGAAAATCTTCGACGGTGTTCACTTCTCGCTTAAACCATCCCCCCATTTGACAACCTGTATTTCCCCCCGGGAAGTTAATCACCCCTAAGTCGGCATAGACGTTTTGCATGGCGCTCAGACCGCCGCCATAGTAAAGCCACGCATTTTGTTGTGCTGTATTAAGGCCAAAGGGCAAAGTCGTGCCAAAAGCCAGCGCTTTGCTCTGGCAAAGGTAATAATAGCTGGCGGTATGGCCACATTCTACCGTTCCGGATTGAACAGCTGGCAAGACGTCTAACCCGCCTGCAAGTTCACCGGCGGGATAAGGGGTAATGATAAATTTGCCCCCCGTCAGTCGGTTTACCTTTTGACAAAACAAATCGGCGGTGTCAAATAAAATCTGTAGCGATTTTGGCCAGCTCGTCGCCATCCGCCAGCGAATCGCAGGCTGTGCAAATGACTGAGTGGGTGAAGATTCGACCGTCCGCTGGGTCTGACAAGCGCCTAGGGTGGCGGCTCCAGTTAAGCTAACAGCGGTATGGGTTAAGAGAGAGCGGCGACGCATAGCTTTTGAATAGATGTTGAGGCTATTGTGATCGATAGCGTGATCATCTTATCGAGCCGAGTCAAAACTAGAACACTACTCCATTATCCGCGCCAGATTCAACCAAGGGTGTTTTGGGTTAAAGAAGTTTGCTGAAAGCGACTCATCACAAAAGTGTCAAAACTCAGCTCATTGACGCGATTCCAGGTGTATATTTCCTGTCTAAATTGATTCCACTGTTCATAGATTTTGCGGAATGCAGGATCCTGGGCGGCATATTCGGTATAGAGATCAAAACTGATCTGGTATGCCGCTTGCATAATCTCTGGGGTGAAAGCAACCAGCTCCAGGTCGCCGTGTTGAAGTTTGGCCAATACCTTGCCGTTCTTAGCGTTGTAACGGGCGGGCATGGTGGTGTTGACTTCCGCCGCCGCTGTTTTTAGCGCCTCTTGATATTGAAGCGGCAATGCATCCCACTGAGATTGATTGATTTGTAACTCATAGGTTGCTCCGGGCTCCCACCAACCGGGGTAGTAATAATAAGGCGCAGCTTTTGTTAGGCCAATTTTTTCATCGTCATAGGGGTTATTCCATTCAGCGGCGTCAATAGCGCCATGGATTAGGGCTGGTGCGATTTCATCGGCGGCTAGCACTTTCACCTCAACCCCCAGACGGCTCATAACCTGGGCTCCCAACCCTGGAATCCGCATTTTTAGACCCTGAAAATCAGCCAGGGTGTCCAGGCGTCGTCGCATCCACCCCCCCATTTGCACCCCCGTGTTGCCTGCCGGGAAATTAATAATATTAAATGGCTGATAGAGCTTATGCATGGCCTCTAGCCCGCCCCCATAGTAGAGCCAGGCATTTTGTTGGGCTGTGGTCAGTCCGAAGGGAACATTTGTGCCAAAGGCTAGAGCCGGAACCTGCTCCGTGTAATAGTAGCTAGCGGTATGGCCACACTCAACGCTGCCTTCAGAAACTACTTTGAGGACGTCTAAACCAGAGGCGATTTCGCCCGAAGCATAGGGGGTAATGGTAAATCGTCCTTGGGTCATGTCGCTGACCCGCCGACAAATCGTTTCGGCTCCGCCGAAGAGAATATCTAGCTTTTTGGGCCAACTGGTCGCCATCCGCCATTGCAGGGTGGGCAACTTTCCGCCGATGTCGCTATCGGTAGCTTGTCCAAAGGCTTGACCCGATCCCAAGGTGATTGCAGTAGTTGATCCTAAGGCGGCTGTTGTGAGAAATGCGCGTCGCTGCATGATCACTACCTTGAGTAGAGTAAACGGTTCGGATAATGATAATCGTCAGTTTTCCCAAGCTATTCCAGATGCTAAATGCTAACTTGGTTCAGAGGGGTCGCCCCAATAGATAGAGAGTTTCACCCCGCAATCGACATTGGCTTTCTCACTGGAGAACTATCCGGCGCCAATTGTTTGTAAAGTCTCAAAGATAATGGTTGCTCCAATGGATGCTCCATTTTATACAGTACGATTCCCGTAGGCAGCGACGCAAGTCTATCTCGACGATCCATCAGCCTGCAAACTTTATAATCCATTGTCGGAACTGTTTACCCATCCACCTATCCACCCTATTTCACTGGAACTTTATTTTTACGCAAACCCCTAATGTCACTTCTTCTTGAGCCTCAATTACTCCTTGGGAATCCTAGGGTAAAGCAAACCAAAGAGGTGCAGCATGTTTGGTCAGCAAACTCATTCTATAGCAGCCTTGACCGCCGTATTCAGCCTAACACTCACGAGTTGTGCGGGGTCAGCGCCCACCACCAGTCAAATTCCTATCTTCAAACAATGGCAATTGGAAGACGCCATTTTCTTCCTGGAATCTAACCTCAGCAGTATGGGAGATGTGGGCTATGTGCAATGGACCCCATCCACCGCCGCCGTAGAACTGGCGGCCACAATGAATGCGGCCCAAGCCCCCTTCCCCGGGGAAGATGAAGAGCTGCGTCAGGCTGGCGTGCGTCCCCCCGAGCCGATTCCCTATGTTTTGAATGAACCGACCGACAGTTGGCAGATCGTCTTGATTCCTGATGAAGCAGCCCAGATGATTTATGTTCAAGCCTATGGCAAGGATTTATCACAGCCCGTGATTGAAAAAGATCTGCCCTGTTGTGAATATTGAGTTGAAAATCTGTCAGCCGATTCAGGCTTGTCGAATATGCACACTTTGTTGATGAACCTGCTGTTGTTGTTGACTGGGTTCTTCATTTATCGCGTTTGCCGCATTGTCGCCAGGGTCACAAAACATCAACCTGCCGCCCAACAGTGGCGTGATAATCTACGGTTTATTGGGATTATTATGACCGTGTGTCTGTTGGCTAACGCCATGGCCTACGGCAAAGGGGCGTTGATCCTATGGCATATGGAAGAAGAGCCGACAATGGGGTCATTAGTCAGAACCCAAGCCAGCGTCCTCCTCGGAACCGCTTCACTCATGTGGCTTGTTGGGGCGGGCTTAGCCGATCCGTCTATTCTTCAAGAATCAACCCCTCAGCGAGGTATGTATCGGGCCATGACCGTGATTGTTGAACAGTTACTTTTTCGATTTTGGTGGGCGGCGATAGGCTTCGGCATCGTTTTCGGCGTCGCCGACCGCGGCGCTACACTTCTGCTTGCGATTGAATTAACGTTCTGTTGGGCCATGGGGCAAGCACTCCTGCGCTGGAATCCATCTGAGTAACACTTTCGATTTAAAGTCCCTGTATGTCCACAAGTCATCTCTAACCTCCCACAGCGGGCTCAACCCCCTCTAACTTCCCCTTGCCAACGAGGACGACATCCACCCATCCACCCATCCACCCATCCACCCATCCACTCATCCACCCATCCACCCATCCACCCATCCACCCATCCACTCATCCACCCATCCACCCATTTACTGTTCCTTCCTTTTGCATCAAACTCCTCAAGATTCACCCTCTAAATAAACAATCATCTGATCCACCTTAAGATCTAGCAGCGCCAAATTAGGCTGATCAGACGGGAACAGACTATCCCCGAGGAACGATTGGTAGGCAGATTCATTTTTAGCGATCGCCTCCGCATCCGGACTCACGCGCAAAATCAGATTGTCATGATATTTTTCAAATTGACTGCCTTCCAGTTCCAGGGATCCTTCATAGTCCCAACCAAAGCCATAGAGTTTAAATGAGCCGAGGGTTGTCTTGAGTTGATCGAAGGAGGTTCCAACGCCAATGCCCTCCGGAGTTTTCCAGGCGGGGCCAAAATTACGCATTAATGCTGGCTGGGTTCGGTTGTCGTCTTGCCAGACAATGGTGAAGGATTGGTCGGGGCCTAAATCGATGACTGTGCCAGGTTCGGTGAATCCTTCGCCAACATGTATCGCTTCATCCGTTAAGCGGTCTTCCCCAAATAACGCCGTCAGATCTTCTCGGGTGGTGGTTCGGGTGATGGGTCCAACCCGCTCGCCAGGGATAACGACGGTATCTGTCAGGAGAGCTTCAGATGGAGTCGTGGCTGGCGCAGCGGAATAGGTGGCGCTGGGGGTAAGCTTTGGCTTAGCGGTTGCCCCATCGCCGGACTCAGTGACTGTGTCCTCAGAGGAAGGAGAAGTACGTTTCGGGAATGTGCAACTGCTTACCGATCCTGTGACAATTAACAATGCTGTGATTAAAGGCCATGGGTTTAATGTCATGGAATGCGACCCTAGGAAGTGGCTACTGTGGCTAGTCTAGACAATGAATCCCCTATTTGCCTGCTCCAACCTATAGTTTTCAAGGCTGATGAATGACCCTAATTACTCAATCGCCAGAGGAAGTAACCGAATCCACCGCCCTGGCCCAAGCCAGTGAAGACTATCCCCTAGCCGCTGTTCCCCAGTCAGCCCGTAAGCCCCTCAGATCCCTGGCGCCGTTGCTTATGGGGTTTACCCTCACTTCTACAACCCTACTAGCGGGAGGTGCGATCGCCCCTTCCTTTCGCTTTTGGCCCAATCTAGCAGTCATCATTGTGGTCAGCAATCTAATGCTGGGCCTCTACTGCGCCGCCTTAGCCTATATTGCCTACCGCAGCGGACTGACCACCGTACTCATGGCCCGCTACAGTTTTGGCAATTGGGGGTCGCGTTGGGTGGATTTCCTGTTGGGAATTACCCAGATTAGCGGATACGCCATCACCACCGCCTTTGCCGTTCAAGCCTTACATCAACTCATCACACTACCGGCGGATTGGGATCGGTGGGTGATCATTCTCTTTACCTATGGATTTTGTATCACCGCCTATGTCGGCTACGCTGCTATGGATTGGCTCAGTCGTTTGGCTGTCCCCGCCATGTTGGGGTTGATTGGGATCAGCATAACCTTAGCGGGCCAGGATTTGGGGGGATGGTCCACCTTACTGGCCATTGATTCTACCGGTTTAACCCAGACTCCTGTGCTTCGATGGGACGAAGCGCTCACCATTGTCATCGCCACTTTTATTTCTGGCGGAGCCCAAGCCACCAATTGGAGCCGGTTTGCGAATTCCGGCCGCACTGCAATTATCAGCACACTACTGGGATTCTTTGGCGTCAATGGCCTATTAGTCTTTACCGGAGCCCTGTGCTGGATCGTTTACGGGAGTGAAGATATCGTGGGAGCCATGGTTCAGCAAGGGATTGTCTGGGCGGGCGTCGGGCTATTGGTGCTGAATGTTTGGACCACCCAAGACAATACTATCTACGCCTTTTCCGTTGCAGGCGCCAATATGTTCCGCACCCCCAATCGCCATCTCTTTGTGCTGAGCGGCGCCACCCTAGCCTTAGGGTTAACCTGGGCGGGCATCTACGAAAATCTCACCCCATATTTACTGATTTTAGGGACCATCATTCCCCCTATTGGCGGCGTGATTATGGCCGACTTTTGGCTCCGCCGCCAAGGACAATTTCCACCGCTTGAGTCCCAACACACCGCCTTTAACTGGGCAGGCATTCTCGCCTATGCCATTGCGTCTGGGGTAGCGCTGCTCTCCGCCCAAGCCTCCATTGGCATCGCCCCGGTGAACGGGGTTGCGATCGCAGTTCTACTCTATTGGGGGCTGATCCATGTATTGCCCGCAGAAGCAGGGGGAAAGTAAAGAAGTAGGTGGGGATAGAGTTGGGGGAGATAGGGAGGATGGGGGAGAGGTGGGAGTCGTAGAGGAGAAGGCAATCCAAAATCCAAAATTCAGACTACCCATCCACCCATCCACCCATCCACCCATCCACCCATCCACCTACTCTTAAAGTCCTGAAGTCGTCTGGGCGAACAGCGCAGCAAAATCAGACGTTACCACGGCAGAGGGATCATCGTCAGGTTTAGCGATGACATCAAAGGCTTTGTTTCGAGCGTTGGGTTCTTTCAGCGCTTGAACGACCACCTCAGCAACGTCAGCCCGGGGAATTGAGGCGGATATGCTATTGGGAGCGTTAGTCAGAAACAGATCCTCCTTACTGACCAGTAACTCTCGCTCACCGCCTGGTTGATCCAGCAATCCCCCGGCGCGAATAATGGTGTAGTCGAGCCCCGAGTCAATTAAATACTGTTCGGATTTTCGCTTCCAAACCAGGAGGTTGCCATTTCCTAAGCGATTCAGCGGATGATTTTCACTGGCGCCGCCCATTGAGCCTACAAGCACGACATGGTTTACGCCTGCGTTGATGGCGGCGTCAATTTGATTTTTCTGGCCATAAAAATCAACCTCTTCAGGCATGCCCCCAGGCGCAAACACAAACTCTGGGCGTTCTCCAGGCTTTGGCGGCGCTTTCATGATTGGGACTGAACTCGTCAGAATGACGAGCGCATGACAAGCTGAAATAGCTTTCTGAAGGCTGGACGGATCGCTGATGTCGCCGAAAAAGAAGCTCTCCTTGGAGCCAAAGAGTTCTTGAACCTTTGTTTCAGAGCGGGCGAAGCCAACCGCCTCAAACTGATCTGTCTGTTGACGCAATTTACGAAAAACGATGGATCCCGTTCGACCCGTGGCGCCGGTCACCAGAACCTTTTTGGTAGCCATAAAACCCGTTGATTAGCTAGCGAACAAATGACTAAAGCCGTACAAAAGCTAAATTTCCTGCCTTTGTACGGTTTAATCTCAAGAATGGGGATTGAAGATTAAGTTAGGCCTTAGCGGAAACGCTTCTTCCGACGAGCAACCGCTTTCCGCTTCCGCTTTTCTTGAGGGGTCTCGAAATGACGACGACGTTTCACCTCAGAAAAGATTCCAGCTTTAGAAACTTGGCGCTTAAACCGGCGCAAGGCGGACTCGATACCTTCATTTTCTCCAACAACAACCTGGGTCATACTGTTCGTTCTTCGGAATCTCTACAACTGAATTAATTAACGACAACTTAAGTTAAAAGCGTGGACTCTGTATGCAATAAATCGCCAGAAATGTGACAATTTACTTCCTTTATGCTAGAACCCCAGCAACAAAAAATGGGTATAGTCTTCCGCCCATATTTAGATTACAGATTAACACAAAAGCAGGGGATGTAAGCTGAGTACAGTGCTTCTACAGCATCCACTCTAGCGATATTCCCACTCGACTGTCATGTCCAATGGGAGAATTCTGAACCTGTACATCAGTGGAAATCCGTAAATCATGGGTCACCGCGTAACCCAACGAAAGGGTTGTAACGCCGACTTCTTCAGAACTAGCAGGGGAAATCCAACTCTGGGTTAGAGAAATATCCGCCGCACCGGTTCGAGAAGGGACGACTAAGAGTCTTACTCCCAGATTAACCCCATCTGTATCAAACGAGCCAGATTTTAGATGGCGATACCCTAACACAGGCGCCACATTCAGGCGGCCTCCCAGCGATAGCAGATAGTAGCGCAGATCAACCCCGTAGGACTGGCGATCGCGATCGCCGTTCTGATGGTAATCTCCGCTGACAGTGAGTCCAGTACGACCTACAAACACATCCTCGACGCCGACATGAAAGCCCGCTTTCTGGTCGGTGGAGGGAAAGTGAGAATAGCCCGCCCGTAAACGAGTACGGAAACTGGGGTCATGGGCAATGTCAGAGAGTAAATCAGGGACTTCTTGCAGCCATCGCTGCAGGGTCGGGCTCCCTTCAATCAGCTCGGGGCTTAAATCTAGCGCCCCCTCGACATCAGTAGCAGACTCTTCCCCATTATCCATGGCCTCTGAATTTATTGCCCCTGAATCCACGGCCCCTGAATTCACAGCCTCTGAATCCACAGCCTCTGAATTTAGAGGCGACGGCGGCTCCATAGCGACTAAGGAATTAGTCTCAGGATCTCCCCCGTCAAAAATCATGATGACTGCCCATGACTGCTCTGACGCCGCCAATGGCGATGGGTCAGCGAAGGCATTCCATCCGCTAACGGACCGCAAGTGCGTATTGGGGGTTGTCTGGGGCTTGGGCCGCTTGGCTGAGTCTTGAAGACCCGCCTGACGGCTATTGTGGGCCGCTGCCCCGCGGCTTTCTGAACCCTGACCTTCCAGCCAATTTGACGATACAGAAGCGATGCAGCCTAGCGGCGTCGCCAGCCAAATTGAACCGCTCAATAAGACAATGGGTAGCGCAATCCCTCTGAGACTCCCCGCCATAGCGAGCCATTTTGCCGAATGTATCATAGGCGTGTGTCAACGTTTTGCAGGGAACGGCGTCATTATTAAATTGAACGCTATTAAATTGAATGCTCCCACTATATCCACATCGATTTGGAAAGGAAGTCAGGAAACCCCCTCAATCACTCGCCCTAAAAAAAGCGGCTCTGAAAAAAATAGAGCCGCTGAGATTAGGGGGTGGAAAGCTTAGACTAATGGATCACTTCCCGCATTGGAGCCATGTCAATGGGCTTCATCAGATATAGACGCAGCATCTGCCACCCGATGTTGGCGATATGGGGAACTTGGCGGAGGACCTTTACAGCTTTGGGCTGACTCGACTTGCCAATTTCTACAATCCTAGAATTAGCCGCAGCAGCTATGTCTAAGCGGTCGACAAACTCAGGATTATCGACATCCAGAATCACCGGGAATACCCGGCCGGATGAATCGTTGGTCTTACGAATGACGTGGATATCATAATCCCTTGCATCCAGGCCAATAGAGCCGTAAAAGTCCTTCCGCTGGAGGTCGTTCAAATACATGGTGGCGAATACGGAGAGCAGGAAGAAGCGGCACCATAGCTTCGCCTTCCAGTCATTCAAAATGCTGGGCTGAGATTTCATGATGGCGGAGAAGAAATCGCCATGACGGTTCTCATCCTGGCACCAATTCTCAAAGAAACGGAAGATGGGGTAGATGCAATTTTCAGGATGGGATTCTAGATGGCGGAAAATAGTGATGTAACGCCAGTAGCCAATCTTCTCTGAAAGATAGGTGGCGTAGAAAATAAACTTAGGTTTGAAGAAGGTATAGTCCTTACTCTTGGTTAGAAAACCCAAATCCAACTGCAGGTCAAAATCAGACATCGCCTTATTCAGGAATCCTGCGTGGCGCGCCTCATCCCGAGACATTAGGTTAAAGCACTCGGCTAAAACTGGGTTTTTACCCTTAAGTCGACGTCCTAGCTCCTTATAAAGGAGAAACCCAGAAAACTCAGCGGTGCAGGAGCGCTCTAAAAACTCAACAAATAACCGTCGAGTCTCACCATCAATGCTTTCCCAGGACTGCTCAAACTGTTCGTCCCGAACGAAGTGATGCCGGTTATAGTCGGTGCGGAACTCTTCTAAAATAGCCCTCAGTTCATCTTCATTGATGGAGATGTCCATCTGGGCCATCTCCTCAAAGTCAGTGGTATAGAAACGAGGCGTCAGAATTGTGTCGCTCGCCGGAGCCTTGATTCCAGGCCGGATCTCTTCGAAATCAGCCTTCTTCAGAGAATCTTCTTGAGGTCTTTTCAGAGAATCTACCATGAGTCTTTATTATTCGCTTCTGATGTTGCTCCCAGACTGAGCAGGAAATTCAAAGTTGCCGAATTACTGTCTGCGCCTCAGGACTTAATAGACCTAACCTCCTTAACTCCGCAATTACGAAGACAAGTAGGATAATGACCTGGCGCGATAGTCATGAAGCTTAGTGTATCAATCTAAAAGCCCCTAAAGCGGAGTATTAGCTTTAAGAATTGCAACATCCCTCAAAATTCAGATTCGACATCATCTGAGATATCCAAAAGATCCGCCCCTGAGCTCTCTGGGTTTTCAGGCTGCATCTGTTCCTGTTCAATGGGCGCTTGTTCAATGGATTCTTGTTCGACGGGCGCTTGTTCAATGGGCGCTTGTTCAATGGATTCTTGTTCGACGGG
>JASJDH010000179.1 GCA_030065175.1 Leptolyngbyaceae cyanobacterium MO_188.B28 | reverse complement strand
GATGTAGCCATTAGCGCCTTTGCTAAGGCTATCGGATCGATCATGAAGTCCATCGCGAGCGGTGACGATGATAATCAAAAGTTGATTTCCCCGTCGTCGAATTTCCTCCAGTACGCTCGAGCCGTCCATCCCCGGCAAACCTAAATCGAGCAGCATTAAGTCAAAATTCCCCGTTAGCGCCATTTGTAAAGCTGTTTCTCCATCGCTGCTAATGGAGATGTTAAATCCTTGCTTTCTCAGGCCCTTTTCAATAAATGCGGTGATTCGAGGCTCGTCCTCGGCAATCAAAATATGGTGCATCAAAGGTCAGAAAAAATAATATTAAATATCAATCGGATAAAAAAACGCCGGAACTCTCAGTTACTCCCTTACCCAAACTCTATAATTCTTTAGCGCTCTACCCTTAGTTCGACCATCATACAGCCCACTGCAAGAAGAAGCCCTTACGCTGTTAATCGCAGTAAAAACCGATATCAATATTACTTTTGTAGATGAGACGGACATGAATCTTACATGAAAGCTTTCTCATGCTAGCATTCGGTAACCCATGCCTCGAACCGTCTCTATTAACTTACTGCCAAGCTTTTTACGGAGATACCCCACATAAACGTCAACAATGTTGGACCCAGGGTCGTAATCATAGCCCCAGACATGATCCAGGAGTTGTTCCCGACTCATCACCTGACCTGCGTGGCGAATGAATGTTTCCGCCAAGGTGAATTCTCGAGCAGACAGATCGACTGGAGCCCCGCCTACTTTCACGCGTCGCGTGCGGAGATCTAGAACGATATCTCCTAATTTGAGAACCGTTTCTTCAACCTGAGCGATAGATTGAACGCTGGTGCGGAGTCGAGCACGAACACGGGCGAGCAATTCTTCAAACCGGAATGGTTTGGTCACATAGTCATCGGCCCCTAGCTCAAATCCGGTAATCTTATGATCGATGTCGGCTCTAGCGGTGAGGATAATAATGGGGAGCTGGATTCCCTGCCCCCGCAGCTCTTCGAGTACAGTAAGGCCGTCTTTGCCCGGTATGCCCAAGTCTAAAATTAGCAAATCAAAATCATCACCTAACGCCAAGTTTGCGGCGTCAGGTCCGTTGGCGACCACGGTGGTGGTGAAGCCATTGGCCTGCAGCCCCTTCTCAATAAAAGCGGCGATGCGAGATTCGTCTTCAGCAATAAGGATCCGGTTCATTTGGTAACACCAGTGTAAAAGTAGAGCCAATATCCAACTGACTAATCAGTTCCACCCTGCCGCCATGCGCTTGGGTAATCGCCCGCACTATCGCCAACCCTAACCCCGATCCGTCAGAGGATCGATAGCGATTGGAAGTGCGAGCAAACCGTTCAAAGATCCTAGCTTGATCAACCGCAGGAATGCCTTCTCCGGTATCTCGCACCCAAAAGCGGACTATTTTGGAAGTGTAGATCACGCCTAACTCAATTTCATCTCCATCCTGGGTATGTTGGATGGCGTTGGTTATAAGGTTGAAAATTGCTCCCGTTAAACGCTGGCGATCGCCAATCATTTCACCTGAGCCATCGATTTGCAACTGCCAGTTGCGTTTCGCCAAGGCGCTTGCTTTGGCGAAGAGTTCTTCAGTGAATGAACCCACCTCAATCGTTTCGAGTTGGAGAAAATCAAGCTGCTCTGACTTAGCTAACAGGATCATGTCATTAACAAGACGACCCATTCGATCCAATTCATCCGTTACAATCTCGAGGGTTTCATGCTGCTCTTCAGGATCATCCCCCATGAGTTCTAAATGACCCTGAATAATGGTGATCGGTGTTCGCAATTCATGCCCAGCATCATTGATAAAATTGCGCTGAGTATCAAATGAAGTCTGGATCCGGTTCATCATGGCGTTAAAGGTGACCGCTAGCTCGGCCAATTCACCGGAACCTTGAACAGGAATGCGTTGACTCAGATCGGATTCGCTGATGGTGCGGGCGGTTGTGGCCAAGTCCCGGACGGGAGAAAGTAGCTGCCCAGTCCCCACCCAGGCTAAGATAAATGAAAGAAACACAACGCCAGCCGCCACCCAGACAAAAATGAACACCCCCGCTATCGCCTCTTGCTGCTCTCCAGCTGTGGCGTGGGCGATTACAAAAGCTCCCCGATTCTCCCCATTGAGTTCAAGCGGGTTAGCAATGTAAAGCATCTTGCCCACAGAAGGATCATCCGACGGCTGTTCACCAGTGATAGACTCAGAGATATTGCTCCAGCGATCGAATAATTGAGAGCCAGGACTCATTTGCTCCAATAGGTTCTCAGGATTAGATCGATAGAATTCCTGATCTATCAGGAAGATGTGGAAATTGTCATCCTCAGGCAGGGTTTCGGCTAAAAAGTCATCCGCAAAGACTTTGAGTTCCTCTAGGCTGTGTCGTGTCTCTTGTTCCCAAGCTTCATAGTTCTCCAGAAACTCTTCCTGCTCCTCAGCCAAATCTTCTCGCACCCGGTTATCCACGCTGCTGACCAAAAGAATGCGAAAAACCGGGATGGATGCAGCGGTTAAGAGAAGCATGCAAACAACGTAAAGTAAGAGAATCCGAGTTCGAGCTTCTCTGAATACGCTCTGCAATTTAAGCCCCTTACCATTCAGCGGCGCAACGCTTTGCAACCAATTTATCATTCGGTCTGATGAAAATCCCAAATCTTGAATTCAATTTATTCTAAAAGTATCTTTATCTATATTCTAGGTATCTCACAGTTATTCAATTTATATCACCTGTAGGAATAATCTCAAAATTACAATTATTCCCTTTCTGTAAAGATTTTACAGGATCACAATCCTCCGGTTTCACATATCTTCTCAGATAGAAACGGCAAACTCTCAGCAAATCATTGAACCACTCATTTCAATACCTATTTTCCGAGATATGAAAGCCTAATCCGAGATATGAAAGCCAGGCGAAGTATTTATCCTCACCTCTTTTTTTACAATGTGCAATGCGCCATTCGAGATTTGCAATACATAAACATGAATTAAATCAATTACGAAATAATGATGTAGTTCGCTTAACAGGCTTGACAGTTTCAGGACAATCCATGGTGATTGAAGAGGAAAGTAGCACCGAGATGATCTGGCAAAGCGCTCTCTAATTAATCTCACCGTCCGAAAGAAATATTTATTTTTGTTGAAATGGCGCCTGACTGCCCCCCTAGTTGACCGACAAAAGTCTCGATCCCTCCCCCCCGACCCCTCGCCCAGAGGTCGAGGGGATTATATCCGCTTTCTTGTTCCCTCCCCCAGAGGGCTACTGTGTACACACAATTTATTTGTGATGTCCAACGGGAATTACCCCCTCTAACTCCCCCTTGGAAATGGGGGGGACTGAAGTTTCCCCCATTTCCAAGGAGGAATTAGGGGAGGTAAATTTGCACTTCCAAATGGAGATCTTTGCACACGGCAGCCCCTCGGGAGAGGATTAGGGTGAGGGCTTTCCGAGCATTCACAATAAAAGTCTTGTCAGTCAATCAGGCCTGTCCCCTCGTAACTGGAAATAGCGATAAACCCTTATTGAATTTCTCTTTGGCCAGGTTGATTTAGCGAGTTAGTTTGTTAAGATTATTGAGAGATATTTTCCATAAGAGACCTATGACACCTCAAATATTGTCCCTTATGATCTCATCGGCAGAGGTTGTCCGAATATAGTGTGTAGATAATTCCTGAGTTCAAACCAATGATGTTCGAGTGACGATTGTATTCATGAACTTCATTGCAATGTAGAAGCTTGGCATGAAATTTCTATATTGTATTTGAATTATATGCTTCAGTTGAATCAACCATCGACTAATCACGCTGGCGCCTTCAAAAAATCTCAGGAATGTGAGTTTCAGGGCCACTTTTTTTACACTTTCAACCAGCATATTAAAAACCAGCATATTAAATATTTATGCAAAGCAGTAAAGGCTCTAAGCGATTTGCTAAACACAACTAGACTTCGGGCGCTTTCTGTTTTATGAAACCGAAGGATTTTGAACTGTATTACCAAGACACAATCAAACCAGAGGGCAAACTATTTTTTGCTGGAGAGTACTGCTCGCTTGACCAGGGTTGGATCCAAGGGGCGATTAGTTCATCGCTGAATACGGTGCTTCAGCTTATAGAACAACGCTAAGCATTTGTTGACTTGCAGAGCTATTCCATCTTGGAGCAGTTCCCCCGATGAAATAGTCCCGTAAATGTAGGATGGGCGTGCTTTGCTTTGCCTATCCTACATTTGCGGGACTCGCTGGCCGATGGGCGCGGGCAAACCCTGTGTCCATCCTAATGGCACCGAAATTCCATAAAAGTCATAGCCCGCTCATGCATTCCCAAGAATTTTATAGATGATTATCCAACCAATGGATCACCTCTTGAAGCGTCGAGAAATCTAACAGCGTCTCCCTCACTTCCTTTAAATACACACTAGTTCCTAACCTCATCCGTCATCTTCTGGTCATGATTGGTCTTTATATTTCTTCTTGTTCCTCAATTTCCTTATTTACTCAAAACGGAGTTAGCAATGAAGCGCTTTGTCATATTAGGGTTAGTCGCCACGGGTATTGTGTCTACTTTCGCACTCCCCCGCCCCCGTAGGGGCTACGCTCAAACAACCTACACCGGGACGGTTGAGAGGGTCTGGGAAGACGGATTTCGCTTGAATACAGGAGACCGCAGCTTGAGAGTAGATTCCTAGGACATATACAACGCAACAACTTTCTGGGATGAAAAAATTCTTAGGAAAAATCCCTGAACGAAGCGTTTCACAACTCGGAAGACAGGACCTCAAAAATGTCGCGCTAGTAACCGCAAAAAACTATTCGCCAACAATAATTGTATCGAAAGCCACAATCTTGTTGTGAATTGTCTGATCTCCACAGGGGTTGTAGAGCAGTGCTTTCCCTTAATTCAACTGTACACAAATCTCTTAAAAAGTCTGTATTTCACAACACATTGCAAGGTGCAATTTTCTCGATTAAGACATAAGATTTGATGAGAGTTTCTCATGAATTTCTTCTCATCTAATTCTCATTGGATATCATTAATCTCTCACGAGATTCAAGAGTTCAACTGAGATCCTGATTACATCAGGAGGAAGGATGAATCGATGAATTTCCTAATTTCATTCTAATTCATGAAAAGTTGGTCTCTTCTTCTTGTTTACTTTATTTTAATCTCATGCCTATGGAGTACGAAGTTCCTGGCATTATGGGTGCTGAATTTGAGTCTAGTTAATAGGTTTAAGTAGTACACTCAATGCTTCTTCCCTGCAATCAAAATCCCGAGAGAGCCAACAGCTCGTGAGTTGGTTATGACTCTAAGATCACGCTGTTTCTGAATTGTGCGAACTCTTTTCAAACCTTTTAATTTGACACATTGGGAGATTGTTGCAGATGAAACTGATGGTTTACTCTCACGATGCATTCGGGCTAGGCAATATTCGCCGAATGCTAGCAATTTGTCAACATCTAATTCACACCCTCTCAGATATCTCTATTTTGGTGATTTCTGGCTCTCCAGCATTGCATAGCCTCCGTTTACCAACGGGAATTGATTATATTAAGCTTCCCTGCTTAGGGCGGGATCAGGCGGGGCAATTGAAGGCTAAGTTTCTAGATATTCAAACGGATGAAATGGTGAAGTTGCGGTCTAGATTGATCCTAACTGCGGCTGCCAGTTTCAAACCTGACCTATTGTTGGTAGACAAAAAACCAAAGGGTCTAAAGGGCGAACTTCATGAGACTTTAAATCATCTCAGAATTCATTCTCCGCAGACTAAGCGTGTGCTGTTGCTGCGAGATATCCTTGACACACCGGAAGCTACCGTTAGCCAATGGCGACAAAACGGTTACTACGACCAGGCGGAGCTGCTTTACGACCAACTTTGGGTAGTTGGTTCGCCAGAAGTTTTTGATGTCCGCACCGAATATGACTTTTCATGGCGTCTAGCGAAGAAAGTTCGTTTCTGCGGTTATATCCGTCGAGAGGCGGGCTTGATCTCCCGTTCGGAAATGCGTCAAACCTTGGGCGTCGCTCCAGATGAGCCGCTGGTGCTGGTGACGTCCGGCGGGGGCGGCGATGGTTACCGCCTGGTGGACGCCTATCTCTCAGGGTTGGAGTCTTTGCCTCCTAATCAGCGCCCCAAGAGTTTGATTATCTCTGGACCAGAAATGCCTTCCGATCAACGACAACAGCTTTTTGAACGGGCTAATGCGTTGCCTAAGGCGTACATTCAGGAGTTTACGGATGATTTGATGAGCTGTATGGATGCGGCTGACCTGGTCGTGTCAATGGGGGGATACAACACGGTCGGTGAGATATTGACTCTAAGGAAGTCGGCGATTGTGGTGCCTCGCATTCAGCCGGTTGAAGAGCAATGGATTCGAGCCCAACGAATGGCTAAGCTAGACTTATTCAAGGTGATTCATCCGGACAGTTTAACGCCGCAAGGGTTAATAAATGCTGTTCAAGAGCAGTTGCAACAGCCTGACAATGTGATTCCATTATTCTCACGGCTGGACATGAATGCCTTACCGAAGATCACCCATCTTACTTCCGCGCTGTTGTCTCACCAACCTAGGCAGATTGCTCTGATTCACCTTAGGCGAAGCTTTTCTAGAATCCTAAGTTTAGCGACTGCGCAATAAATTTCTTATCTACCATTTCCTATCAACTGTAAGGTGTCATTCCAAGAACCCACCTTAGTTTCTATTGCAACTACAGTTTTTTCCATCGGTGCTGATGGGATTCAACTTCCAGTCCGCCGCAACTTAATCTAAGTGCTTTACCACGCACTGTTGCAACTTCGTGATTGCTGGCTATTTGTCTTCAGTATTCTACTGTCTTCTACCGTAAACTTCTTTCCCTAGAACCCCTATGTCCATTAATCGCAAGCCTGTTATCGGTTTTCTGCTCAAAACCTTTCCAAAGCTCTCGGAAACATTCATTCTGAACGAGATTTTAGAACTCGAGCGGCAGGGATTAAATCTCCATATCTTTTCCCTACGACGGCCGACGGACACCCAGTTTCATCCTGCCGTTTCTCAGGTGCGCGCGCCTGTCACCTACATTCCTTCTCTCATGCCTAAGTATTCTCGGGAGGATGAGGAGGCGCTACTGGCGGTTAACTTGGAACTCTTGCAGCAGAATCCAAATGGTTACCTGAGCAACCTGAATTTTTACCGCGATCGCTCTGAAGACAGACAGCTGAATGAACTGCTGCAAGCTGGTTATCTGGCCATGGCGATGCAGAAGCTTGGCGTCACTCATTTGCACGTCCATTTTGCTAATGTTCCAACCGCCACAGCTGAGCTAGCCAAACAGTTTTGTCAGATCCCTTACAGTATTACCGCCCACGCTAAAGATATTTATCTCTCTGAGCCCGAAGCATTGAACCGCCGCATGGCCTCAGCTGAGTTTGTCCTCACTTGCACCGACTACAACCGCAACTATCTAGAAAGCATCGCTACCCATAACACCCCCATTCACTTGGCTTACCACGGTCTAGATCTAACCCGTTTTCGATTGGAAGAAGATTGGATCCATCAGGAGACGATGTCTTCCGCTTCTCCTTTCTCCTCCCCCCTCTCTTCACCTCTCCCCACTTCTGATACGCCTCTGATCCTGAGTGTTGGACGGTTCTGTGAGAAGAAGGGTTTTCCCTATCTATTTGAAGCCTGTCACAGTCTCAAGCAAAAAGGGCTGCGATTCCACTGCGGCATTGTGGGCTATGGCCCGCTACAAGAACAGTTTGAACGCCAGATTGAAGACTTGGGAATCGCCGATGTAGTAACAATCATCGGACAACTTACTCAAGATCAGCTGATTGAGTACTATCGCCAAACTGACATCTTTGTGTTGCCCTGTCAGGTGACAGAGGACGGCGATCGCGACGGCATTCCCAACGTCTTGCTAGAGGCGATGGCGATGAGGGCTCCAGTGATTTCCACCGATATTTCTGGTATATCCGAGCTGATTACCTCCAACCAAAATGGCATTCTGGTCCCCGAAAAAGACCCCCACGCCCTCTCAATCGAGTTGGAGCGTTTGTTGCAACAACCGCAGCTCAGAGCCCTACTAGGTCAGGCTGGCCAATGGAAAGTCCATCAAGACTTCGCGTTAGAAGCCAATGTCAAGCAAGTCAAAGATCTGTTGCTGCAGTCGATTCGCCAATCCTCACCGACGCCTCAGCAATCGGATCTGGCTGACGTCCTGCAGCCCAAGACCCTAGCCCAAGTTCTGTAAGCAACTATTTATTTAGAGGAAAAAGCCATGAAAACTCTCATGTTTTATTGCCAGCATCTTCTTGGCATTGGACACCTGATCCGCAGTATGGAAATTGCCCGGGGCCTCACGCAGGACTTTAAGGTGAATTTCATCAATGGCGGCGAAGTGATCGACGGATTTCGCGTGCCGCCGGGGGTAGAGGTGGTGAATTTACCCCCCCTGAAAACTGACGCTGAATTCCGGGGACTGCAGATTCCGGCTGAGTTTGAGAGCTTGGAAGCAGCCATGGAAAAGCGGACAACTATAATGCTGGAATTACTTGACCGGGTCCAGCCGGATGTGCTGATGGTGGAACTGTTTCCTTTCGGCCGCCGTCGCCTTTCCGCCGAACTGATTCCCTTGTTAGAAACAGCTAAATCCATCGGAACCAAAGTGGTGTGCAGTTTGCGGGACATTGTGGTGACAAAGCAAGACCAGGCTCGCCACGAAGCAAAAGTCTGCAAGTTGATGAATCGCTATTTCGACCTGCTGCTGATTCATGGCGACCCTAAGTTTATGCCCTTGGAGAGAAGTTTCTCTCGGATAAAGGATTTGACCTGTGAGGTTCACTATACGGGGTATGTGGTTCAGAGGGAGGAAGCAGGGGACCGAGAGCAAAAGATGGGGGAGATGGAGGAGATGGGGAAGATGGGGGAGAGCAAATCCAAAATCCAAAATCTAAAATCTAAAATCCAGATTCCTGGGTCTCCTTTTATTCTTACCAGTGTCGGCGGCGGTCGGTTTGGCCATGAACTGTTGGATTGTGTGGTGAAAGCCAGTGCTTTGCTTGAGGGCAAGATTCCCCATCACATTCAGATGTTTACGGGGCCATTTTCGCCGGATCCGATTTTCTCTCGGCTGCAGCAGATGGCGGCGGGGCGGAGCAACCTCACGGTTGAGCGATATACGCCGAGTTTGTTGAGTTACATGCGGCGGGCTGATTTGTCCATCAGTATGGCGGGTTACAATACGACGCTTAATGTGCTGACGACTGGGGTTAGGGCCATGTTGTCACCCTTTACAGGGAATGATGATCAGGAGCAAACTTTGCGTTCTGAGCGGCTTGAGCAATTAGGCGTGGTTCGAATGATTCGGCCTGAGGATTTGAATCCTGAGCGTTTTGCTCACAAGGTGATTGATTGCCTGGGTCAGGAACCTGCGCCGATCGACTTTGACCTTCAGGGAGTTGAGAAGACGGCGATGTTGTTAAATACGTTGGCGCAGAAAACTGCGATCGCAGCCTAGCCCCGTCACTCCAACCCCCTTCATCCCATGGGATTTGCTGTGAAATAACATCCCATCTACCCATCCACCCATCCACCCATCCACTGTCTTCTACTGGGACCTTATTTTTACCCGCCCCCCAACCTGCCCATTCCATCTAACCCTTTTGACGCAAATAATATCAACCTAGAGGTCATCACCATGAATACCCCACGCGTATGCATAACCACCCTGGAATTCCCCCCCGATATTGGAGGGGTGGGTGAATCTGTTCATCGGATTGCTCAGATGCTCCTAGCGTTGGGCTACCAGGTCCATGTGGCTGTTTTTCGCGCCACCTTCCGAGCTGAACGAGAGAAGGCTTCAGCTGGAAAGTTTCAACGTCCTAGCCGCCAGACAGTTGAACAGGACGGCATTATTGTTCATCGTCTGCAACCCGCCATTCGTTCAACCACCGCCAGAGAGCAAGATTATCTCCACGACTTGTATAGCCAACTTAAATCCTTACACCAGCAATATCAGTTTGATCTATTTCACGCTTTTTTCATTAGCGAAACCGGGTTTTTAACTACATTACTGGGTCGAGAAATTAATATTCCGGTGATTAACAGCATACGCGGCGCCGATCTGCATAAGCATATCTTTAATCCTAAGCATCACGGACAAATCACCTGGACATTGGAAAATTCCGCCTGGACGACCTTTGTGAGTCAGAATCTAATGAATCGGGCTAGAGTGTTAGCGCCAACGATTCAAGCGAAGTCCTCAGCATTCTGGAACTCGATCGCTCCGATTGAGTTTGTGCGCATGCCAAAGCCTCCCTCGGCGGAACAATTGCAAGGAATTGTGATTGGCTCCGTCGGCAACTTCCGGGACAAAAAAGGGCTGGAATATCTCCTAGATGCTTGTCGGCAGCTGCAAAAGGAATTGGAATTCACCCTTCTTCTAGTGGGAGATTTTGTTCAGAAGGAGCGTGAGTACTGGGAACAGGAACTGAGCAATAGTGGGGTGATGGACCGGGTATTAATCACGGGCAAGATCAGCCGCCAAGAAGCGCTCGCCTATCTCCCCCATATGGATATTTTTACGATTCCGTCTCTCCATGACGGTTGTCCAAACGCAATGCTGGAAGCCATGCTAGCCAGTCGGGCGATTGTCGGCGCAAAGGTGGACGCCATTGGTGAAATTCTCAGCGATGGTGAGGACGCTCTGGTGGTAAACCCGGCTTCTAGCGAAGAACTGGCGGAGGCGCTGCTTAAACTTGCGAGATCGCCAGAACTCCGCCAACGCCTTGGCCAAGCCGCCAACGCCAAAGTTTTGAAACACCTGGCCCCGGCTGTGGAACAAGCCAATTGGGGTGAGGTTTATGAGCAGGCGTTAAAGCCATTGAAGCCGTCGATCATGGCGATCGCGTCTTAATTCGATCTGTAACGCCAGTCCTGGCCAAATTCTGGATTCGTCCCACCTAATTCCAATTCATACCCCTCATTCAAAGCATTACTCGACATGACACATCCGAAGGTAACCATTGTTGTCTCTCCTAGAGAGCGGTTCAGCTACACCCGTGAGTCTCTGGAAAGTATATACGCCAATACTCAGGAGCCCTTTTCCCTGGTCTATATTGACGGCGGATCTCCCAAAGAAATTAAGCGTTATCTAGAAGAAAAATCTAAGGAAAAGGGATTTGAGCTGATTCGCACCGAGCGCTATCTCTCTCCCAACCAAGCCCGAAATCTGGGGCTCAGTCAAGTGAAGAGCGAATATGTGGTGTTCATTGATAATGACGTCCACGTTGCCCCCAATTGGTTGGAAAATTTGCTCAAGTGTGCGGAAGAGACCCAGGCAGCCCTTGTGTGCCCGTTGACTTGCATTGGTCAGCCTCTGCATCAAAAGATTCATCTGGCGGGCGGAGAGGCGCGGATTGTCTTAGAGATCAAAGGCGAAAAGGCGCGTCGACGGGTGCATGAGAAACATTATTTTGTAAATCGCCCAGTGGCGGAGGTGGCGGATCAACTCCAGCGACAGCAATGTGAATTTGCTGAGTTTCACTGCATGTTGGTGCAGGCCCAAATTTTTGAACAGGTCGGCCCCCTTGATGAAGAACTGCTCAGCACCCGTGAACACATTGATTTTTGTATGACTGTAACCCAAGCAGGGGGGACGATTTACTGTGAACCTGCTTCGGTAGTCACCTATGTTCCGGATATTCTATACCGTTGGTCAGACCTGGCTTTCTTCATGCTGCGGTGGAGTGACGCGTGGGAGGTCGCCAGCCTGAAGCATTTTCGTGAGAAGTGGGATTTGAAAAAGGACAAATATTTCAAGAAGCGCTACAAGCGGTTGGGACACCGCAGGCATCAGGCATTTCTAAAGCCGCTTGTTCGCCGTCTGACATTTGGGAATTCTATTCCCTGGTTGGAGAATGGTTTGATTGCCGCTGAACGCGTGTTGAATCGCTATATCACCGACCAATACACCGGAACAGAGCCATCCCAGCCTCAGAAAATACCTGGAATTGGTCAACAGCCAGCAATTACAGGCCAATAGCCATCGATTTTAACGGGTAGGGGGCGTACCCTTGACCAGGCGCATATGACTTCGTCGATGTTTTCAAGAAATAACTCTCATGGCAAAGAAACCTAATAGTCTTAAAGCCGCCCTTCCGGGCCTTTGGCAGATTGTACGGCAATTTTGGCCTCAGATCAGCAAGCAACGACGATTGATTGCAGGCGCCTTTTTGGCTCTCATCGCCGAGACCATCCTACGCTTGTTAGAACCCTGGCCCCTGAAGTTTATTTTTGATCGGGTGATCATGCCAGAGGTCAAGATCGGTTCAGGGGAAAACGCCCTATTCCATGGACTTAATCCCATGGTTTTGCTGACGGTGTTGGCCTTAGGGCTAGTGGGAATCGCCATGCTGCGAGGGGCGGTTGCTTACTTCAGCACGGTGAGTATGACGGTCGCCGCCACCCATGTGATGAGCGATATACGGAGCAAGCTCTACAGCCATCTGCAGCAATTGTCTCTATCTTTTCATAACAAGGCCAAAACGGGGGATCTGATCACCCGGGTGACCTATGATATTGAACGATTGCGGGAGGTGACGGTGGTGGCGGCGCTGCCGCTCTTGACTAACTTTCTCACCCTATTCGGTATGTTGAGCGTGATGTTCTGGCTGAATTGGGAGTTGGCGTTAATTGCGATCGCAGTGTTGCCCGTGTTTTTGCTGACCACTACCAAAATGTCGCGGCAAATTCGCAAGGTGGCGCGCACCCAACGAAAACGGGAGGGGGCGATGGCGGCCACAGTGGCCGAATCTATTGGCGCCATCAAAGTAGTACAAGCCCTTTCCTTACAGGACAGACTAGAGCGTTCGTTTTCTAGCCATAATCGGAAAAGTCTCAAGGAGAGCGCTAAAACCCAAAAACTCCGGGCGGGCCAGGAACGGCTAGTGGAGATTTTGGTAGCGACGGCCATGGCGATGGTATTAATTCGTGGGGTTGAACTGGTTCTCCAGGGAGTGGTGACGCCGGGGGATTTGTTGGTCTTTATCACTTACCTGAAGGTGGCCTTCAAACCAATGCGCCAGCTGGCTAAATACACTGGTCAGATTGCTAAAGCTGCAGCGTCCGGGGAAAGAATTGTTGACTTACTGGAGACCGTGCCGGATATTCGCGATAGTCGGGGAGCGGTGGAGGCTCCGGCTTTTCGTGGGGAGGTGCGCTGTGAGCAAGTGACATTTGGCTATGACGCTGACAGAGGGATTTTGAAAAATCTTAACTTTGAAGTGAAGCCTGGTCAGCATGTGGCGATTGTCGGTCCGTCAGGCGGCGGCAAATCTACTTTGGTGAGTCTATTGCTGCGGTTCTATGATCCGATAGAAGGACAAGTGCTGATTGACGGCCATGATCTGCGTCAGTATAAATTGGAGTCCTTAAGACAGCAAGTCAGTATTGTCCTCCAGGACAGCGTATTATTTGCCGCCACTGTGCGCGACAATATTGCCTACGGCGCCCTCGAGGCTACCAATGAGGAGATTGAATCGGCGGCTCGTCTGGCTAACGCCCATGACTTCATAATGGCGTTGCCCCAAGGCTACGATACGGTTTTGGGGGAACGGGGGGCGACCCTTTCTGGGGGACAGCGGCAACGGATTGCGATCGCCCGAGCGGCGGTTCGTAAAGCGCCGATTGTCATTCTGGATGAACCCACTGTGGGCTTAGACAACGAAAGTGAGCACGCCGTCACTCAGGCTCTCGAACGACTCACCCAAGGCTGTACAACCTTTTTGATTACCCACGATTTGAGGGCGTCTATGAAGGCTGACCAAATTTTTTACATCGAAAAGGGCCAGATTCTAGAGCGCGGCGATCATTCAGAGTTAATGCGCTTAGGGAAACGGTATGCCGCCCTATTTCAGCTGCAATCTACGATTTATCCTCATCGCTCCACCGTTAGAAATTCCTACGCCCTAAGTGCTTAAGGATCGAGGATGAAATCGGATATACGACTGTCAAACAGAAAGCGTTAATGTTTTCTGAGACGAACTTCAGAAGTCATAAGTCGTTCCATACATGCTTCTTTATGAGATGCTTCTCATCTAAGCTTCATGGAAAGCTTACCTAGAGTCGTCATGCTCTTATTATGCACCAGTTGCAAGCGGCTCTCAGGATTAGGCCCTGACATATTCTCAGGTGACGCAAGTTGCTCCGAATAAGGGTCTACTCCTGTTTTCTATTCATAGATTATTTACTTAAAGCGGGAAATCATTAATTAATTCAGAAAATTCAGAATTCCGGAGTTAAGAGTCAGAGGCGTGCAATTTAAGCCGGGACAATCTAGCAGAAAAGGAATACAGAATACGGAAGTCAGGCAGGAACTGGATTCTGCCTTTTGTCTTCTGTAGGGCTTTGCCCTTCTCGTGGAGGATTCTTGCCCCGCCAAAACGTTCCGGCTTAAGTTGGCGCCATGGTCAGAATACAATTTCAGCCAGACTTCTGACTTCTTTCCCCACTGATTTTTTCCCAACTCAAATTAGATAGATGCCTGATATCAGACGTCGAGGGAGTCAATGCAATCAAGCTCAAG
Source organism: Leptolyngbyaceae cyanobacterium MO_188.B28 (assembly GCA_030065175.1). Taxonomy (GTDB): domain Bacteria; phylum Cyanobacteriota; class Cyanobacteriia; order Phormidesmidales; family Phormidesmidaceae; genus JAKSDM01. The sequence goes on along the minus strand of JASJDH010000179.1, from coordinate 1,472 downwards.
TAAGTTAGAATTCAAAACACACGCTTCTACAGACCCTTCACACCTCTGGGACGTTAATCCCCCTTTAGAACGTAGTCCTTCCCACATCCCACATCTAAACTCTAAAATCTTGCCTACTCGGGTCATTTTGGTTCGTCACGGCCGCAGCACATTCAATGAACAAGGACGGTACCAGGGTAGCTCAGATGAGGCGGTTTTAAATGACAAGGGGCGTCTTGACGCGGGTCGAGTGGGCGCCGCTTTAAGGGGCATTCACATTGACGCTGTCTACGCCAGTCCACTAAAACGGGTTCAGGAAACAGTCGACGGTATTCTAAACACTCTAGGCGCAGCTGTTGGGCAATTCCCCATCCATTTTTTGGCGGAATTGCGCGAAATTGATTTACCGGCGTGGCAAGGGCTGTCGTTTAAGTATGTGCAGGAGGAGTTGATCGATGATTATCAGTGTTGGAAGCAGCGGCCCCATGAGTTTCAGATGCGGGCTTCGGCGCCTGAACATTCGATGGGGGGCGATGAAGAGGCCACGACCTTCCCTGTGCTAGACCTCTATCAGCGGGCTGAGCAGTTCTGGCGAGAGGTTTTGCCGCGCCATGTGGGCCAAACTTTACTGTTGGTCAGCCATGGGGGCACTAACCATGCTCTCATTAGCACGGCGTTGGGGATATCGCCCACTCATCATCATTCTCTGCAACAGTCTAATTGTGGGGTCAGTTTTTTGACATTTGGAGAGCGGGAACGGCCACACGCCAAACTCGATGCATTGAACCTAACAACCCCCTTAGGAGAAACCTTGCCTAAACTCAAGGAAGGTAAGCAAGGACTCAGATTGTTATTGATCCCCTCCGACTCAATTCAGAACCGCCAATGTCAACAACTGGCTGCGGTTTTCAAAGAAATCGCTATCAACTTTAGCCTTAGTGAAACGTTGGAGCCTACCCAAAGGGCAGTTGAGCAAATTTTGCACTACCATCCCAATACGCTTCAACTAGAGATACTTCGCCAGGATTTTTCCAAAACTTGGCGACGAACTCTGGAAACAACTCCCTGGCTCTCAAAGCAACTGATCACGGGATTAGTGGTCGCCGATAGCATTCATATTCAATGTTTATTAGGCCAAGCAATCGGTCTGGATGAAGTTCAGTACTGGCGCTTGCAAATTCGACCGGGAACCTTCAGTGTTCTACATTACCCTTCCGTCGAAGCTCGTCCGGTTCTGCAAGCCTTAAATATTGCTCCTAATATGGAGTCATGACGATGGGACGTTGTCCCAAAACACTTGAACAAGTATTTTCGCTTGGAGTAATGGATCACAAGATTAAAATCTCCTCGAAATTCCAAGCCTGTAAAAATATTTTTTTTATTTTCAAGGAGATATCAACTCTGACAAAGAGCTTCTTCGTTACGGGTCAGAGCTATTAGACCTGTCCGAAATATAAATGAAAGCAGAAAAGGTGGTAGATATAACCTTTATG
>JASJDH010000178.1 GCA_030065175.1 Leptolyngbyaceae cyanobacterium MO_188.B28 | reverse complement strand
AATATGAATGTCTGTAAGGAACTGCAAAGCTGGGTTAAGACACTCTCCATCACTCTTCTTCTGTGTAGATATTTTATTCTTCTGCGTAGATATTTCTTCCATTTAATACTGATAGACTAAAACATCTTTATTGGAAGGATCTAATTCATTGAATTCTATAGAATTCAAAACTTAATTTAGGTGATTATCATTCAATCTATTCTTTCATTGATTAGATTTCCTGAAAGAAACATTGACCCTAGATGAAAGCACTCAAATTGATGGACATCAAATAAAGCGATTCCCAATTTCTTGCAACTTAAAGTAGACATTTTACTTAGGTATAAATGTAGGAGTCAGAAGACAGAATTTCCCCCTGGTGTCTAATGTCCTATATCCTATGTCTTCCTTCTCAGCTGACTTTTCCCAGCTTCAATTACACACCCCCATTTCCAATGAAATTAATGTCACTATAATCAACCCAATTTTGGGTAAAACAACTGCCCGCTATGAAGCAAACATCAAAAGATGATTAACGGCCTCTACAACAATGGAGGGTGAATGATGCTAATGAGTATAGTGAGAAGGTTTACTGTTCCTCAAGATTGGATTGCTTTTAGATATGAACCTATCATGGACATAAGACTGGGGCTCTCAACTCAAGTCGGAAAATTATCCTTGAGAGAAGAACAGGAGTCAGTCGCTAGAAGCAGGGTCCCTACTGGATCTGCAATCTGAATACTGTTTCCCTTCCCTGCCGAACTTTCCTGGCTTAAATCACTCGCCATAACTGATTGTTACGCTAATCTCCTATCCCCCAGTTCCCACTGAGGGTTGAGGATCTTTCTTTGGGTATACAGCAGAATCCCTTATGCAGAATTCAGAAGCTTGTAATCATTAGGAGTTAATTACAGATGAACGTACTAGTGACTGGAGTTGCAGGATTTGTCGGCTATTTCCTGGCTCAGCGATTATTGGCGGAAGGCGATCGCGTTTATGGTATCGATAATTTAAATGACTATTATGATGTTCAACTCAAACAGGATCGGCTGGCGCAATTAAGCTCCCAACCAAGGTTTACCTTCCAGAAACTGGATCTGGCGGATCGAAACGGCTTAATGACGCTATTCCAGTCTCAGACCTTTGACTGTGTCGTCAACATGGCCGCTCAGGCTGGCGTCCGTTACTCCTTAAAAAATCCATTCGCCTATTCTGATAGCAACCTGACTGGATTTATCAATGTGTTGGAGGGCTGCCGCAAAACCCAAGTCTCCCATTTAGTTTTCGCCTCCTCAAGCTCAGTTTATGGCGCTAACCGTAAGGTCCCGTTTTCGGTCAGCGACAACGTTGACCATCCAGTTTCGCTTTACGCCGCCACCAAAAAAGCGAATGAACTGATGGCCCATTCCTATAGTCACCTTTACAACCTGCCGGTTACAGGCCTCCGCTTCTTTACCGTTTATGGACCTTGGGGCCGTCCAGACATGGCCTATTTTAAGTTTGTCAAAGCGATTTCCGAGGACCACCCCATCGAGGTCTACAACTACGGCAAAATGAAGCGCGACTTCACCTACATAGATGATGTCATCGAAGGCGTTGTGAGAGTAATCAAGCATCCGCCCACTGCATCCACAAACGCTGTTGCAACTTCAGATGGATTTAACAGCCAAGCCCGTTACAAGATTTACAACATTGGCAATAATCAACCCATTGAACTAATGCGCTTTATCGAAGTGATTGAACAGGCATTGGGTAAAAAGGCAAAGACGAACATGTTGCCCATGCAGCCAGGAGACGTTCCCGCTACCTATGCCGATGTTGATGATCTGGCGCGGGATGTGGGCTTTAGGCCAGCAACGCCCATCGAAGTGGGCATTGAAAGATTCGTTAAATGGTACCGCGAATATTACAACGCCTAATCCCTATCATCCCCTGGAATAACGAAAAAGGGTGAAGCCAAATTTCTTCAGCTTCACCCATATCAAATTATCATTTCAATCGAGAACCCGAGCACAAGTCAGCTCAACGGAAAAGTTAGGTTGAGTTTAATAGGCCAGAGCCTCCAGTGTTTCTCGCAAATAGCTACTAACTAACTGATCCAATGAAATATCCTGAATTTTCTCAGGTGACTGCTCATACTGCCAACGTTTAAAGCCCGAGCTTTTAACAATTGCCTGTTTCAAGTTTTGCCAGATATTAGCGTCCTCGAGAGGATCGGTATGATAAAAAGACTGAATATTTGCCATAACAACCTCAACGCATAGAGTCAAGCGCTAGCACCTTCAGCTTGCTTACCGACTCCGCTACATTTTTAGGATAACCTAGAGAGCCAGACTGTAATGTACTTAAAACAACAAATTTTGTGACAACATTGAAATAATTGAGCCGAGACCCATTAGAATGTCTAAATTTTATTATCCTCTGCGAGAAAGGCGTGTATCGTCATAATGCTTCGCCAATGGTCTGTTGAGGCGCAAATCCATGATGGAAATCGCTTCAACCCTATCAGAGCAACTGTGAGATTACAGCAGAAAAATTGCCTGGAGAAAAAGATATAAAAGCCAGAAACAATAACTTTGTGAAAGCTTAGGAGAATAATCCCCTAGAGTCCCAACTAATACCTGAGAACAATATTTCCCTGTGACTCTCTACTTGGAGAGTCTCTAAAATCGCTGATCGCTAGGGAGCCTCCGGCTGGTCTGTAGTCGGGCTCGTTTCTCGTTCACTTTCCGTTGAGGCGCTTTTCGCCGAAGAATCTCCAGACTCAATCTGATCTGTAATTAAGTTATCTTCCAGGGCCTCTTCCGTTGAGGAATCTTCACCTTCAATTTCGGATGAGAAGGTGTCATCAAAGTCGCTTTCAGAGCGATCGCCTTCAAGATCTATCTCAGCTGAAGCGCTTTCCTTTTCAGCGTCAATTTGTGGATCTTCCAGCGCAACTCCCATTGAGGGATCGCTTTCAAAATCAGCTTCATCCGAAGCATCTTCTGAATCAGCTTCGGGTAGATCAGCTGCCGTGCTGAAATCTTCCTGATTAGCGTCAGCTAAACTATCTTCTTCCTCAAAATCAGTTTCTTGTTCAACCTCAGTCGGCTTGTCTTCTAATTCAGCTTCAGTTGAAACGTCATCTAGCTTAACGTCTTGCTGTGCATCGACAACTGAAGAGTCTTCCTCTTCTGCAGTGGGCAAAACTTCCAAATCAGTTTCAGCTGAAAACTTTTCATGGTTGATTTCAGAACTCATATCTTGCTGATCAGCCGCAGCTAAGATGTCTTCCTCTTCGCCGACTACCGAAGAATTGTCTGAATCAGCCTCGATTGAGATAGGTTCTATCTCATCGTCGCTATCAGCGTCTTCTGATTGAACGTGGAGTGAATCGCCTTCTTCCCCGCTTGGGAATTTAGCGTCTACCGGCTCTATATCGTTCGAGGAGAATTCATCACTAGCCTCAATCTTTACCTCTTCAGAGGCAGATTCAGCGACAGCCTCGTCTAGATCACCTTCAGCTGAAACATCTTGTAATTCCAGATCGGTTGAGGGAGCTTCCGATGAAGTTTCAAGCGGGGTGTTTTCTAAATCAGCTTGAGTTGAGAATTCTTCTAAATCACGGTTTTCTAACGCAGCATCTTCCAGATCAGCATCTATGGAGGGTACTGGCGACTCAGTTTCGAGTTGGACATCTTCTTCAATGAAAGCTCCTCCGGTCAAGGAGACTTTTGAATCCTCTTCGATCAGCGTTTCAGGAGTGTTAGCTTCAGGTAAGGCCCCTTCTGACTCACCCTCGTCCAATGCCGCTTCAGGTCCAACAACGAGGGAAGCGTCTAATTCAACTTCGGTCTGGATGTCTTCGGCAACGGTTTCAATTGAGGATTCTTGTAAAGAACTGTCATCCAGAGACTCTTCACCTTCAAAATCGGTAGATGAAGCATCTGGTTCAGTCTCGTGTGGGACATCCTCCAAATCTACTTCAGCCGTCGCCTTTTCCAAGTCCACATTAGTTGGGGCGTCTTCCAATTGAGTTTCGCCGAGGGGGGCTTCTATATCAGGCTCGGCTAAAGTATCTTCCAATTCAGCTTTGATGGGAGGTTCACCCACTATCTGAGGCAAAATGCCGTTTAGCCGAAAACCAAAGACAGTGAAACTAGCGGGAATTTCCTCGAGGTCAAAAGGATCGACCTCAGCAAAAGCGCGATTGCTCACGAGTAATATGCGAGCAACGCTGACAGGCACTTGAAGGAATAGATTACTCGCTAAAAAGGCAATGCCCGCCACAAGCAACCCTATCGCACGGCTCGAGTCAGACAACGGCGTTATACCAGCGGCAACCGGGGCGATCCGATAGAGCTGCCAGAGAATCCAAGCTAAAACAATGGCGACCAAAATCGTCAGGAGTCGGACTTCCTTAGTTCGGAATAGCCGCAGCATCCGCCGCTGGTCATCGCTTAATTCGCCTGGTTTTACGGCTAGCAACACCAAACTAAAAATGTAAAAGGGACGACGCCACTGCATCCAAAAAATTGGCGCAGTCCCCAGAACAATCAGGAACCCCATTTCTAACCAAACAGGCATAATCGGATCCCCGACCGCCAACCCTGCTAGACAGATGTCCAGCAGAATCGGCAGCATCGCAACCCCTGCCAAATGAACCCAAAGGTATGGCTCTTGTTTAAAGGACAGCATCGCTCTAAGCCATGGCCAAAGTACGACGCTTGGTCACCAAGCGGAAAGCATCGATGGTATCGCCTTCTGTCCAGCCGTTAAAACCATCCACAGCAATCCCGCACTCAAACCCGGCATTGACCTCCTTAACATCCTCTTTCATTCTCTTCAAGGAATCCAAATCACCCGTAAAGATGACTTCTCCATTGCGGACAACTCGGATGTGGCAGTTACGAGTGACCTTACCCGATAAAACGTAGCAGCCCGCAACTGAACCCCGTCTGAGGGGGAAGACCGCCCGAACGTCAACCTGGCCCAAGGGTTCTTCAACCAGTTCAGGCTCAAGCAGGCCTTCCATCGCGCCTTGAACATCTTCTAGGAGCTTGTAGATGATCTCATAATCTTGGACGTCAACGCCGACTCGATCAGCCGCCTGTCGCGCGCCCGGAGCCAGGGTGGTATTAAAACCAATGATCACAGCGCTACTAGCGGCGGCAAGATCCACGTCTGTTTCTGTGATTTCTCCAGGAGCCGCCAAGAGCACCCGAATCTGAACCTCATCTTGGGGAAGCTGCTGCAACGCGCCAAGAATCGCTTCAACTGACCCCTGAACGTCTGCTTTCAGAACCAGGTTCAATTCCTTCAATTCCCCTTCTTGAGCCTGGGCTGAAAGGGTATTGAGGGTGACTCGGCGGGAAGCCATGGCCTGCTGCAGACGAGACTGGCGTTGTTCGACCGCCCTAGCAGAGGCGACAGAGCGCGCCTCTTTTTCATCCGCAAATACTTCAAACTCATCGCCAGCAGCGGGGACATCGCTAAGACCCAGCACTTCAACTGCAAAAGAGGGAGAAGCGACTTGAACCCGATTGCCGCGATCGTCGATCATGGCTCTAACCTTACCAAATACAGAGCCGACTACTAGGGAATCGCCGATTCGCAGAGTGCCATTCTGAATTAAGAAGGTGGCTACCGCCCCTCTGGATTTATCCAGATTCGCTTCAATCACAGTGCCTCGAGCCAGACGGTCCGGATTGGCTTTGAGGTCTTCTACCTCGGACACCAAGAGCAACATCTCCAGCAAACCGTCAAGGTTTTCCCCGCTCAGGGCGCTAACGGGGACCATAATGGTATCGCCGCCCCATTCTTCAGGAACTAATGCGTGCTCCATCAATTCCTGCTTGACCCGATCAGGCTGGGCGCTTTCTTTATCAACTTTGTTGATAGCCACCACAATGGGCACCTTAGCCGCTTTTGCATGGCTAATCGCCTCAATCGTCTGGGGTCTGACGCCATCATCAGCCGCCACCACCAGAATAGCGATATCGGTGACCCGAGCGCCTCGGGCCCGCATTGCCGTAAACGCTTCGTGACCCGGGGTATCCAGGAAAACAATCTGCTGGAAATTCCCCTCATGCTCTAAGTCAACATGGTAAGCGCCGATATGCTGGGTAATCCCGCCAGCTTCGCCTTGAGCCACTTTGGTCTTCCGAATAGCATCCAGCAGAGTCGTCTTACCATGGTCCACATGGCCCATGATGGTCACCACTGGCGGTCGACGCTGGAGACTTTCCAGGTCTGCCTCGTCTAACATTTCAGTGACTTTACGGGCTTCGGATTCAGCCTCTGTAGTTTCAATTTCAACGCCGAAATCTTCAGCCACAAGCTTGATGGTGGGAATGTCTAGCGTCTGGTTGACATTGGTGACAATCCCCTTAATGAAAAGGGTTTTGATGATGTCAGTATCAGGCACCAGCATTTTTTCCGCTAACTCATGCACAGTGAGTCCCGTCGTCAACGAAAGTTTCTCTGGACGTTCCTGCTTGGCGGCTTGCTCGCGGCGATCGCGGCGCTGTTTAGAAGATTCATTGGATCCCCCAGAACGACGTCCCTTTGGAGCAACCGTGGCCGCAGGCGTTTTTGTTTGACCTGGCTTAGACTTAGGTTTGGGCGGCCGCGCGATCGAGATGCTGAGTGCAGTGGAGGCCGCTGTCACACTGCCTTGATCCGCCATTTCATCTAAATCATCCTCATCCAGCAAAATAGGCTGCATCCGGCGTTTGCCTTTAGCCCCAGACTTACCGGACTTGGGCCGCTGCTCCTGCTCGTCGTCCTCTTCCTCTTTGCCTTTGCGCTTCTGAGTTCGCGAGGGAGAAGGATACTTGAGGACAGGCGCTCCTATTGGCTCTACAGCAGCAATACCAGAACCCGACCCCTTATCAGCCTCGGCGGCGTCTTCACCCGCCTTCGCCGCAGTAGAAGGCGATTTCACTAATTTTGGACGACGCAGCTCGGGAACCTGCTTAGGTTTGGGAGGGACAGGCTCCTCCCCGACCTCTCGGATCGGGATGCGTTGATCTGATTGGACTGGACGCTTAACTCTAGAGGATTTTGGCGTTTGCTCAGAGTCCCCAGAGGATACCCTCTCTTTCTTAACAATTGGTGGGCCAGCTGAAGGCGCTTGAGGCTTTGGAGCTTTAGCCACAGGTCGAGCAGGAGGCTTCACCAAAGTCGGCTTAGGAGCAGCTTGAGGCGCTGGAGCAGCTTCCGCTTTAGGAGCCTTCGGAGGCGTAGGAGCCTGAGACCGGTTCGGCGAGACAGCAGTAGGCCTTGCAGGTTGTGGAGGAGAAGCTTCAATCTCCGGGGACGAACTCACGACGGGCTCTGGCGGTGGATTGCCAATGGCTTCCTCTTGACGATTAGGCGGTGGAGTCAGCGCATTTTCATCATTTTTCTTGGGCGGAGTTGCAGGACTAACCGCTTGAGCAGCAGCTGGCTGTTCAGGGCTTCGGGTCGTTCCTGGAGGTTTTGGCGGCGTCGCTGAGTTCCGATGCCGTCTAATTTCCAAAATTTGCTGCTTTTTAACAGGGGGCCGAGCACCGTTCGCCGACTTATTACTCACCGATTGACGCTTACTAGAACCAACTTTTTTTACAGTAGAACCACTTGCGACGTAATTACTCGCCGCCGATCGAATTTGCACCGCCTCACTTTCTGTAATTGTACTGCTATGACTTTTGACAGAAATATTAAGGCGTTCGCAAATCGCCAAAATATCCTTATTATCCAGGTTGAGTTCTCGAGATAACTCATATATCCTGACCTTGTCGGTGTTCATCCACTTCCCCCTCTGCAATTTGAATTGTTTGTTACATAGCGATCTATTGCTCTCACGAAACTACATAGCTACATAATCTCGATCACGTCGCTTATACAGTTTTCTTCCTCACTCTATCTTGTGACAGACACCACAAATTAATAAAATAGCAGGTTAAGAATAAAACAGCTTCGCTTACTCACCAAACACCCTGAATCTTCCCCGTAAGGTTAACCCGTGAATGTGTTCAATGAACTAAGGGCTGCTTGTTTATGAGCCTACTATTTTGTTTCTGGCTAAGGCATAGCGTTTCTCAACGCCTACCTATATAGATCCTTTCAAGAGCACTGCGTAACTAGCCGGACAGACTCGAGTCTGATTCAACCAGGTCTGCAGTTTTCAATCTATTCCAAAGGACATCATACAACTCAGTTGGAATACTCGCTTTAAGTGCTCGACCCAACCGATTTTTTTTTTGACCTATTCGAAGACAGCTCTCTTGGGGACATAAGTAGGCAGAACGACCCATTCCCTCATTTAATTGTACCGCTCGCGAGGGATGTACTCTGACAATTCGCCAGAAAGCCTGTTTGTGTCCAATCTTACGACAGCTAATACAACGGCGATAGTTGGGTTTCAACTCTCCCTGACTCCATGTTCTAAGAAAAAGCTCATTCTTCCTCCCCGTATTCGTCTTCCTCCCCGTATTCGTCTTCCTCCCCGTATTCGTCTTCCTCTCCGTATTCCTCCTCTTCGTATTCGTCTTCCTCTCCGTATTCCTCCTCTTCGTCAGTAGAGGCTTCATCAACTATTTTTTCCTCTTGAACAACTTCTTCGGCATCGGATTCAGTTTGAGTAACTCCCGAGGTTTGCAATTCTGATTCCTCAGATATATCGGCTGTTTCACCTGTTTGACTGGAAAGGGAGTCTTCTTCAGCTTCTATCGCATCACCAGGTTCGTCTGCGATCGCATCTTCTTCAGCTTCTATCGCATCACCAGGGTCAGTTGTGAGACCACTTTCAGACATTTCCCCCGATGCCGCCGCTTCTGCTTCTGCCGCCGCTTCTGCTTCTGCCGCCGCTTCTGCCGCCGCTGCTTCTGCTTCCGCTGCCGCCGCTGCTTCTGCTTCCGCTGCCGCCGCCGCTTCTGCTTCTTCTTCTAGGCGCTGCTTTTCTGCTTGCTGGGCTTCAATCTTCCGATTTTCCGCTTCGTAATCGTATTTTGCAGAGTCCTTAATATCGATTTTCCATCCCGTTAAGCGAGCGGCTAATCGCACATTCTGCCCTTCCTTACCGATTGCCAAACTAAGTTGATCTTCGGCTACAAGTACATGGGTTTGTCGATCTTCTGGATTCACCAAACGGACCTCGTCAACCCGGGCGGGACTTAGGGCGTTTGCTATATAGGTAGCCGGATCTGGAGACCACCGAATGACATCAATTTTTTCCCCCCGCAATTCATTGACCACCACCTGAATTCGAGAACCGCGAGCGCCAATACAGGCGCCAACAGGATCAACATCTCGCTCTAGGGTGTCAACCGCAATTTTCGTGCGGGGACCGACGGAACGGGAAGGGGGATTCGCTTCTCGGGAAACAGCGACAATTCGGACGACTTCATCTTCAATTTCCGGCACCTCGTTAGCAAAGAGGTAAACAACTAGACCCGCATCTGCTCGGGAGACCAGGAGTTGAGGACCGCGATGGGACCCTTCAGACACTTTTTTTAGCAACACTCTAAAAGTTGCATTCGCCCGGTAGTTGTCGTTGGGGAGTTGGTCGCGCTTCAGCAGCTCAGCCTCGACTTCGGGTTGGCCAAACCCGCTGCTAACCGCCATAATTACAGACTGCCGTTCGAAGCGCAGCACCCTGGCCTGGAGAACTGTTCCCTCTAAATCCTGGAATTCTTCCTGGATCATCTTGCGCTGCTGATCGCGCAACTTCTGCGCTAGCACTTGCTTCGTCTGAATCGCCGCCATGCGCCCAAAATCTCGTTGTTCGGGGGTGACATCCAGGACTACAGTATCTCCCACTTGGGCCTCAGGAGCGACTTCTCGAACTTCAGATAAAGCGATTTGATGGTCGGGCGTATCCACTGCTTCAACAATGGTTTTGGTGGCTAACACCCGGAATCCCTCATCTTCGGGATCAAGTTCAACGTCAAAATTATCAAAATAATCTTCTTCAAAATGATTACCCCCCAGTTGCTGGGTCCGTCGATAGCGCTCGTAGCCCTTCAATAGGGCTTCTCGAAGGGCATTCTGGACAGCATGTTTGGGCAGGTTACGCTCCCGACTAATGCCGTCGATCATATCCTGCAAATTGGGTAGGCTAACCATCGACATTGCAAAAAACCTCCAAGAAGCGAAGATGATTATTCAACAGGGATTTCGAGAGTTTGATTTTCAAATCAAATGAGGATTTCGGGAATTTATAAATTTCCTAGAAGATCCTAAACATCCTGGTGATTGCTAAGCTGGACAAACTGAACCAAATCTCTAGGAAGTGTAATTTCCTTCCCTTTGAGATTCAGATATACCGATGTTTCATCGCGCCGGGTCAGTTTGCCAATCCATTCTCTTTTTCCTTGATGGGGCTCCGCCAGTGAAACTTGCACGGCAAACCCCTTAAACACTGAAAAGTCTCTGTCCGTTGTCAACGTGGGAGAAATCCCCGGACTTGACACCTCAAGGACATACGCGTCAGGAATGATATCAGTTGCATCTAATGCTTCTTCAAGGGCTCGACTCATACGCTCACAGTCATTTAAGCCTGTGTCCTGATTGGGATTGCGAACGTCAACCCTTAATACAGGAGGTGACTGGTTAGTTTGAAAGACAGCGCCAACGACCTCGAGCCCTAATCGCTGAGCCAGCGGCGACGCTAAATCAATGACTTGAGGAACCAGCGGATGGGTCATGCACTACTCCATTAAAAAAAGTGGGTAACTAGCGCCCACTTCCCACGAAATCATTCCGAACTGGGACAGCAAATTTAGGTAAAATCTGCTGCAAACAACAGTCTAGCGCATGAAATCTGGATCCGACTTAGAAATTAAGGATGATTGATATCCGGTGTTTTTGGTGACCTACTGACCCCGTTGGGTTACCTCATAGATTTGATAGGGCTGCTGCTGCAACTGTTCTAAATCTTCTGCGGCTAACCGTTTAACGTAATTAATTTTGACTTCTTCCAATAGCGCCGTTGTTAGCGATTGGATTTCCTCCAGCGTGTGATCCTGTTGGATTTCTGACCTCAGTGTATTGATAAAGTTTTGCACTAGTTTTTGAGTCAACTCCGCTCCCACTGGATCTTCTAAGGCGGCTGTCACGGCTCCGTAGGCATTTTTGGAGACTTCCGCCACAACCTGTTGAGCGATTTGATTGGGAACATCTCCAATACCCGGTAATTTCTGGAAGCCCTGATACGCCGGAGACTGATTTAGAGCGCTGGTGACGCTGTGGTGGAGCAGCATGTCCAGTTCTGGTTTGATTTTCGGCAAAACTTGATAAAACACAACCGAAATGAGGCGTTGGGAAATTGCTTGCACCTCATCCACGTCATTAATGTCAATGTAGGGTCGATTGGCGTTAGATTTCAGCAACCAGTTAGAAATGGTTCCTTCCTGAATCAGAGTTTGCATTTGATCGATGATGCGGATGACGACGACCTCAGTCAGCTCGATAGCAAAGTTGGTCACAAACATCCGGTTAATGCGTTTCCGCAGCGGCTCAAAAATCGGCAGATTTGACTCATTCAAGCGCACTGTCATTGGAATTATCCGCGATAAAGCTAACCAGCGCCATATGGGAAATGTGGAGAAAGGAATCAATAGCAGGATGTCATACCAGCGCCATAGTATGGCGTCTAGCCAGTTGGTTCCTTTATAACGACGGCTAAGGTACAAGGTTCTCAAAAAAAACTCGACGCCAAAAAGGCCGATGAACCACCGATCTATTTGAAGAAAGAAGAGATTTTTTGGGGCGCCGTTCTCTCCAATGGGGCGATAGTAATTTCTCTTTAGCAGTGGCTTAATGTCTTTACTAAAGAAATCATCCATCGCATCTGACCAACCTACCTGCTTGAGATAATCACTGCTCCAGAAAGTCTCAAACGCCTGTTTAGCTGACTCAGTTTCCATGCGATCGCGCATCTGATTCTTGATCTGCTCTAGATCACCGGACTTATTGGCAACTTCGAAGGGATTCTCATCAATGATCTCGACGCTATGGCCTCTCAAGTCCAATAGGAGTGCTTCCGCTTCAGGGGAGGATAATCCTAGCAGCCCTACCTGTTCCTCTAACTTTTCTAATTTGTCGATGGTTTGTAGATAGGCTGTCGTGCTGCGCTCGTCCTCAAGCCCTCTGAAGCTTTTGCCATACCACCGAGTAAACTCTGGCAAGTACCGAAAATAGAGGTCTCGGAAGGGGATGTAGCTTAAGTCAAACACGACTAAACCAAAATTCGCGAGGACCAAAATCGCCATCAGCCGTTCAAACCAAAATTTTTTTCTAACAGTGGGCTGAACTTTACGGGGCCTAGATAAAGCTGACATGACATGAACAATTGGGGGGACCTTCCTATACCCTACACTGCAACTTGCTAGAGGACGTTGCGGTAGGATAATGAATAGCGATTAACATTAGTTAACAATTCACCAATATTGGGCGACGTTATGACTACAGCGATCGCGCCAACAACTGGCGCTTATTGGCAGTGGCGAAATCAGTCTATCTATTACACCCGGGCTGGATCCTCTCATCTTCAGCGCCCTCCTTTACTCTTGATTCATGGCTTTGGGGCCTCAACCGACCACTGGCGGAAAAACATTGATGAACTTCAGCAGGACTTTGAGGTTTGGGCCGTTGACTTAGTGGGATTTGGCCGCTCTGCTAAGCCCAAGTGGCAATATAGCGGCGACCTCTGGCGCGATCAGCTGCATGACTTTATTACTGAGGTCATTGGTCGCCCAGCGGTGCTTGTGGGCAATTCCCTAGGCGGGTACGCCTCCATTTGCGTAGCGGCGCAGCGGTCTGAATCCGCTTGGGGCGTTGCATTATTGAACAGCGCCGGTCCCTTTAGCGACACCAAGCCAGCGTCGAAGCCTAATCCCATCCAAGCGGCGATCGGAAAAATCAGTCGCACTTTATTATTGCAACCTGTACCCAGTTGGCTATTGTTCCAATACGTACGACGCCGCGCCACCATACGCAAAACCCTGGAAAAGGTCTATGTCAACAAGGACGCCATCACTGATCAGCTTGTCGAGGAAATCTATCGACCCTCCTGCGACGCAGGGGCGGCCCAAGTATTTGCATCCGTATTTAAATCGCCTCAAGGCGAAAAGATTGACGTGCTCTTAGGCCAAATGGCCTGCCCACTCCTGACACTTTGGGGGGAAGGCGATCCCTGGATAGACGCCCATGAGCGAGGCGCTAAGTTTCGCCATCACTATCCCCAACTGAAAGAGCACTACCTTAAGGCTGGACATTGCCCCCATGATGAGGAGCCGGAGCAGGTAAATGGGTTACTGCGAGATTGGGTCTTGGGGTCGACCAGCTAGGGGAAGGCGTCAAAATTATAGTCTCAGGTGAAAACGGTGGATGGGTGGATGGGTGGATGGGTGGATGGGTTGGGTGATCGGAGAAGGCGCCGATGCGGTCAACTGGCCAGAAACGAATAAAGGCGCGACCAATCAGGCGATCGCGGGGGACAAAGCCCCAAATATGACCATCACAACTGCTGTTGCGGTTATCTCCCAGTAGCAGGTAAGACTCTGAGGGAACCGTCATGGGGCCCCATTGATAGTCTGGCTCCTCTGCTAAATAAGTCTCCGGGAGCATATCCCCATCGACGTATACTTGGCCGTCTTTAATCTCAATCTGTTCACCCGGTAACCCGATGAGACGTTTAATGAAGGCATCCCTAAAGTCGGGAGGCAAGCCGCAGGCGCTCAGGGCTTGGTCGGTGGGTTGAAAAGCAATGATGTCGCCTCGCTCAGGGTAATGAAAGCGGTAGCTGAGCTTGTCCACCACTAAGCGGTCGTCAATTTGCAAGGTTGGCTGCATTGATGGGGTGGGAATCAGAAAAGATTCGGCGACCCCCACTCTAATTCCAAATGCCAAGAACAAGCTCAAAGCAATAGTTTTCAGACTTTCAATCGATAAATCTTTAATCGAATTCTTCGAATGATAATCGTCGGGCATAGGAACGCTACCAACAAATGATATGGATTTTATTGTAGCGAGCTTTGAATCGCTTCACTGCTTTGCCAGCCTTAGCAGATTGCACTAAGGATGGAGAAGCGGCTCATAAGGCTTTGGACGGACAGTTCCTTTGACATAAAGCAGATGCCGGGGTTGTCCAAATTTGTTACAGCCCAGGCAGTAAAGCTTCGATTGATAGGGGGCTAGAAGGGTTAGAACAGTGCGATCGCGCCCCATCAATCCCCCCCAATTCCCCCAAGCCAAAATCAGAATTTCAGCCCGCTGAGCCGCCGCCAACAAACAGCGATCGTTCTCAACACCGGTAGGATCCGCCACTTGCTGCAATTCCCGAGGGTAGGCGGTGCGGTAAGCAAACAAGTTAACCACCTCCAGAGCTCCATATCCCCAAGCTTGCGCAAAGCGAATACAGCGACGAATGGTCGGATCATTTTGACGGTCATCCGCCTTACTGGGATTCAGCATGATGAACCCAACACTGCCCCCAGCCCCCCACGATCTCGACAAAGAATATCGATACCTCCCCGTCGAATCAATAACCGCATCCATTTCCATAGCCCCACCCCCTTACTCCTGCCGAGGTGCATTTTGAAAATCTTCACTCAATTTACCCCTGCACTCCGTTTCAACCTGATAGCGTTATTCGCTGCGGGGCTCTGTTTTTGGGCTGGGTTAGCGGCGTTTCTGCCGGTTCTACCCCTTTACATCGAATCCTTAGGCGCCAACAGTCAGCAGATTGGTCTAGTCATGGGCTCGTTCGCCATTGGGCTGCTGGCGGCTCGTCCCCGTTTGGCTCAGATGTCGGATCTCCGGGGGCGTAAGCGGGTCTTACTAATGGGTATGAGTGCGATTGTGGCGGCCCCGATTGGGTATCTTGCGGTTCAGTCGCTGCCCCCCATTTCCTTAGAGGGAGTCTTCTGGGGACAGGCATGGCGAGTCGATTTGGCGATTTTGTTGATGATGGCGCTGCGGGCCTTGCATGGCATTAGCATCGCAGCCTTTGCAACGGCCTACAGCGCCCTAGTGGTGGACATATCGCCCCCCCAAAACCGAGGGGAGCTTATTGGCTACATGAGTTTAGTGAATCCCCTAGGCCTAGCTTTAGGCCCGGCCTTAGGCGGCTATCTGGAGGAATCGTTTGGTTTTGTTCTGGTATTTTTGACCGCTATTGGGCTGGGAACAGTGGGACTGATTTGCACTAGCCAGGTGAGGGAAGCGCAACGTCCAGCTTCCCAAAGCGACTCGGCAGCTGCCGTGAAGTCTTTATTTTGGCGACCACTCTGGACCCCGCGCATTCGAATTCCGTTTTTGATGCTGCTGATAGTCGGACTCGCGTTCGGCTCCCTCAGCACCTTTGTGCCGCTTTACATACGGCAGCTTGGGGTAGATCTCAATGTGGGATTGGTTTACACAGCTGCTGCGTTCTCCAGTTTTGGCATTCGCTTAATCACAGGGCGAGCGTCAGATCGTCACGGTCGGGGTCGCTTTATCACGTTCAGTTTGGTGTTTTATATGCTGGCTATGGGGATGCTTTGGACAGCCCACAGCGCACCAATGTTTTTATTCGCCGGTTTTTTGCAAGGAGCTGGATCCGGCACGCTGATTCCAATGATTGCGGCGCTGATTGCCGATCGCTCTCAACCCGATGAACGGGGGCGATTGTTTGGTCTGTGCATGGTGGGATTTGATGTGGGCATTGCGCTGGCTGGCCCAATTCTGGGACTGATGGCTGATGCGATTGGCTATCGGGCCATCTTTGGTTTCTCAGGACTGATGATCTGTCTGGGGGTGCTGATCTTTATTACCGCCTCCAGCAAAGATGTCCCCCACTCCCTACGATTCGCCTTACGTCATGGAAGAGATGTCTATGCCATCGAGCCTGCCATCAAGCCACATTAGGTCTAGCAGTAAACGCGGCTAACCATAAAATCAAATGGGACATAACATAAGTCATGTCCCATTTGATTTGTTTTAATTTGGACGGGCCAGGAGGGATTCGAACCCCCGACACCGTGGTCCGTAGCCACGTGCTCTAGTCCACTGAGCTACA
>JASJDH010000177.1 GCA_030065175.1 Leptolyngbyaceae cyanobacterium MO_188.B28 | reverse complement strand
GTCGATTGTTCGAAATATCGCCATCAACATCGCCCGCCATAACGGCTGTCGTTCTTTGACCAAAGCCAAGCGGTTCTGGGCTCATGATATTCCGAAAATTCTTTCCTTTTTTGAATGAATTATCCCTGCCCCCTGCTCCCTGCTTCCTCTGCCTCCCTTGCTTCTCCCTTCCTATCCCCATCTATTCCCATTCTCTAAAACCCGAGCTAAATTCTCCTCCAAGCCCTCAAGATAATAGTCTAAGTTCCAAGCCAACTTATACCCAGGTGTTTTAAGTTCGATGCCGCAGAGGGTGTCGGATTGGGTATTGAACTCCACATTAATGGAATTAGGCGCGCCTGAAGGATTATGACCTTGAATGGCTTCTATTAATTTGAATTGTGTTTCTTGGGGAAGGGGAAATGTGCTGTGGATAATCAAACTCTGTGAGCCATTGGTGGTGGCGAGGGCGGATTGGAGGGCCTGTTGTTCTTGTTGATTCAGGTGATGGAGGCGATTGATAAAGACGTCGACAATCTGTTTTTCTAGGGAGGCGTTGGCTAACTCATTCAGGGTATGACGCGTTGTTTGTGCGAGCTGACGCCCGGCTTGTTGACGTAAGTTATGCAAAAATACTTGTTTTTCTTTCTGGACAGCTTCATGCCATCGAGAACGGACTCCATCGACTTCCTCCCGGGCTTGCTTGAGCATGACTTGACGTTGCTCTTCCACCTGTTGGCGGATTTCCGTCAGCAGTTCTTCTCGATGGGCGTCTAAGGCTTGCTGTTTCTGGCGATAGCACTCAGCTTCCTGCTGAGCAAGCTCCTCCTTGGCGGCCGCATTTTCCAGGGTCGCAGCAATCTGCTCCTGACGCTTCGCCATCGCTCGGGTAATCGGGCCGTAGAGGAACCGTTTCAAAAGCGCAACCAAGATCAGAAAGTTGATGATTTGGAAAATGGTCGTTTCTAGATCGATCAGCATAGTTTAGCCTCCGGCTTGAGCTTTAACGTAGTCCCAAAACGGATTAGCAAAAATCAAGATGAGGGTAATTACAAAGCAGTAAATTGCGGTAGACTCCACCAACGCCATTCCCACAAACAGAGTGCGGGTGATAGTGTTGGCTTCATCCGGTTGTTGGGCGAGGGCGCTTAGGGCTTGGGCGAGAGCCCTTGCTTCCCCTACTGCGGGTCCTATGGAGCCAATTGCGATAGTCAATCCCGCCATTACAATGGAGGCCATGCCAATTAATGCGACGTTATCCATGGGTTACCTCTATCGTGTTGTTTAGCACCTGCTGTTCTTCCTCCATTTGCGTTGCCGCCGCGATGAAAACCATCGCCAAAATTGCAAAGATATAAGCTTGGATCATCCCTGTCAGTAATGCCATTGCTTGCATGACGACCGGAAAAAGCAGGGGGGCAATGGAGAGAAGAATTAAAACAATCATTGTGCCGCTCATCACGTTGCCGAAGAGACGCACCGCGAGCGAAATAATTCGGGAAAGATCCCCAATGATATTGAACGGCAACATGATCGGGCTAGGTTGCAGGTATTGCTTGAGATAACTCACCCAACCTCGCCGCCGAATACCGTAAAGCGGAATAGCGAAAAAGACGCAGATGGCAAGGGCGACCGTAGTGGATAGGGATCCCGTCGGCGGCTGATACCCTGGCAGAATACTCAGCGCATTCGAAACCGCGATGAAGATAAATAGGGTGCCGATAAAGGGCAAGTAAGGTTCAGGTTTCTGCTCACTAATTTCTTCAATTTGATTGCAAATTCCGATCACTAAAACTTCTAGTAAATTCTGTCCCCGCGAAATGTGAGTGGAGGCGGATAACTTACGAGTGACAAACCAAGAAAACAATACCAGCAACGCCATTACAATCCAGGTGAATACTAGCGTTGCGTTGATCGTGATCGGTCCCCATTGCCAGAATACAATTTGGTCCGGGGTGAGGTTCATGAGGGTGGGGCTCCTTTTGGGGTAGATGGGTGGATGGGAGGGAAGAGGCGAGGGGATAGGGGAGATGGGGTTGGGGGAGGCAGGGGAAGCAGGGGAGGCAGGGGAGGTAGGGGAAGCAGGGGAGGCAAGGGAGGCAGGGGGAGATAGGGAAGGGAGATACGGGAGAGAGGGGAAGATCCATAGTGTGGCATTGCCCACGGGTCGTATTTCAGACCCATTTGAGGCTCCACACCCATCCACCCATCCACCCATCCACCCTTACCCCTTTCACTGGGGCCTAAGGCGAGCGATCAAAAAGTTGCGTATCAAAAGGAATCCCAGACTAAATGTGAGGAGGGAGAGAAACATTTGTTCTCCAGCGAAGTAATTGATGAGTAGATATATGCAGCCTAGGGCGATCGCAAATCGCAGGAACAGGCTTCCGAGCACCCATGGGATCAATTGGGGCGGCTTGGGAAGGTTTTGTAGGGTTAGCCAAAGTCCGCCAAAATAGACTAAACCGAGTCCGGCTCCGACAAGGAAGGCGACAATGAGGATGAGCAGGTTTAGAGTCATGGTTCTATCTCCTGTGTTTGCGGCCATTGCCGTAATAGGGGACGCAGCAGTAAGGGGGGAAATAGGCTGGTGGCGACTGAAACCATGGCCATTGCGGCGAAGACTTGGGAAGACACTGCCCAATCTCCCAGGTAGCGTCCCCGTTGCATAATCACCATGGCGATTTCCGCCCGAGGGACCATACTGAGACTGAGAAGAGTAGCGCTGGATTGGCCTACCGTCAATAACGCAGGGACTCCAGCGCCGATGAGTTTGCCGAGGACAGCGGCCACGATCAATACAGATCCCAGGCCGAGGGATACGGGCAAAACGCTGGGATCAAGGGTCATGCCAATATGGATGAAGAAGAAGGGAATAAAGAATTCCGCAAGGGTTCCAAAGGAGGCGTCAAAGGTGACGGCGTCCGGATCTCGACTAAATACAAGGCCAGCAAAAAACGCCCCCACAGCTACTGAAAATCCCAGCAGGCCGGCTAATGAAGCGATAATAAAGCCTGTGCCCGCCACCATCAACATGGGATCCGGGGGCGGTTCGATACTTTCAAAGAACCGGGTTAGGGGTCGCTCAAGGTAGCGAGAAAAAACGAGACAAAAGGCTCCGAAGGTGAAGACTTTTAAGAGAAAGGGACCTATCGTTTGAGCCAGGGCGGGTAAAAAGTCGCCCTCAACATCGCCGTTCAGGAAAGGAACGATGGCGAAGAGCAGAGACATCAGTGCGATCGCAGCGATATCGTCCATCTCTGCAATGTCCAGTAACAGCTCTCCATTAGGAGAATTCAGCGCGTCCTCCTCTTGCCAAAGCCCCACTGAAATACCCACACTGGTGGCGGTTAGCGCTACCGCAATGAATAGACTGGGAATCAAGGCCAACTGCAGGAGGTGATAAGCCGCCAGAAACCCAAGTATGCCGCTGAACAAGAGATTGCCCACCAGGATCAGACCAGCCCGGGGTAGTTGACGCAGTAGCCCCGCTAGATTGCTCTCCAACCCTACGCGAAATAGCAGGGATATAATCCCCAGCTCCGCCAGAAAACTATACACCTCCAAAACCGCTGTTGACGTGAATATCCCCTGGTAATTCCATAAGCGCATCAGAAAGCCCATCACCAGGTAGCCCACCAGAGCCGGAGCGCCAATTCGCTCTAAGCCTGCTTTAGTTAAGATAGCAAGGACAATAGTGGCCCCCACTAACAAGGTGAGCAATAGGAGAATAGTTTCGGATTCAATCACCCTGACTCTCCTTGTCAACCCAGTACCAGGCGTTAAAACAGCCCATGCCAACGCCAATCACCAGCAACATTAACGTCCATGAATAGCGGCTGGAAATATGATTATCAATCCAAACCCCGAGTGCGACTCCTAGCAGCGTGGGGATGGCGACAGACCACCCCACCAAGCCAAACATACCCAGCCCAAACCAAACGCTTTTTTTTCCCTGTCGCGCCTTGAGCTTGCGCTCCGCCTTGCCGCTCACCCTGGCCAGAAAAGAATCCCAGACGGGTTTTCGGTTGTCTTGAGGCGACTCAGAATTATCCATCGGTTAGCTCCTGGTTTGTAGGTCCATAAAGCGACGGGCAAGGCTGGCCTCCAATTGCGCTAAGGCAGAGCGGGTTAACCTTTCCTGCTCGTCCACCTCTCGAAACTGTTTCACCACCTGCTGCCTCAGGTGTTCTAGGTCATTTCCCTGGACTGCATTACGCGTGGATACTAAAACCTCAGCGCCACATTTCACCAATATGCCTTCATCCACCGCCACAACCGTTTCCTCCCCTGACTCAGATTCAAACAGTAAAATCCCAGGCGCCAGCGCTGTCAGAAAATCAATGTGACGCGGCAACAAACAAAACGAACCACTCTCAGCTTCGGCTATCACCTTCGAGACGGGTTGGTCGATGAGGACTTCGGTGGGGAGGAGGAGTTTGAGGTGCATGGGGATCTCCCTATTTTGTCGCTTCATCCACCCCGCCGATCATGTAGAGGGAACGCTCCGGCGTGTTGGAGAATTCGTCATTGAGGATGCGTTCACAGCCGTCTAGGGTTTGGTCTAGGGAGACGATTCGTCCTTTTAGGCCGGTGAATTGTTCTGTGGTGAAAAAGGGTTGGGTGAGGAAGCGCTCTAGTCTGCGGGCGCGGTAGACGGTTTGGCGTTCGCCTTGGGCCAATTCTTCTAAACCGAGCATGGCGATAATGTCTTTCAGATCTTCGTAGTCGGCTAAGTTTTTGCGCACGGCTTGGGCGACTTGGTAATGACGTTTACCGACAACGGGCGGGGTCAAAATCTTGGATCCGGACTGGAGTGGGTCGACGGCGGGGTAGAGGCCTTCGCTAACTCGTTTGCGGGATAGGACAATTGAAGAGGACAGATGGGAGAAGGTATGGACAGCGGCGGGATCGGTGAGATCATCGGCGGGGACGTAGACGGCTTGGACAGAGGTAATGGCGCCATTGGCGGTGTTGCAAATTCGCTCTTCCAGTTCAGCCAGTTCGGTGGCTAAGGTGGGTTGGTACCCGACGCGGGACGGCAGCTGTCCCATCAGGCCAGAGACTTCTGAACCGGCTTGAATAAAGCGGAAAATATTGTCAATCATTAACAACACATCCCGACAGGCGTCATCTCGGAAGTATTCAGCCATGGTTAAGGCGGCGTGACCCACTCGAAAACGCGATCCGGGGGATTCGTTCATTTGGCCAAACACCATGACGGTGTTGGCTAATACGCCCGCTGTTTTCATCTCGCGGTAGAGTTCTTCGCCTTCCCGAGATCGCTCCCCAATGCCGCAAAAAATGCTGACGCCATTATATTGGCTGACAACATTGTGGATCATCTCCGTAATCAAAACCGTTTTGCCCACCCCCGCGCCGCCAAATAAGCCCGCTTTCCCCCCCCGTTCAATCGGCGCCAGGAGATCAATGGCCTTGATCCCCGTTGTTAGAATTTCGGTGGCGGCGACCTGATGACTTAGGGGAATGGGATTGGCGTGGAGCGATCGCTGCTCCCCCTCCCCAAACGGTAGCCCATCAATGGGGTCGCCAAATACATTGAAGACGCGTCCCAACACCTGTTCTCCCACTGGAACCCGTAAAGGGCGTCCGGTGTTCATCACCCTAGCTCCCCTAGCCAAGCCCTGAGTTGGGCTGAGGGCAATACCTCGAACCACTTCAGAACTCAGGTAAGTCACCACTTCAACGGCAACCGGGTCCTGTTCTCCAACTTTAAGCAGACTATGCAATTCAGGTGTTGATTCTGGAAAGCTAATGTCAACGACGCTTCCCCGTACGGCGACAACTGTCCCTTGGTTTGCTGTGAGCATGTTTAGTTAGACGTGGTGACACCCGAGATAACGTATCAGGAGATCAACTTAAGCCGGGACATTCTAACGGGGCAAGAATTCAGGAGACAGGAGACAGGAGACAGAATCCAGTTCCTGACTAACTTCTGACTTCTGACTTCTGTATTCCTTCTCTGCTGGATTGTCCCGCTTTAAGTTGGAGCTCCGTATCATTCTTGCACAATCAAAACGGCGCAAGGAGCATGATGGATAACATAGTTGCTGACGCTGCCAAGCAATGTTTCAGTCAACCCTTGGCGACCGCGACGGCCCATCATGATCAGGTCAGCCTGATGGTTCCGAGCCGCCTGACAAATTTCAGCCCCCGGTTCTCCAATGGGGTAAATTAACTCAGCGGATATTCCCTGCCCAACGGCCTCCTGGCAATACTTCTGTAGCCAACTTTGGGCATTGGCTAGTTGCTTCTGTAGCTGCTCATGTTGGCGTCGCCGCCGCTGGCCATATAACCCCAAATCGCCAAGCGTTGCGACGCCGATTAAGTAGTCGGTTTTGATGTCTGACTCAGGGTGAAGCCCATGCAAGATAACCAGACTGCTCCCTGAAACTTTCGCCATATTCAAGGCTTGCTCAAATATGGCGTTTGCCTGCAGGGACCGATCAATCGCTACAAGAATTTTCTTGAAGACGGTCATTTTTCCACCCCAGTCCACATAGTCTTCATCGACCCAGGTCCTGTACAATTTGGACCCTGCTATGATTCTGGCTTTTCAGTCACCAAGAATGTCCGTGTTGGGTTTCTTTATCAGGGATGTCTCCCTCAAACGGTTGTACGCCCGTTTCAGGAAATTCATCATCCGTTGGACCAAAAATTCTCATTGCGGGCCAAGAGATATAGCGAATGATCCGCTGGGGAACTGTGATCAGAGATTGAATGAGTGTCTGTAATCGATTAGGACTGGACATAATTAACTCTCCATCACTGAAATTGAGGATAGAAACCAATTTGACCTTTCCTAGGCGCACTTCTGCATTAATCGTCAGAAATATCTGCATCCTTTACAGAGAGAGCTTCCTGAGAGGGTCGTCTGCAATTTGAGACTAGGGAAATAATATGAGGATCTTGTGAAGATACCGGACGCTTTTTAGCGGAAGATGTTCACTGGGTAAGAAAACAGGCGTCAGGCGTCAGAATCCAGTTTCTGACTGACCTCTATGTTCTGTACGTCTTCTTCATCGGACTTTTTGGGTGGATATGGCGCGCCGACAAAATATTTCCTCCAGAAAAATTTCCTTCACAAGATCCTCAAATTGCTTTCTTATCTTCAAAGTGGATATGCTGTTCCCCATTTAATTGGCTGATTAGGTGGTTAGGATTGCGGTGCATGGTAGGCAGGAGACGGTATGCAGGGAGATTACCGCGCCCCTGTCTATGCTCAACTGCCAACTGCCTTAAACGGCCAGCTAGATGCTCATCAGCATATCAGTCTGGGCTGATCTAAAGCCTGCTACATGGAATAACTCTTGTTGGAAGCATGTCTTGCAGGCCTCCCGCCCAATCCTGTGGTCATTTTGAGGCGATGGCTCGCTGACAATTGTCTTAGAGGGTTTGTGTAGCCCTGATCAATTTGCGGATAGCCAGGAGATAACCGCTATGAAATTTAAAACAAGTCATATACTGTCTGCACTCTGGCGATATCTAAATCAACCCCTGTTTACGTCAAAAGTTGCAGTGATCTTGAATCCGATGAAATTTTTTTATCCTTATCAGATTCAGTTATTGGAAAGCTGCTGGTCTAAAGATTACGCGCTAGAAAAAAATCGGCAACTACTAGAACGCTGTTGGAGCGCTGTTGGCCTGCAGAGTTCAGAATAAACAGATAAATTGACTGGCTCAGTTAGATTGACTTCTCGCCAAAGACTTTTCAGGCTCGATCGGTTGGCTCCTCAAACTGCGGAAATAAAGATTGCCAACCAGGAAAAGAAACAAACTATAGCTGATCGCCTGAACCCAATATAGATGGTCACGATACCCTAAGAGCGATTTCAGAATGACCCCGGGAAACTGACTGTCGGGTAAAACATCAGTGGCGTC
The DNA here is from genome assembly GCA_030065175.1 of Leptolyngbyaceae cyanobacterium MO_188.B28. GTDB lineage: Bacteria > Cyanobacteriota > Cyanobacteriia > Phormidesmidales > Phormidesmidaceae > JAKSDM01. The sequence continues at coordinate 7,980 of JASJDH010000177.1, read as the reverse complement.
CCAAACCAGGGGCCCTAAAACACAAGACTCAGTAGAAAAGCATAAGGTTCCTGTCAGCTCCTGTACTTGCCCGAAGGCGTAGACAGCAGCGTCGATATTCCGACAGGTGGAGATCACTAATCCCGCCACAATCAGCAATAGGAATATTCCCATAATCTGAAAGAACCGACGAAGATCGATCTTCACCCCCCATTTGAATAAAGCAATTCCAATGCCAACGGCGCCCGCCAAACCGCAGAGGGCTCCTATACTCGCTGAAGCGCTTTGCTGCAGATTCGCCAATATGAAGATGACGGTTTCAAAGCCTTCTCGCAGCACAGCAATACTAATTAACAAAAATACGCCCCATCCCGCCGCCTGTTCACTCTGTTGCAGGGTTGCGGTTACAGACCCTTCCAGTTCGCCCTTGAGCGATCGCGCCTGCTGAGTCATCCAAATCAGCATCCAACTTAACATTGTGATCGCGATCCCACAGAGAATCGTCTCCAATACTGGCTGGATGATTGGAGCAGCCTGGGGGCTGAGATAATTTGCTTGCTGCAGCGCCCAACCTAACAGTAACCCGATCAACAAGCTGCCGATAACGCCGACAAAGATTCCTAAATAAACCCAACGACTAAGTTGGGGTTTTTGCGCTTTCTGTAAACAAGCGAGAACAATGCCCACTACAAGCGCCGCTTCTACGCCTTCTCGGAGCGTGATCACAAAGGTGGGCAAAGCAGCGGATGGATTCATACTGCAATTTCAAATATTTTTCAAGCGCCATTTATGAAAAGATTCTCACATTTTTGCCCTGAGTTTGACACCTTGTCTCCCATAAGCTATCTGGAAAGCTAATTAAAGGCCAAAACTCTCTGAGGGATACTCGCAACCCTCAAAAAAAACAGGCCGTATTCATTCCTCAAACCAATAGCCGACTAGATCCGGCTAGGGGAATTGAACTGGTGTGCAAACAGCTGAAAAACTTTATAAAACTAGGAGAATCCTATGAATGTCAATTGTGAACCGTTGGCGCTCTCCAAGACTGTTTACTTCAAGGTGCATATCAATGGCAGAATGGACCTGATTCCAATGGAAGTCACTCCAAATGGCCAGCTCCGCTACATCGGGCGGTATGTGGACGCATTTGAAGACGTTAACATTGATTGAGCATTGCGAGCATATTGTAACACTCAATCATGCGCCTGTTTGAAAATTTGAGTTGAAACAGTGCAACTTATTTCATCGCCTGTTGTAGCAATGAGCCGCTGCAACAGGCGGTGATTTCTTCTGGCGCGGAGAATTTCTACGTCATTTTGGGATCAATGGTTGATTCCATCGGTATTGGGATAGCGATGGGATAAGTTGAGGTCTAGATTCCTCACAATTTCCTCAAATTCATCGCCTACTTTAAGCATAGGGCGACTGGACGAAAGACTCAGGAAAAAAAGAAGGGCGCAAGGCGTTATCTATTCGTTTGAGTAGGTAAGCGGTAATTAATAGACAGGGCAATTTCCCAAACTACCCTTCATGGTCCGTCCTCTGTCTACAGGTTACGACTAATCGGCGACATAACCTCTTAACCCTTTACGACCTGATAAATCGAGCGTTTCCAGCCGCTTTGACGTTATTGATTTTAGGTTTTCACTTTCCTCAAGCAGAATCTTGAGGGGGAGGAATGCGATATGAATACCGTAGTTCGACGGCGAGCTGGATTCGGAATTGTTGATCTATGGGATGGATTTTGCGCCTGGATTACCAGCACCCAAAATCGGATCTATATTGGCTGGTTTGGGGTGCTGATGATTCCCACCTTGCTAGCCGCTGCTGTTTGTTTTGTCCTGGCGTTCGCCACAGCGCCGCCTGTGGATGTGGATGGCATTCGAGAGCCGGTGATTGGCTCCATCATGGGCGGAAATAATGTGATTACAGCGGCGGTTGTTCCCACCTCCGCGGCAATTGGACTCCATTTTTATCCTATTTGGGCGGCGGCGTCCCTAGAGGAATGGTTCTATAATGGCGGCCCCTATCAATTAATTGTGTTTCACTTCTTGATCGGCATTTGGGCTTATTTAGGCCGCCAGTGGGAGTTAAGTTATCGCTTGGGTTTGCGGCCTTGGATCGCGGTTGCTTTCTCTGCTCCGGTTGCAGCCGCCACATCAGTGTTGTTTGTGTATCCGATCGGGCAGGGTAGTTTTTCGGAAGGACTGCCGCTGGGAATAGCAGGAACATTCCATTTCATGCTGGCTTTTCAAGCTGACCACAATATCCTGATGCATCCGTTCCATATGCTAGGGGTGGCGGGGGTATTTGGCGGCGCGCTCTTAGCGTCGTTACACGGCTCTCTCGTCAACTCTAGTCTGATTCGAGTCACCACAGAGAAGGAATCTGAGAGTTATGGATATAAATTTGGTCAACCAGAGGCGACCTATAACTATCTGTCAGGACACTATGGTTTCTTAGGTCGGTTACTCATTCCCCGCTTAGGCAGCCAGAACCATCGAGCGTTCCATTTCTTACTCGCTGCGCTGCCCACAATTGGTATCTGGTTTGCTGCTTTGGGGGTCGGAACAATGGCGTTCAATTTGAACGGATTTAATTTCAACCATTCAGTGCTTGACAGCCAAGGGAGGGTCATTAATACGAACGCCGATGTCATCAACCGGGCCAACATTGGGCTTCAGGTGATGCATTCGCCCAATGCCCATCACTTCCCATTGCTCTTAGCCGGGGGTGAAGCGGTTCCGGTGAGTTAAGGCGTCTAACAACTCGGCAAAGGCGACTTAACTTAAGGCTTTAGGATTGGCAATTGGGTTCGGTCTGAAATTTGGGTATCAACTTAAGCCGGGAAAGGGGAAGGGGAAAAGGGGAAGGGGCGTGTATCGTCCTCTCATCTTTACCTTTGCCCCTTTTTCCTTTCCTATATTTTTCGATTCCAAACGTTGAGTATTAACAGAAGGATTATGAGTGAATTATTAGTTACAGTGGTTGATGGAACGAAGGCTCGTCTGTTTACGGTGGAGGAAGCAGAATTTTTTACTCAGCCTGGTCCCAACTTGGTTGAACGTAAGGAGCTATTAAACCCTGTCCAAGATCGCACTGGCAAGGCGCTTTGGGCTAACGCCAAAACGGGGCGGAACCGAGGGAAAGCCCATCAAGCTCACGGATATGATGATCATCGCCAACATCATATTGATGAGTTTGAACGCCGCTTTACCCGTGAGATTGCAACCGAAATCGTGAATGCGACACATACTTACCAGGTTCGGAAAGTGCTTCTGGTGGCCGAGCCTCAAATTTTAGGGTTCATGCGGGAGGCGCTGGCGCCGTTGTTGTCCGCAAGTATTCATATTCAAGAGCTGGCCAAGGACTTATGCAAACTCAAGCCTTTGGAAATCCACAAATATCTGACGGCCAAACACCTTTTACCGGCTCGCCAAAGGAATGCCAGCTAATTGTCTCCCTGGCGTGGAGGAAATTGCCTGCAGATCAGGGTGTTGCTATCACGTTCGAAGGGCAGCCCCCCAATTTCGGACCGAGATCGCCTCGATTGTATTGAAGTGCATGGAGATGACTGAATAGAGCATGTAGACTACACCGGGTACGCTTGTCAAGTTTGCATGCTCTGATGCCGTTAAAGTAGGATTTTGGCCATGTTAAGGAAAACCCAGCTAATATATTTATGCTTGTATAAATCCAATATCACTCTTCTCGTGTAGAGAGCCTATTTTATTTGTAGAGTCTAAATGCTTTTTAGGACTATACAAGCCTCTTCCCATAGGGACATCAACTTTAAAGGGTTCACAACTAATTTAGGATCATATCTATAAATTCGCAGTTAAGAATGGCTGATTGGGACTATATTTCCTTTATTCCAAAAAGAATTCTATAGAAGTAGAATTCATTGCTATTTTAGAATTGTGGTAGACGAGAAATAATACTGAAAAGCGCTCTCTAGAAATGACGAATTCAGCGACAAAAATCGCCATATCGTAATACGCTTGTCATACATTTGAGCAAGACGAATATTTAGCTGTAGAGATTCAAAATTATTGATTTCTAAAAAACACCTTGTTGATTCTCTCTCAGAGAATCAACAAGGTGTATTGCATTTGTTGCTCGATCAGTCTTTTCCGTATGTTAGTAATATAACCCCTATGAGCTAGTAAATTAGCAGAATCACAGATGGAGATATCCTTACATTTAAACCAGAACAAGGGAAAACTCAAAGACTTCCTGAATCGAATTATTTATCTTCCATCTGGGATTTTGTCTGGCGTCATAAATAGTGTTTTTAAACCCTCAAATTAGCGGTTTATCTACTGCATATAGCGTGCTATTTACATTTACCAGAAAACCCAAATTTCCAGATTATATCGAGATACCATATCTTGGTAATTTTCTTTATACATTAAGTATTTTTTCAAGCCAATCTGAGATGCAAAAAAACTCTCTAAGCTTGTAGTATAAGTTACTTCCTCCTGAATTTGTCATTGCTATTTGTGTTGCGAACTTTGGCGGTATTCTGAATTCAGAAGGTTTACTTTTCTCATTAAAATGAGTTTCTTATCACTTAAATTCGTTTGAGGGGTTGACATATATTGAGTGCATGAAAGACGCCTTAATCGCAAAAGTTCTCCCTCTAAATTGAGAGTCGGTTCAAATTTATAACAATCCGCACCGTGTTTAGTGGTTGGGTGAGCTTAATGGCGTCAGACCTCTTGTCACTGAGTGTCGCTGGTCAAGAAATTGGAAATCTCTGGATTAACTCGACACTCCAAGCTAATGAAGAATATTACCCATCAAACAGGTAAGGGGTGCATTTGTCGTGACATGCTTTAGTTGGCTACATCTTACAGATCTTCATCAAGGCGTTAAGAAGCGAGGTTGGCTCTGGCCCGGTGTGCGGGAAGCATTATTCCAGGATTTAGATCGTCTTCACCAACAATGCGGCCCCTGGGACTTAATTCTGTTGACGGGCGACCTGACTCAGCACGGGAGTGTTGAAGAATTTCAGCAGGTTGATGACCTACTGCAACAAATGTGGGCATGGTTGCAGAAACTTGGCTCGACGCCTAAGGTATTAGCCGTGCCGGGAAATCATGACTTGGTCAGACCCGATAAAGGGAAAGCCCCGGTCATCCTGCTGCAGCAGTGGAATGAACAGCAAATCATCCAGAAGTACTTCTGGGAAGATGCCGACTCAGACTATCGCCAAGTTGTTGCACAGGCCTTTGAGAACTACAATACATGGTGGCGAGGGCAACCGCTCAAACCTGAACATCTAAAGTTCGGAATCCTACCAGGCGATTTTTCTGTCACCCTTGAAAAAGAGGGGGCTAAGTTGGGTATTGTGGGCCTCAATACGAGTTTTCTGCAGCTTTCAAACGACGACTATAAAGGTAAGCTTGCCCTCAACAGTCGGCAGTTTCACCAAGCCTGTGGGGAGGAAGGGGCCGCTTGGGCAAAGCAACATCATGCCTGTTTACTATTGACCCACCACTCGCCTGCTTGGTTAACCGCCAACTCCCAACAATATCTGAACGAACACATCATCGCTGATGGAAACTTTGCAGTTCATCTCTGCGGCCATCGGCATGAAACCGCTGAATCAGTTATGTCAGAAGGTGTTTCAGGAGCTGCCTACATCTGGCAAGGGCGCTCATTCTTCGGATTGGACTCCTTTATGGGGAACGTCAATCCAACCGAACGCGGATATGGTTATACAGCAGGCAAAATTCAACTGGATAAGGTCCAAGGAAAATTACTATTCTGGCCGCGTGAAGCCCATCTGCTGCATGGACGCCAAACAGAATTTGGGCCAGATTTTTCGTCTTTCTCGTTAACTAAAAACCATCACACTGAACCCCAAAAGTTTGATTTACTTCAACCTTACGTTTGCCAAACTTTAGGAAAAAGAGATTCAGGCGGATTCTTCCAGGAGACAGTCTCTGATCCACTTGACTTACATTACAATCTAGTGACTGTGGTTAACGCCATTGCGCGCGGCCAAATTGTCCCCTTTCTTGGACCTGACATTAACTTATGCGATCGCGTCAATGCAGGGGGAGAAGAAGAAAGTTGGTGGAGCGGCCATTTAAATGATCCCCCCGCCCATCCCCCCAATATGCTGGAATTTGCCTCATACCTCAATCAAGTGGCTGGATTTTACTCCAAAGAAGACATCCGCTGCCCACCACACAATGCAACGACTGCACATTTACCCTGTGGACGTTCAGACAATACAAGGATGAAGATGGCGCTGCAAACGCTATCTCAATCCATTGAGACCCTGAAACGAGACGATCTTCATGAAGCCTTGATCAATTTGTTTGGGACTGAATACTCTCCCAAACAGTATCCCCCCAATAAACTGCACAAATTCTTCGCCTCTCTGCCAAAGAGAATGCGCGACAAAGGGTATGCTCCTCCATACCCTCTGATTGTTACCACTTGCTTTGATAGCACACTTGAAAATACGTTCAAACAGACGAAGGAGCCCTTCGATTTAGTCTCTTTTAAGTTTGATCAGGGAAAAGGTAAGTTTGTCCATCAAAGATTTGTCAAAACCATATCTGGAGATGAGACCTACCTGATGCAAGAAGGCGAAGCCGTCCCCATTAATGAACCAGAAAAGTATGATCGCCTATCCCTCGATCACTATCCGATCATTCTTAAACTCTATGGGGGGATGGCTGAGGCGCTGCCCAAAGGGAAAAACTCAGGTATTACCGAAGACCAATACATTGATTATTTGTCCCATCGGGACGTCGCATCATTGCTGCCAGGACAGCTTTTGAGCAAGCTGCACCGAAGCAAAACTCTCTTCTTAGGATATAGCCCAAGCTACTGGAATCATCGAGTCATTTTACACCGTCTCTGGCCAAAACAGGAGCTTAGTCGACGAAAGCCATGTTGGGGAGTGCAGTCGATCCCTAGTATCCAAGATCAAGCCTTTTGGAGAAAATATACGGGGCGAGATCCAATCGATATCTCTTTAGAGAAATACATTCAGAGATTAGATGGACAGTTGAAAGGAATGAGTCCAAATCCCCATCCTCAGTCACTAGAGAGAAAGTTAAGCGCGCGAGTACATCATTTAAGTCATCCCCCAATCTTGACTAAGCCCAATGAGCTTGAACGCTCCTTAGTGTTTATTAGCTATAGTCACGCAGATCGAGCGTGGCTAACAAGACTGCAGAGAATGCTTAAACCGCTTATTCATAATCAAACGATTTCGACTTGGGATGATACCAAAATTCAGCCAGGGTCTTTGTGGAGAGATGAAATCAAAACTGCGCTTGAAGCGGCTAAGGTGGCGGTCCTCATGGTTAGTCCAAATTTTTTAGCCTCTGACTTCATCGCCAAGCATGAGTTGCCGCCTCTTCTGAATGCTGCAAGGAAAAAGGGACTTAAGATAATTTGGATATATTTAAGCCCCTGTCTATACGATAGAACGGAAATTGTTGATTATCAGGCGGCCCATGACATTTCGGTCCCGTTGGAAGGACTAAACAGGACCGCTCAAAATCACGCACTTGCGGATATTTGTCGAAAAATTGATGCTGCGAGTGCTGGACATGGCTATGTAAGATTGCCTTAATCAAGGTAACCCATTAACACAGAGGGGACATCATCGATTTCGTTAGAGGCGATGGGGCGATTCCCGGGTAAAGCGCCAATGGTGGAAATCTTCAGATGGCTAACCGCCACAGGACGATGTCCCGGCAATGTGTCCGTATGGGCGATTTCTAGCGTGTCCTCCATGACCGGACGATTGCCAGATAATGTTAAGGCGTGCGCCACCTTAAAATTATCGATGGCGATGGGGCGGTTATTCGGTAGAGTTTTAGATTGAATCACCCGGGTGTTGTCTGCAAGAACGATCGCGTTATCTTCCTCATCCTCGACTTTGACCAGATTGATCCCCTGCGTTCCTTCGTCGCCTTTTGTTTCCTCGTTTCGATGCTCGTTCACTGTTAAGTTAGTGGTGCTCATATG
>JASJDH010000176.1 GCA_030065175.1 Leptolyngbyaceae cyanobacterium MO_188.B28 | reverse complement strand
ATACCTTGGCTGTACGACCGTAGATGACCGAGAATGGTCAGGATACTTCAGGTATTTTAAGTAAGCCTTAGTGCTTGAATCTCTTGCATACATAGTATTTCAGTCATCCTTTACAAAAAATGACTACCGCGATTTTTTCGGCTTCACGGGCGGTTAATGTCATTTGGGTAAACATCTTTAATACCTTAGGTTGAGGGTTGAGGATAGAGTTCAAGCTGCTTAGCCAGTTCACGGGCGACGTAAATGAGGAATTTAGCTGCATCCTGATTGTCCTGATGGGCAAAAGAGGTCGCAACTTGCATCATGGTTTGCACTAAACCAGCGTCGATTAGATCCAACTGTGCGTCTAAAACGTCGGGTTCTTGACCGTTGGGACATTTAAGTAGCTGATCGATCAGCTTCAGGTATTGTTCTTGACGTTCGGATGCCGACATAGGAGATGTCCTTTGTTTAGAGGAAATAGGTTTTGCGTGGAACTAGGAGTGGGGAGGCAGGGGAGGCAGGGGAGGCAGCAGAAGCTTAGTGTTGGCTGCGAAAAAGTTGTTACAGGAAAGAAGGCAGGGGAGGAGGGAGGTAAAATAATTTCGCACTTTGGGTGAACATTAATCCTCCCTTGCTCCCCCTGCTCCCCCTGCTCCCCCTGCTCCCCCTGCTCTTCTGTTTGGAGGATCTGGAAACCGGCTCAGGTAACGAGAGTAGCCATCGCAGGCGAAGGTAAATCGGGAATCAGGATAGGGTTAGAAATCTCTAGATCCTTGAACATCACGCTGCTCAGATAGCGCTCACCGAAGCTAGGTTGGATCATGACAATCAGTTTGTCAGCATTTTCAGGCCGTTTGGCCACCTGAATCGACGCCCAGAGAGCGGCTCCTGAGGAAATCCCAGAGAGTAAGCCTTCCTCTCTGGCTAGTCGACGACCGTAGGCAATGGCGTCGTCATCATTGACTTGAATCACTTCGTCGATCAGATCGACTTGTAGGATGGAGGGAACAAAGCCTGCACCGATGCCTTGGATTTTGTGGGGGCCTGATTGTCCGCCCGAGATAACGGGACTGTTTGCGGGTTCAATCGCGATTGCCTTGAAGCCAGGTTTACGGGATTTAATCACGTCGGCGATCCCCGTGATGGTGCCGCCTGTGCCAACACCTGAGATCACCATATCCACCTGTCCATCAGTATCAGCCCAGATTTCCTCAGCGGTTGTCTCACGATGGATTTGAGGATTGGCGGGATTTTGGAACTGCTGTAGCGTAAAGGCGTTGGGGATAGCTTTAGCCAGTTCATTGGCCCGAGCGATCGCCCCCGTCATCCCCTCTGCTGCAGGTGTGAGAACCAGCTTGGCGCCATAGGCCCTGAGCATAGCCCGTCGCTCCAGTGTCATGCTCTCTGGCATGGTGAGAATTAACCGATATCCCTTGACCGCCGCGGCCATTGCCAGGGCAATTCCAGTATTTCCCGAAGTGGGTTCTATCAATATGGTTTGTCCCGGTTGGATTTGTCCCGCCGCTTCAGCTGTTCGAATCATACTGACGCCTATCCGATCTTTAACTGAGGCGGCGGGATTCATGCCCTCCAGTTTGACCATGATTCGGGCGACGCAGCCTTCGGCTTGGGGAATGCGGTTGAGTTGAACCAGGGGGGTTCCGCCAATCAGTTCAGTTACGTCGTGGGCAAATCTCATAATTACTTGTCCCTTTTGATTTTTCACGGCTATACAAATAGCTCATTGGTATAGCCCGCCCTATCAAAGCTCAGAATATTTTCTTATCAAGAAGAATTCCAAAAAATGATGTCATTTTTCCTTTTTTTCAATCTTTTTAGAGCATCTTTCTTGGTCACTCATAGATTGAAACAGAAATAATCAAGTTGTCTGTTTGAGATAATTAAAACCCAATCAAAATAGCAAAACTGTATAATCTGATTGATTTTCCAAATTATTAAACCCATAATACACAGGCTTAGATATTAATTAAAAATACACTTTGATTGATCAAGATATATCCTTATATGATTCAAGTAATTTGAGTGTCATACTTAGCAAAGATCACTTGATTCTGACCATATTTACTGTTCGAAAATGCATCACTTATTATCAGTATTTGATCTTGCTTAAATACTTTTTTAAGTATTTCTGATTGGTCAGATAGCCACTGAATTATAGGTTCTAGGTTTTAGCCTCTGTTTAAGGTGATAATTTTCTGCTTTAAGTTATCCCTCGGTATAGGAATAAGTTTTTCCAATCGTATCCATAGTGTTAGACAGATGAAATCTTGGCCTGGAAACCTGCCGCTTCTTATGGAGAAATAAAAAAAAGTTTCAGCATTTTGCGACCAGAAAAAGTTATTGAAGGAGGTGCCTGAATGCCTTCTCGAGAAAGAGGCCGATTATCTTTAAGACCTATATTTAAATCGACAACTTAATCATTGATTAACTCAATGTTTTTGGCAGGCTTCATCCCTCATAGGATAGGAATAGACTGTCATAGCTTACGAGCAACGATATGGAAAAGATGCCAGTGTTTTCCTTCACCGAGGGGTGTCTTGCCGGGATGTTCTTCTTCCTCAAAATATTCCAGCTCAAAGGATTGGAGTAACGCCTCCACATGTTCGCGAGTGTATCCGTAAATGTTGGAGTGCGCCGTCGTCCAAGAGTCGCGATCGCCAAATAACTGGCCGCAAAACCGCCCGCCTGATCGCAGTGAAGTGACAATCTCTCGCCATAGATTAAGAAAATATTCTGGCGGGCAGAATTGCAGACAGAAGCTGGCGTTAACCAGATCTACCGAAGGGGGTAGGGTAAGAGATTCAAACCGTTGAACGCGGGTCTCTAAAAACGTCCGATTGACGCCGGAGCGTTGGCGGAGCAGTGCGATCGCATCCTTCTCTCCATCAATGGCCAACACTCGCCAGCCCTGTCGGAGTAGCTCCACCGTATCCCGCCCGTCGCCGCAACCCAGATCCACTGCGAATCGTCGAGTCTTGCTGGGGGCTTCCGCCTCAAACTGAGTCAGGGCGAATAAAAGCGTCTCTCGGGGCGGGCGACCCTTTGTCGCCCGATAGTACACTGACCAATCGCGTTCTAGTAGAGAATGCTTGGTTGGCTTATTACTGGACTGTGACATGATATGCCTCAACTCGATGCTAAGTAACCGCCAATGGGGCATGGGTATGACACCCCTTTGGACAAACCCGAATGCACGCCTGACAGCCAATGCAGCTATTGGAATCCACAATGGTCATCACTTTGCGTTCGATATCGTCGTCATCGTCGTCATCGACCACTTCGCCATCTTCATTTAGACCGATTAATGACATGACCGCTCGACCACAGGCCTTAAAACAGCGACCACAACCAATGCAGGTATCCCGATTAATATCTTGAAGAAATTGGGGCGTCCAGTCTTTTTTGCCAAAGGTTAAACCCGTTAAGTAAGTCATCGCATTACTCCTTTTTTTAGTCAGTATCTGCTGTGAATGAGGTGGCCGTATTGGTCAAAATCCCAATGCCCTGGCGCTTTGATAGAAAATAAAACTAGATGTCCAAGCCAACCCCAATGACCAAACCATCGCCATCAGGACAAACCGGATGCTATTGGCCTCGCTCTTGAGCAGGGCGAGAGTTGATAAACAAGGCAGATAAAGTAGGGTGAACAGCATAAAGCTGAAGGCCTGAACCCAATCAATCTGACCTGCGATCGCCCCCATCAAATCGGTCGCTCCTGACATTTGTTGGTAAATCAGGGTTAATCCGCCTAGAATCACCTCCTTAGCAAAAATGCCAAAAATCAAGGTAACGGCTAGCTGGGCGTCAATCCCAATGGGAGCCATGAATGGCTGAGTCGCTTGACCTAACATGCCGCCCAGGGTTTGGGAACTCATGGCGGGCGCATTCCAGGGCAAATGGTTCAGCAGCCAGATCAAAACCACGCCGGAAATGATGAATCGGTAAGACCATCGCAAAAAATGATGCACTTCATACCAGGCTCGCAACAGCACTTGCTTAAAGGTGGGAAAACGATAGGGCGGCAGTTCCAGGATGAAAGACTCCTGATGTGGAAAGCAACCTTTGAGCAAAAATGCGCTGAGAACAGTCGCCGCTAAGCTGAATCCATATAGGCTAACCAGGACTAAGGGAGCGGTGGTGGTGGAAAATAAGGCTGCAGTGATAAAAATAAACACGTTTAGACGCCCCGGACACAGAGAGAATGGCAGGATCAGCATCGACAGCAATCTGAGATTAGTCGATTGCATCACCCGAATCCCCATCACAGCTGGCAGATTGCAGCCAAATCCTCGCATGGACATCACAAAACTTCGCCCATCCAGCCCCAGCCGTTGCATCAATCCATCAGTCAGAAAGGCAGCGCGGGACAAATAGCCGCTATCTTCCAAAACCGCCATACCAAAAAAGAACAGCGTAATCAGCGGATCAAACGCAATGACTGTGCCTACTCCATCGTAAAGTCCCTCTAGCAAAAACGATTTGGGGAAGGGAGGCAGCCCTGCTAGTAGCGGTTCAAGCACCACTACTTTCAAGCCATGCAACCCCACTTCTATCCAATTTTGCCAGGGAGCCGCCAGGAAATAGATCGCCTGGAAGGTAAGAAATAAAGCGCCGAATAAGATCGGTAATCCCCAGATGGGGTGCAATAGCACCCGATCCAGTCTCTGAGTCCAGGTCTCTTGGGGGTGAGTGAAGAACTCAACTGTTTCCTGGAGTAAGCCTTCTAATTCTTCGGTAATTTGGCTTTCGGCCACCCGCCGTTCCTCCAAAGAACCCAGATGAACAGGCTGTTGCTGCTGATTGAGAGCATGTGCGATCGTGTCATACGCCAAGGCGTATCCCTGGCCATATTTAGCGCTCAACGCAACAACCGGTATTCCTAGATTCCTGGCAATTTTTTGACTATTGACCGAAACGCCGAATGTAGTCGCTTCATCTGCCATATTGAGTAAGAGCACCGTTGGCAGATGCAAATGCTTAACCTGGAGCACCAAATTAAGTTGATGGTCAATTTGACTTGTGTTAATCACAATCAGCACCAGATGCAGTGGGGTTATACTGAGAAACTGTCGCACTATCGCTTCATCTTCAGATAACCCTTGCAGGTCGTAGATCCCAGGGAGGTCTATAATTTCCACCTGCTCATTCTTAAGTTGAACGTGAGCCATCGCCAACTCGACTGTAATGCCAGGCCAGTTGCCAATATTGGCGTTGGCGCCCGTAAGTCGATTAAAGAATGTGGACTTACCGGTATTCGGCGCCCCCAACACTGCAATCCGTTTCATCGTCGTGCTCCGGTTCTACGCTTACGACATATACCTGTTGGGCCTCTCGACGACGCAACATCACCTCTGTAACGCCCATCCGAAGATGGAGAGGACCGGAGAACCCAGCTTTGCGAACCACTGACACTTGCCTTCCAGGACGAAACCCGAGGGCGCATAACTGCTGTTGTAGTCTAACTTCAGCGGTGAGCAAGGTAATCACAGCAGCTTCACCAATGGCGAGTGAATTGAGATTAGTCATCAGCATCCGGCCTCCTCCAAAATCTCGCTCCCATCATCCCCAGGGTTGGCTCCTCACCCTACCTTTGATCCGCACATAAATTGCCTGGATCATCTTCTCACTCAGCGCCAAGCGGTTAGCGCCAGTCTTAATCACAAAACGTGGGAATCGCTGTTCTAAAGTGATTGGGGCGCCAGGAATTAATCCCATTTTCTTTAATGCTTGAACGGTGGCGGTATCGGCCCTGGTCAATCGAGAAATAACGCCATGCTCTCCAACATTGAGCAACTTTAGGGAAGAACCAGACACTGTAAAACTTTCAAACATTTTGGCGGCCTCTGGGGGGATGGCTAGGATAGTCAAACTAAATATGCTTCCTGATGGGTCTTGATCGTGCAGTTAGACTTGGGGTAGGCGACACAAAGAAGGACCCAGCCTTTGGCTAGCTGGTCATCATCTAAGAAGTTTTGGTCTTCCTGGTCGACTTCACCGTCAACGAGCCTACCCACACAGCTAGAACAGGAGCCAGCCGAACAGGAAAACGGTAGATCAACCCCTTGCTCTTCAGCCGCAGTGAGGATATAAGTGTCGTCTTCAACTGGAATAGTGATGTCAAGATTTCTCTTTTTGTTGATCAGTTTTACTTGATAGGTCGTCATGGTGGTTTCTCCTGAGTGAGAAAATCAACAATGCATACACAAGTCTTCTAGTGGAGTCCGTAAAGGACTTGATCTCCTCGACTCCCTGTAATAACGCACCGCTTTGTTGTTAAGAAAAAGGGGGACCGGATTCAAAGTCCCCCTTGGGGAGGATCTAGGGACATCGAGTGAAAGATTAACTACACGGCGCGGCGGCAGGCGTACAGTCCCCCGCCTGGAAAGATTGTCCACAGCCACAGGTGTCGGTGGCGTTAGGGTTGGAGAATTTGAATCCGCTTTCGATTAACCCGTCAACATAGTCAACCACCACGCCTTCCAATAGAGGAGCGCTTTGGCGATCAACATAAACTTTAAGACTGCCTTGCTCTACGACCAGGTCATCGGTCTGGGGCGCATCAGCGATGTTCAGGGCATATTGGTAACCGCTACAGCCGCCATCGTCGACCGAAAAACGAACGCCGCGTTGCGTAGAGTTACTCTCATGACTAGTACCTCGTAGAAAAGCACGGAGCCGTAGTTCAGCGACTTCTGTTAGGGTGATGGTCATTGGGGCCTCCTAGATTTTAGATTTTAGATTTTGGATTTTTCTGGATGTTGCTGAGTGAGAAGAACAGTCACAATCAGCAGTTTGAACGGCCAGGGGATGAAAACCAGGCTGAGACAGAGACAGGAACTCGTGAGCAAGCCGAAAGTTATCCGAAGCGCCTCATCTGAAATGGTTTTAGTCAGTCTATACGTGGTAATTGCGAGCGAGAAAGTGATCAGGGTTGGCAATAGCATGATTAGGGAGTTGGGCGGAGAGGAAAGTTTGGGATCTCTCTCCACAGACTGGGCAGTTGGGATCGTGATAAGGACGGCGCTTAGCGAACTCTGATCGGCTCAAATCCATTGTCAGGAGCTGAGAGAACAGCGGTTCACCGAAGCCAGTGATCAGCTTGATCGCTTCTAGTGCGGTTAAACAGGCCAGCGTTCCAGATACAGCCCCGAGGACGCCAAACCCACGTCGATCCCAATCCGGCTTCTCAGGGAAAAGGCAAGACAAACACGGCGTCTGACCCGGCGAAATGGTGGTCAGATAGGCCTCCATGTCATTCATGGCGGCTTCGACCATCGGTTTATCCCAGCGCACACAGGCTGCATTGAGCAGGTTGCGCTCTTCAAAGTTGTGGGCGCAATCCAGCGTTACATCAGTCTTCTGCACCAACTGATCGACATTCTCTGGCGTAACGTAGTCAAAAACAGCATCGACTTGAACATCGGGATTAATCGCCGCCAAGGTCGATTTGGCTTTGAATACCCTCGGTTTGCCTAGCCAGTCGTGGCTCATCAGAATCTGCCGATTCATATCATCAAGACGGAGTTCTCCACCCCGCACTAAGATGAGTTTACCGACGCCAGCCACTGCTAGATACAGCGCCGCCGTTCCCCCTAACCCGCCTACCCCAGTCACGAGTACAGTCGATGCCTTTAACTGCTGCTGCGCCGCCTCACCAAAGCCGGGAAGCATAATTTGCCGACGGTAGCGTTCGAGTTCAGTTGGAGTCAGATTTGGCACGATAGAGGCTCCTTAGTCAAATCCGATAGTGGTTAACACTTGAGCATCGCCATGCTCGTAGAGGTTTGATGTCAATCCTTAGGGATTCGCGTAAAAATAAAGTCCCAGAGAAGATAGTAGATGGGTGGATGGGTAGATGGGATGTTATTTATCTGCAGATCCCTTACCAATTTCTGATATTAGAACCACATTTTTCGGTTTCTCTTTGAACACCTTGAACAGCTTCTGCTCTACTGGCGTTGATGTAAGGAATACATTGTAGGCGTTCTGAAGCGCAGTCTGATACTGTTTCAGTTTTTCCTCCTCATTTAGCTCGTTAGCTTCCCCCGCAGTCTGAATGAGCTGCGAGAACTTCTGCAAAATATGCAAACGATTGACACTTACGATCTGAGGATCATAGGGAAGATCAAAAAACTCGAAATACTCCTCTGCATCGACAAGACGATTGAAATCAGCTAGGGTTTTATTCATTAGCTCTGCTCCAACGTTTTTAGCTGTTGTTTCAAATCGCGTAGCTGACAATAGACGCCATAGGTCCGGGCGGCTGCATCTGGCAACTTTTCTAGATCAGCTGGTAAGCCCTCTGCGATATCATGCAAATCCATCTTGAGTTGACCCGCTTTACTGTTCAACTTTTTGATTTGCACTTTCAGGTCATCAATATTGGGAACAGGTTCTGTTGCTTGAGTCATATAAATCTCCTTTAGGAACAGCATTTTTATCTTTGTCATTTGTCGCTTGTCGCTTGTCGCTTGTCACTTGTCACTTGTCACTTGTCATTTGTCATTTGTTATTTGTTATTTGGTCCTTGTTACTTGACTAATAACCAATAACCAATGACCAATGACCAATCACGAATAACCAATGACCAATGACCCACTTTAGAGTCTGCCGACTTCTGGAAAGCGATTCGCCAAATCCACTCCTTTTTGTACAAGTTTTTCACCCTCTGTCGCCATTTTTTCTAGAGAGTCAAAACCGAAACGTTGAGCATCCCGTAGGGTTCTAGAAACGAGCAACAGACGGCCCGAGAAGACCAACGCCCAGCCGAAGCCTTCATGGCTTAAGTCAATTACAACTTGGCTCAGTAGACCAGTTTCCTGTTCAATGCGAACTGCGATCGCTCGATAAAACGCCAGAATTCTGCCCTGAGTCATTAGCTCAACTTCTCCGTCAACTGAGATTTCCCGTTTCTGGGCGCGACTGAGTACATAGGGCTTCAGAAGCAGTTCGTCGCCCCAATTGCGATAGGTGCCATAGGCGTCATTGGCTCGAATTTGTTGAACAATCGCTTTCAAGAACGGTGATTCCAGCACCTCTGTGGAAACCGATTGAGGGGTGGTCGTGTTTGTCGTTGGGCTCATACCAGGATTTCCTCCTCTTCTAGTTCATTAATGTCTTCTGCGAAACTGTCTTCTGTAAAACTGCTGGACTTGTCTGCAAAACTACCGGATCTTTGCTGCAGGGCTTTCCGGAGCCAGGGTGGGGGGCTGCCTTGCAACATTTTCACGAGTATGCCAAGCACATCTGTAATTAGGTCGTCTTCCGATTCAGCCCGCAGAGGTGTAACTTTGACCGCCAGCAAACGCTTCGCGGCGCTTCCTCCAATAGCGGAAACATATACAATTGTGCAATCATCCAAGGCGGCGACTTTAGGCGTCAATTTGTCCTCATTGCCGTCTTCTTTCAAATTTCCCGAAAATTCGATGGTTTCCAGGAATTCATATCCCGCCGATGTCACATCATAAACATCCACTTTCTTGGCTGAGCCGAAATGGGCGTTGATGTGAATAGAGTCACGGGTGGCAAAAGCAATTTTCATAACAGCGCTCCTTCGCAAATTGCTCTTAATGAGCAAGGGACAGGGACAGGGGATAGGGATTAGGGGACAGGAATAAAAACAAACCTCAAACCTCAAACCTCAAACTTCAAACTTTGTATCTCTCAACATCTCTGCATCATCTATTGACTACACCCCACACCCGCCTTCCCAAGATGTGTTCAATCCAAGTGGGAGTGCAAATTAGGGATCCGCACCTAATACCCCCCCATCCCCCCATCCCCCCATCTCCCCATCCCCCATCCGAACTCTTCTACTGGGACTTTATTTTTACGCTAATCCCTCACTGCATATCCCCATTACTCCATCGCTTCACTTGCTCATGGGCAGAAACCTCCTCCATCTCCAGGAATAGATTGCCAATATCAAACAGCAGCTCGGTTGTGCCTCGGTAGCCAACGCTACACCGTTGACCATTGCCTAATCGATCAAAGACAGGGAACCCCAACCGATAGAGCGGAATGTTGAGGCGACGTGCGATCGCAGCGCCATTCGAATTGGTGATCAGCAAATCTGAGCCTTTAGCCAGGTTCTCCAAGTCCTCCAGGTCGCCAATGGTGACGGTTTCAATCGGCAGGCGCTTCAGCAGGGGGGATTTAGTGGTGGTCACCGCTGCGTGAATTTCTACTCCCATCGAATCTAGCCACCAGGCAATTGAATAGAGCAGATCAGGCTCTAGGGCGAGGGAGACTCG
The DNA here is from genome assembly GCA_030065175.1 of Leptolyngbyaceae cyanobacterium MO_188.B28. Taxonomy (GTDB): domain Bacteria; phylum Cyanobacteriota; class Cyanobacteriia; order Phormidesmidales; family Phormidesmidaceae; genus JAKSDM01. Next base: position 5,447 of record JASJDH010000176.1, on the reverse strand, counting down.
CTTGCGGCCAAAGTAGAAGTGGGTGTCCAGGATCGCGTCCTGTAGCTGACAACGCTGACGCCGATACTTTTCAGGGACTGGATAACCGCTAATTTCAGATAACCGCAGCAAAAACTGGTCCACTGTCTCTAAGCTGGTCAATCGGTCAAACACCTCATACTCCGTTCCAAATCGCTGCTGCAGAATCTCAGCCGCCAGTCGCATACTCTCTCCCAGCGCCAGCGTAAAGGCGGAGTGACCCAACGTCAGGAGCTGTCCTAGAGTCGTTCCCCCAGACGTAGTGGCGCTGTAGTCTCCCCCCAAATGCCCGTCGAGAGACAGGGAGAGATCAGGGACGACAATGGGCTTAAGCCCGAAAGCTGACACAATCTCTTTAATCTCCTGGACATCGCCGGGGGCCAGGGAAGGACCGGCTAGCACAGTCACTTGCGACGGCAATCCATTAATGGGATAGCCGCCATAAGGATGTGCGAGCAGTCCTTCGTCAGCCTGATTAATTTCTTCCTCTCCGCTCGGCGGAATGTCTCGCACAATGGCTTCAACCGCCGCCGCATAGCCATCCTGTAAGGCTCCCTTATAATCTGGGGTTGATGCAAACGCAATGGGGAGAGAGTTTAACTCAGGGCGCCGCTTGCGAATACCCTTGAGAATGCCATTCATATCATCCCCACGAGTTTCCGTTAATCCGGTGGTGCATAGCCCAATCATCTTTGGCTTTGATTTCTCCATCAGTGTCAAGATAGCGGTCTCGATGTTTTCTTCACCCCCTAGAATGGTCGCCACTTCCGTCATCGCTGTGGTAGAAAGCGGAATAGCCTCGCGGAAATGTCGCACCAGCATCACCTTGGCGAACGCTGTGCAGCCCTGTGAGCCGTGAAAGAGCGGTATTACCCCCTTCAGCCCCAGGAAAGCCAGGGCCGCCCCCAATGGCTGGCTTTGCTTCAGTGGATTAACCGCAACAGACTTTTTACGGGCGACCACTTTTGTTGGGGCATTCTTCCAAGTTTGAATGTTGGATGCTACAAGGCTTTGCTCCGCTGACAGCAGACCTTGAATTGACTGCTCCCCTACTCCCCTGCTCCCCTGCTCCCCTGCGCCTCTATCCTTCCGCGCCCACGGCGCAGCCTTTCGCACTTGCGCCCAAATCGGACTGTGAAGCGCTTCATCCAATTCTCGGGCCATTTCCACCATGCCGACATATCCAGCATAGGGATGATGGCGCTCCTGGTTAATATCGAGGAAGGGGATACGCGCCTTCAAGGCAGTGTACTGGTTACGTCCTCCCGCAATCAGCATATCGGCTTTCGTGTCGGCAATCACTTTTAACAGTTGCTGGGGGTTACCCTTCTCCAACGTGATCCCATCTTTACCCAGCAGCTCTTTGATGCGAGCCTTGTCCTCCTCGGTACTCTTTTTAGTACTGGTGGCGACCACCTGAATGCCGAGGTCTTTAGCCGCCGAGATCACAGACCAACTTTTGACGCCGCCGGTGTAGAGGACAACCCGTTTGCCTTGGAGTCGATTCCGATAGGGAACCAGCGCTTGGGTCAACTTTGCAGTCTCGTCAGCAATCAGCGTCTCAACCTGCTCCTGGAGCACGGGATCCCCCAACCTTAGAGCAATATTCCGCAGACAGCGGTTCACATCATCCACGCCGTAAAATGACTCTTCGATGTAGGGAATGCCATAGCGTTCCTCCATCTTGCGTCCCATGTTGATCAGCGCCTTTGAGCAGATCATGACATTGAGTTTGGCGCGGTGGGCGTAGGCGACTTCCTGATAGCGCGCATCCCCGGTGATTTTGGCTAACACCCGGATGCCCAATTTTTCAAATAGCGGTAGGACGCCCCACATCTCTCCGGCAATGTTGTACTCACCAATCAAATTGATATCGTAAAGGGTGGTGTATTCAGGTTCCGCTGTTCCCACCACATGCTCCAGTAGGGCCTCGCCGCCCACCCGATTGCCCAGGTTTTTGCTGCCGATAAATCCCGGCGAGTTGACCGGAACAACTGGAATTCCAATCTTCTGAGCCGCAGTCTGACAGACGGCGTCCAGGTCATCTCCAATCAGCGCGGTCACACAAGTGGAGTAGACAAAGACCGCCGCCGGACTATAGCGTTGCTTGACCTCTAGAATGGCTTTATAGAGCCGTTTCTCACCGCCAAAGATAATATCATTCTCGCTCAAATCTGTGGTGAAACCCATTTTATAGAGCATCGGTCCAGAGGAGAGACTGCCCCGACTGCCCCAAGAGTTACCGGAACAGGCGATGGGTCCATGCACCAAGTGCGCCACATCCGTGATCGGCACTAGAGCAATGCTGGCGCCATCAAAAGCGCATCCACCTTGAGCCGCGCCCGGTTGAGCTACTTGTGTACAGGATTTGTTTTTACCTTTGCCGTTCTTCTTATGATTGTGCTCACAACCGGACTCACTCAGGAGTTCATTGATTTTGCCTTGGGTGATTTTCATGGGGAGGCTGAAGGGGTAAAGGATGGGAGATACTAGCAAATATATTGCGTCACGTCCATTTCACAGATATCGGAAAGATAAGTTAGGGCGCGGAAGCGCAGTCCAACGATTTCGTTGTAGAGAGGATTCAGTTTACAGAGTGGTGGAATATGAAATAGCTTGCGCCCAAAAAGGACGACATCACGCTCGAAAGGACATTCACAGGGAATCAGCCGACAGACAAAATGAGCAAATCTAGAATTTTTGACTGGAATACCGCCAATCCAGCGACGAATGGGGCGGAGTGGGTCCCAGCCTTTTCTCTGAGCAGGGGTGGGAAAATAGCTAAGGTTTGGAGATTTTGTAATTGTGTTCATTGTTGTCTCTTTGAGAAGGGATAATAGGGGGAGAAAGAAGAGTTATGAGTTGGAGGGTGGTGAGGCTTGAATTAAGGACCGTTTCCAAACTCATCACGACTCATAACTCTTTTCCACTCCCAATGTCCTGCCTTAGCGAATCAGGTCATAGGAGATATCGGTCTTAGCGGGAACAATGGTGCTGCGGTCTAGCTCATCCAAAACGCTATTCAAGATCCAGGTGAGTAGGTTAAGGGCGCCTGAATAGCCAATGGTGGAGTAACGATGCAGGTGATGGCGATCGAAGATAGGATAGCCAATGCGGATGAGAGGGGTTTTCGTGTCGCGCCAAAGGTACTTGCCGTAGGAATTACCGATTAGGAAGTCAACGGGCTCGGTAAATAGGAGCGATCGCATATGCCATAGGTCCTTCTTACCCCAAACGGTCGCCTCTTGGCCGAAGGGACTGGACGCCAGCAGCGCCTTGGCTTCTTCTTCAAATTCCGGGTTGCTGTTGGTGACTAAAACGTGAACAGGTTCAACCCCCACCTCTAGCAGGAATTGTAGTAGCCCCATCACCAGGTCGGGATCACCATACAGAGCAGCCTTTTTGCCATGCAGCCAGGCTTGGGAGTCAGTGATAGCGTCAACCGCGCGGCCTCGCTCCAGCTCCAGTGCAGCAGGGACAGGATTCCCGGTTGCTTCAGACAGCGCCATCAGGAAATCATCGGTTCCTTTGACGCCCCAAGGCCGATAAACAGCCGTTTTTTGCCCCCACTCCTTCTCAATATAATCACGAGTCTTGGTAGAAGAGTATGCCTGTAAGGAGATAGTCGCCTCGGCATTGATCGAGTCCGCCGCCGCCTCAAGCGGTGTGCCGCCCTGATACATCTGAAATTCACCCGTAGTCGGAGAATCTAGATAGAGTTCGTTATCCCCTAGAATGGTGGCGTCTACCCCCATCAAGGAGGTGAGACTCTTTAATTCCCGCAGATTGCCCATGTAGGTTTCAAAACCAGGGATAAAGTTAATCTTACCGTTGCTGGTTTCGGCCTTCTTGCCCGCGGTGAGGTTCGATAGGATTCCTTTCATCATATTGTCGTAGCCAGTGATGTGGGATCCAACAAAGCTTGGCGTGTGGGCGTAAGGAACGGGAAAATCTTCAGGAATCGAACCCTCATTTTTGGAATTGGTAATGAAGGCGCCCAAGTCATCTCCAATCACCTCAGCCATGCAAGTGGTGCAAACGGCGATCATCTTAGGCTCATAGAGGGCGTAGCTGTTGGCTAAGCCGTCAATCATGTTTTTCAGCCCGCCGAACACTGCCGCGTCTTCAGTCATGGAGCTAGAGACGGCGCTGAAGGGCTCTTTGAAGTGACGGGTAAAGTGGGTGCGGAAGTAGGCTACACAGCCTTGAGAACCATGAACAAATGGCAGCGTTCCTTCAAATCCAACGGCTGCGAGAATTGCGCCCAAGGGTTGACAGGCTTTAGCAGGATTAACGGTCAAAGCTTGACGGGCAAAGTTCTTCTCCCGGTATTCCCAGGTTTTAGTCCACTCTGCTGCTGCTGTAACTGCATCTGAGTCCGGAACACCTTCAAATTCACGCTTTCTCTCAAATAGCTCTTGATATTCCGGCTGCTGAAACAACTCGGCATGATCCTTGATGTTTTCTACGTTCTGAGCCATGATTTATCTCCTCTGGTGGGGATTAGGGGTTAAGGGGATGGAGGGGTTAGGGGATGGGGGGATGGGGGGATGAGGGGGATGAACCTGAATGGTTGGTTTAACAAAACCCAAAGCTTGCTGACTATCTCCCTATCTCCCTACCTCCCTATCTCCCTACTGCTGCCAGGGTGCTTTGACAAGACCCCAAGTGGGACTATTGAGGGCCAGGTCCATGTCACGGGCGAAGATGGCGAATCCGTCATAGCCGTGGTAAGGACCGGAGTAATCCCAAGAGTGCATCTGGCGGAAGGGTAGTCCCATTTTCTGGAACACATACTTCTCTTTAATGCCAGAGGCGACTAGATCGGGCTTCAGGGCCTTAACGAATTGCTCAAACTCGTAACCGGAGACATCGTCGTAGATCAGGGTGCTGTCTTCGACATAGTGGGTGGTGCGCTTATAGTCATCGTTATGACCAAACTCATAGCCCGTGCCTACAACTTCCATACCCAGGTCATAGAAGGCGGGAACAACGTGGCGAGGCCGGAGTCCGCCCACCATCATCACGACTTTCTTGCCTTCCAGACGAGGACGATACTTAGCGATCACTGCATCAGCCTGGGCTTGGTAATTGGCGATTACTTTCTCGGCGTTCGCCTGGATGGTTTCATCGAAGCGAGCGGCGATAGTGCGGAGGGATTCAGCGATTTGGGTGGGACCGAAGAAGTTATACTCCAACCAGGGCACCCCATACTTCTCTTCCATGTGACGGCTGATGTAGTTCATGGACCGATAGCAGTGAACTAAGTTCAGCTTCACCAGCGGCGTCAGCATCATCTCATTCAGGGTGCCGTCGCCAGACCACTGGGCGACAACGCGGAGTCCGATTTCCTCTAACAAAATGCGAGATGACCAAGCGTCTCCACCAATGTTATAGTCGCCAATCACAGCCACATCATAGGGGCCAGG
>JASJDH010000175.1 GCA_030065175.1 Leptolyngbyaceae cyanobacterium MO_188.B28 | reverse complement strand
GCCGCCTGTACCGCTTCCGTCTTCTCCGCCGCCGCCCCTTGAGTTTTCAGCTGAATCAATTCAACCTTATAGCCGTCGGGATCTTCGACAAAGGCAATCACAGTGGAGCCATGCTTCATCGGCCCGGGTTCGCGGACGACTTTACCGCCTTGTTCTTTGATTGCTGCACAGGCGCCATAAATGTCATCGACGCCGATAGCGATGTGCCCATAGGCGTCGCCTAGGGTGTACTGATCCTTGTCTTTGCCCCAGTTGTAGGTCAGTTCGAGCACAGTGTGGTCGGCTTCGTCACCGTAGCCGACAAACGCCAAGGTAAATTTACCGCCTGGGTAGTCTTTCTGGCGCAGTTTTTTCATGCCCAGTACATCGCAATAAAATTTGAGGGATTCTTCCAAGTTACCGACTCGTAACATTGTGTGCAGTAATCGCATAGCGTCCTTCCTCTCTTTTTGTCACTTCTATTCTGGGATAAAAATACTTGAACCGGGACAGTCAGACTCAAAAAGCTGGACTCAGACTTAAGCCCGGGAAATTCTGACGGGGCAAGAATACAGGAGACAGGAGACAGAATCCAGTTCCTGACTGACTTCTGACTTCTGACTTCTGACTTCTATATTCCTGCTCTACTGGATTGTCCCGCTTTAAGTTGGAGCCCGTCAAAGATAGCCCTTGGCAAATAGTACATGTGTTCCTAGAATGATGGAGTTCAGGCATTCCTCTACAAAAACCTGGAAGAATCAAAATGATTACTTTCAAAAACGAGCGAGAACTCCAAGAAACATTCGGAGATTTTTTGGAATCGTTAGGTCATGCGGTGACCCTAGAAATTACAACAGCTGAAGGCAGAATTGATATATTAACCAATCAATATCTGATTGAATGCAAACATCATTTGAACCGGAAGAATGGCTACGAAGCTATTGGTCAATTGGTTAGCTATAGCGCATATTATCCCCATCATCAAAAGATTATCGTCTGTGAGTCAGTTGACGATGAACAAAGTAGAAGCCGGGCTATGCTATCGGGTATCCGAGTCATTGCAACGAATGAAAACCACCGGTTTCAATCCTTTTTAATACAGCATTATGGTGATTCGTTAAATCCAGAATTTAAGTCATTGCATCACTCCAGGCGTCGATTTGCTTATGACGCGAATTTTTGGGAGCGCAATCGACCTAGGCTTGTAGCCGTTGTGGGTGTTATTGTGTTATTAGCTGGTGCTGCATTGGTCAGAATAAATGGCGTTTCTGAATCTAGAACTCAAATTAGCAGCGCTCAATTTGTTAGAGTCGCAACATCCAATGGCGAACATTTAAACCTACGATCTGGTCCCGGGATACAGCATGCAGTTATCCTGACGCTCCCTGATAATTCCCCTCTGATACTTTTGGATGACACCTCTGAAACAGGTTGGTTTCTCGTGCAAACTGAAAGGGGTATAAAGGGCTATATTTTAGGTGATCAGGTTATGTATTAATCTTGATTAAGGTTATCTGTAAACTACGATATAAGTCCGAATTTTATTTTTAAGATTAAATGACTTTTGATTGTAGATTAATTGTTGCTCCAAGTTATTCAATTTATCAATTGAAATCCCTCTTCAAAAGATCGATTTGAAGTTGCCGAAATATATCACAAGTAGAATTCGGCTTAGACTATACTCCTTATTTCGAATCTAGAGGTTTCCCTCGAATCTGGAATAGGGTTTCTCCGGAAAGATTTGAGACGTCAGGTCTCATTCACCCGAATTTGACGCATTATTTGTCCAGATGTCCTAAGTTTCCCGATACGGAAATTTTTGAGGGAGTTTTTCGACTAAAACTTTTTTGGTCAGAACAATATACGGAATATTTGTCAGCAGTCTTGAACAAACTGAGAAGAGGGTGTCATCGCCCCAGCTTAGGATAAGGAGAAAGGGATGACGACATGATTGGAGAGGGTATTGGGGTTGATAAAAAATGTAGTTAAAATCCCAATTGATCATTGAACCTATTCGCTGACGCCAAAGCTTGGGAGAAAGATTTAGGTTAACTCTATCCAATTCCTGATAAGGTCAAGGATTGATTCCCTTATCGGTAGTTCATTCATTCAAAAGATTAGAGATGATTGACGAACTAGACACTGCTATTGAAGATATCCGAGCCCGGGAAGTCTTGGACTCTCGAGGACGTCCCACTATTGAAGCCGAAGTGTATTTGACAGGCGGCGCCGCCGGATTAGCCCAGGTCCCCAGTGGAGCTTCAACTGGAAGCTTTGAAGCCCACGAACTGAGGGATGAAGACCCGAAGCGCTATAGCGGTAAAGGGGTGCTAAAGGCGGTTCAGAATGTTGAAGAAATTATTGCGCCTGAATTGTCAGGTTTCGACGCCCTGAATCAGACGTTCATGGATCGCACCATGATCGAACTGGATGGCTCTCCAAATAAGTCGAAATTGGGGGCCAATGCGATCCTGGCGGTATCGTTAGCCAATGCTAAGGCCGCTGCTTTGGCGGTGGGGGTGGCTCCTTATCGCTATCTGGGGGGGCCTTTGGCCAACTTGCTGCCAGTGCCCTTAATGAATGTCATCAATGGCGGCGCCCACGCCAATAACAATGTGGACATTCAAGAATTTATGATTGTGCCGGTGGGCGCGTCATCTTTTCGAGAGGCCCTGCGATGGGGAGCTGAGGTCTTTTCTTGTCTGAGCAAAGTTTTGCAGAAACAAGGGTTGCTAACTGGTGTAGGAGATGAGGGTGGATTTGCGCCTAATCTGAGTTCTAACCAAGCAGCTTTGGAACTACTCGTGACTGCGATTGAGCAAGCGGGGTATAAACCAGGCGAACAAATCTCTCTGGCGTTGGACGTGGCCGCCAGTGAATTTTATAGTGAAGGTCAATACACCTATGATGGCGCTGCTCACTCCCCAGAAGAACTAATTGACTATCTAGCGGGTTTGGTTAGCCAATATCCCATCGTTTCGATTGAAGATGGATTGCATGAAGATGATTGGAAGCATTGGAGTCTTCTAACTAAAAAGTTAGGCAGTCAGGTTCAATTGGTGGGAGATGACCTGTTTGTCACGAATCTCACCCGGTTGAAGCAGGGGATTGCTGAGGGGGCTGGCAACTCGATTTTGATCAAGCTAAACCAGATTGGCACCCTCACAGAAACCCTAGAGACCATTGATTTGGCCACTCGCAAGGGGTATACCTGTGTGATTAGCCATCGCTCTGGCGAAACTGAAGACACCACCATTGCTGATCTAGCGGTCGCAACCCGGGCTGGCCAGATTAAAACCGGGTCGCTTTGTCGGAGTGAGCGGGTCGCCAAATATAACCGCTTGTTACGGATTGAGGATGAGCTTGGAGACCAGGCGGTCTATGCCGGTAAGGTCGGAATGGGACCTGGACAGCAGGATTAGTCAGGCGATTGCTTGCATAGATAATCCCATGGGATCGATAGGGGCGCACGACCGTGCGCCCTTGACAAATGTTCAACTAGACATATTATTTCTCTTTTGGAAATAGCTTTAACGGGCAACGGCGACTTCAATGGAGCCCAAGGTTTGTGTCACCCTTGAAGCCATCCCCTGAGACAGAGGGGCATAGCCAAGGGCGTCAGCGATCCCACGGCCATCCGTCAGCGCCCACTCGATTACATCAGACCGCGCCTCGACAGTGGCGGCATCGGGATATTTCTCGTATATCAGTAGATAACTTAAGCCGACAATTGGGTAAGCATCTGCTTCTTGAGGATCGGGGGAGACGGCCATCATGTCTTCGATGAATTGCATACCCTGTGTAGCCCGTTCGGCTGAATTGGGGGAAGGCTCGATGAAATTTCCTGCTTTGTTCTCCAAGGCCGCCATGTGCAAGAAATTACGCTCGGCATAGGCAAAGTTAATGTGGCCAATCGCCCCTTCTGTCTGCTTAATCATGACGGTCACCCCCTTATTCCCCAATGCTTCCGCTCCAACAGCCCAGCCCATTGATTTTCCAGCCGCCGCTGTCCAGTTAGGACAAGCTTGGCTTAGATGGTGGTAGAGGATGTAAGTGGAGCCGCTTCTGTCAGAGCGATGCACAAAAGTGATTGGAGCGTCAGGCAGTGAACGATTCGGGTTATCAGCGGCAATGATGGGATCATTCCATTGGGTAATCTCTCCAGTGGCGACGCCACAGTAAGCTTGTCGAGAAAGCTGGAGTTCGTTCATCTCAGGGAGATTGTAGGCGAACACCAAGGCTCCGCCTACGATAGGTAACTGGATCGGTTGACCGCGTTCAGCCGGAAATTGGGCTCTCTCTTCGTCAGTCAGGGGAACATCTGTTGCGGCATCTTCTCAGTTAATGATTGAGGATAATAGTAGATGAGCCCGTTTACCAGCTCAGAAGTTTGGCTAGCTCGAGGTCCAGAGATGAAGATCTCCGTTGCATCCCAATTCGAACATTTGGCTGCGCAGCTACGTTTGAGTAGATTGCTGGGAGTTAGCTTGGCGGGGTTGGGATTGGCGCTGACATCTTGGCGATCGCCCTCACTTGCAGTTCAGTCCTCTCGCTTCACGGCCAATCTTGGTCAAAGCGCCGATGCTCTCCAGGCGCAAATTATTATTCACTATCCCCATGATCCATACCATCATTACCCCTATGAGCCCTATTACCATCCGCCTCGGCGTCAAGTTGAGGTGGAGTTTGTCGCCTTAGGGCGAGAGTGGGCGACCGTGATTTTAGATGGACGCCGGATATTTCGACCCCACAACCACAATCGTAGGCGACGATTTACCCTCGAAGAGGGCGTCTACTACCTAGAGATTACCGGGGTGACACGATTTGAGGTGTGGGATTCGGGCTATTTAGATGTGGGACGATCAGGCGCTAATATTCTGGTGGTCACTTTCTCAAAAAAAGATGGGGTTAGGGTGTCAGGCGATCCCAATAGCTGGATCCCAGACGTTCTCCAAAATTAATGTATTGAATAGGGGTGATAATGGCCGAGAATCCCTATGCCTGGATTAAGCCTTCTCTGAGTGCGATTGACCAGGCGAACTGGCGGCGCTCAGTGCAGGAAATTCAGGGGATGTCTGGGGCGACAATCTCCCTTGACCATCGAACGGTTATTAATTTCGCTAGTAATGATTACTTAGGCTTAGCGGGGGATCGCCGTTTGATCGACGCCGCGATCGCAGCTCTCCAAACCTATGGCTCCGGCAGCACCGGCTCCCGCCTGTTGAGCGGCCACCGCCCCTTGCACCGACAACTGGAGCTCGCGATCGCGGCGCTCAAGCAAACCGAAGACTCCATTGTCTTTAGCTCAGGCTATCTGGCCAATTTGGGCGCCGTGTCGGCATTGACAGGACGGCGCGACCTGATTCTCTCGGACCAGTACAATCATTCCAGCCTGAAGAATGGCGCTATCTTAAGCGGAGCCGCCGTGCTCGACTACGCCCATTGTGACGTGGCGGATTTACGGCGACAGTTGGAGCAGCATCGAGATCGCCACCGGCGCTGCCTAATCCTCACCGACAGCGTCTTCAGTATGGATGGGGATCTGTGCCCGTTGGCCGAGATTCTAGATTTGGCGGATCAGTTTGAATGCATGGTGTTGGTGGATGAAGCCCATGGCACAGGCGTTTTGGGGGCGACCGGCGCAGGCTGTGTGGAGCAGTTGGGCTGTACAGGCCGTCCACTGATCCAAATGGGCACCTTGAGCAAAGCCTTAGGCAGTTTGGGGGGCTATGTGGCGGGTTCAGCCGAACTGGTTGATTTCCTGCGCAATCGCGCCGCTACCTGGATATACACAACGGGACTCTCCCCAGCCGACACTGCTGCAGCTTTGGCGGCGATCGCCATCATTCGCGATGAACCTGACCGTCGAGCCCAACTGCATCAGCGGGTGGCGTACCTTAACTATCAGTTGGCGACGCATTTTTCGCAATCCGCCAGCGCAGATGCCGGGTTCACCCCATTGCCTTCCCAATCCCCCATTGTCTGTCTCCAGGTTAAAGACGCCGCAATGGTTTTAGCCCTTGGCCAACATCTCAAACAAGCAGGCATTTTCGCCGCTGCTGTGCGTCCTCCCACCACCCCGACCAGTCGACTCCGTATAACTGTGATGGCCACTCACACCGATGCGCAAATTGATCAGTTAATCAAGGCGTTGAGAGAATATAAAGGCTAGGTTAGATACTGCTGGCGAATTATTTCTTGACATCGTCAGAGTCGGCAAGCTCCACAATCACTACATTTGGATCAGTTAGGGCTTCTGAAACATCAACTATCGCATCATTCCTGTGAAACCAGAAATCTATCCTAGGTTGCGGCGACCTTTGGCTGAATTACACCTGCGTGGGAGTGACACCTTACCCCTGTGGTTAGAGATCTACAGAAAAATAACATCCCATCTACCCATCTACCCATCTACCCATCTACCCATCTACTGCCTTTTTCTGGGATTTTATTTTGACGAAACTCCCTTAAGGCTGATACTCAATAACCGTGATGGGATACCGAGCGACAGGAACATAACCTCCGTTCGTCTGCCGATAGGAAATGCGAATCTGATAATCCCCTGGCCGTTGAGCTGCAAATGTATGCTGACCCGATTCGCCGATTCGCACTCTTTGGCTGCCTGTTTGATTATCGGGGGCAGAGGCAGGACTGATGCCAATAATCGGCCAACCCCCATCAGACGGTACGCGATCCGCCACGTCAAACTCAACTTCGATCACCTCTAAGGCGGTGTAGACGGTTTTATCTGTTTGTATCGAGTTTGACGAAGGCTGAAAATCTGAAGGATATGGCTGGACTGTAATGGGATAACGAATCACGGGAACATAAAAGCCATTGGTCTGCCGATAGGAAATGCGAATTTGATAATCGCCTGGCCGTTGAGCCGCAAAGGTATGTTGACCGGATGCGCCGATTTTCTCCCTTTGTTGTCCTGTTTGATTATCAGGGGCAGAGGCGAGACTGACGCCAATAATCGGCCATCCCCCATCAGACGGTACGCGATCGGCGACGTCAAACTTAACTTTGATCTCTTCTAGCGATGTGTAGAGGGTTTTATCTGTCTGGATCGAGTTTGATGATGGCTTAGACTCCACAGGATAGGCTTGGACTGTAATGGGATAGCGAGCAACCGGAACATACCCGCCATTGGTTTGCCGATAGGAAATGCGAATCTGATAATCCCCTGGCCGTTGGGCCGCAAAGGTATGTTGACCGGATGCGCCGATTCTCACTCTTTGGCTGCCTGTCTGATCATCGGGGGCAGAAGCAGGACTGATGCCAAGAACCGGCCAACCGCCATCATCTGGTAAGCGATCCGCCACGTCAAACTCAACTTTGATTGTTTCTAATGATGTATAGATATCTTTATCGGGTTGTATCGGGCTTGATTTCAGCGTTGGATTTTGTGGCTCAATCGGGGGTGGGGATGGCTGAATCGGTGAGGGGGATGGCTCAATCGGGGGTGGGGATGGCTCAATCGGGGGTGGGGATGGCTCAATCGGGGGACCTTCTGGCTGGCCGCCAACCGTTGTCGCCGCCTGGTTCAGCGCGATAATCAGGGTGGAAACACCGATAAGTAGGGCGCAATAGATAAAGAGTCGTACTTTTACACTTTCCTTGCGGAAAAACAGCCAAGCCAGGGCCGCTCCGACAAGGAGGGTCAGGGCTAACATAGCCAAGGGAGAAGATGCGGATTTATCGATAATCGCTGGCAGATTGTCAATAAATGTAGTGATGCTGTTCCACATTACGGCTGTGAGATAAAAACGGTTTGATTCTATACATTAGGCTCCCGCTTAAAGCGGAAAATTATCTTGGGGATAATATTTGCATTCAGGAGCCAAAATCCAGTCTATAGCTGATTCCTGAGTTCTGATGATGTAGGGCTTTGCCTTTCTCGTAGAGTATTCTCGCCTGTCAGACTATCCTGGCTTAGGTTGATATCGAATTAGAAACAATATTGCTAGTGTCGCCTTACAAATTTTGATACGGAGTTGTACTGATGTCAGACGCCATGAATGTTATCGGCAGTCAACTAGAGAGTTGCTGCACTTCTCCCATGACCGGCTTTTATCGCAATGGCAAATGTAATACAGGCGCTGGGGATGTAGGCGCCCATGTGGTGTGTGCGCAAATGACAGAGGAATTTTTGGCCTTTACGCGATCGCAGGGAAATGATTTGAGTACGCCGGTTGAGCGATTTAATTTTCCAGGGCTGAAGCCGGGCGATCGCTGGTGTTTATGCGCTGTCCGTTGGCAGGAAGCGTTTGAGGCGGGCGTAGCCCCGCCAGTGATTTTGTCGGCAACCCATGCGATGGCGGTTGAATATGTGTCGTTAGATGATCTGAAGCGACATGCGCTTAGCCCTGAGTAAGGACGGGGGAGTAGCAGTAGGAAAAGGTGGATGGGGGGATGGGGGATGGGGGGATGGAGGGGTACGGATGAAAATTCTGAACTCTGAGTTTTGAATTCAAGAAGATAGGGGGGATGGCTGGATGGAGGTTTCATCATGCCAGAGAGTAGATCTGGATAAACATGATACAAAAATTAAAGATTTGCAATATTTCTTCATGTACGTTACATTTATTTACATGATTTAAGACACGCTAAGGGAAAGGGTTATGACATCACGTGGATATACCGTTGAAGAGGGCGGACGGTTAAACAACTTTGCTATTGAACCTAAAATGTATGTTGATGAGACTGTTCAGTCAGGGTTCACCGCCTATTCTGAGAAAGTGAATGGTCGTCTGGCGATGGTTGGTTTTGTTGCTCTTCTAGCCACTGAAGCGATTACCGGCCAAGGTTTGATTAGCTGGTTCACCAACCTCTAAGCTGCCTAACGGCGCTATAGGCCTCAATTTTTTGCAAGTCATTTCAGGTAAAATGCAGTAGCTCTGGTTACAAAAATCAGAGCTGCTTTACTTTTGGCGGTCAACTCGCCTTAAAGTGAAAAATTTTCGTTTGAAAAATTTCTCAGAGCTAATGAGTCGGATGATAGTTGAACAGTATTGTCACAGATTGGTAGGGGCGTAGCATTTGGCTGTAAATCTTCAGTCACCTCTGTAAACTCCGCTCCAAATGCTACGCCCCTGCAGCAGTTCACAACTTAATTCGTGACCTTAGTCACTTCAAGAGTATTCTTCTACAAGAAAATCACCCTTAGGGGGTTAAGGGAGATAAATCACTGCTCTGTATCCCTTCTCCGGCAAACTTATCCAAGCTCCGGCAAACTTATCCAAGTTAAATTGCCAGTCTTATTTTGGAAGATCTAACGGATTTTGATTCCAGGCCATTAGCTGGAAATTTTGTCCATCGTAGAGGAGAACCGAAAAATGGCCAGTTTTCATCTTGAACGTCTGCGCTGCAATTCCCCTTTCAAATTCACCCGGAATTAGCTTGAGGAAAAACCGTAACACGCCATTGCTACTGACAATCGCGATGGGTGAGGTCTGTTGAGCGGATCGTTCCTTTTCCGGTAGAGAAATAAGACGGCTGACAAATGCCTCAATCCGTGCATCTACCGCCTCAGCCGTATCCCCCCAATTTCCCAATCCAGGGGGAGGAAAAATGCTGTTTTCCTGCCATTGTTTAACCGGGCTTTCTCCATATTGAGTGATGATTTCATCAGTGGTTCGCCCGCCCCAATCGCCATAATCCAGTTCATTCAGCGCCGGCTCAGTCATGATTGTCGCTTCAAGGCCAAGGTCGTCTTTGATGATTTCCGCATAGCGCCTTGTCCGTTGTAAATCACTGCAGTAGAAAGCGACCGGATAGTCAGACTGCTGTTGAAGATAGGACGCCATGGCGCTGGCTTGCGCTAATCCCTTTTTCGCCAGCGGCGCATCTTCGTTCTTCCCTACCCAAACCACCTTGTCTCCGGGCTCAAAGGTGTTTCCGTGGCGACACAAATAGAGCTTCAGCATGATTACACAAGTTCTCCCTCTTGGGTGATCAGTTCTTCCACAATCTGAACATCTTCTGGGCTGTCCACTGACCAGTGGGAGCGGCCTTGGTAGTCCACTTCTACGACATGAATGGGGACGCCGTTTTCGAGAGCGCGTAATTGTTCTAAGCTTTCAGCCAGCTCCAACGGTGAGGGCGGCAGACTAATTAATTTCTCTAAGATTTCCACTTTATAGCCATAGAGCCCGATATGCCTGAAATAAGGGCAGGGACCCTCGAAATTGGGTTTCCGCACGAAGGGAATCATCAATTTGGAGAAGTAAAGCGCCTTATGGTGGTGATCAAAGGTGACCAGGGTGCCGCTGGCGGGGGTTGTCTGCTTAGCTTGCCGCAGGTTATCGACTTGTTCCCAATTGAGGCGCACGGCAGGCGTCGCCATTGCTAATTCTGGATTCTCATAGAAGGCGTCCACGAGGGCTTGCAAAATCCAAGGCGGGGTGAGCACCGCGTCGCCCTGCAAATTAATCACGCCATTGGGCGGCGTTTCAAGCTGGCTCACTAAGGCATGACACCGCTCTGTGCCATTACGACAGGAGTCGGGCGTTAGCAGCGCCTTGGCCCCAAAGCTTTCTGCATGCTCGATGATGCGAGCATCTTCCGTGGTGATAAAAACCTGATCAACGCGTTTTATTGCTTTGGCAATGCGCCACATGCGCTCCAACATACTCATTCCCGCAATCATGTGGAGGGGTTTGCCGGGAAAGCGGGTGGAGCCATACCGAGCAGGAATAACAATGATCATGTTCATGATAAGGATTAACACCAATGGTGAAAGGGTACTCGAAGACTCGATTCATTTATGTCTGATGGTATTGCTTGCTCCGCTTCGCCCTGGGCGGTCTTTGCTTAAGCGATCGCAATCGTTCTCGCAAGTAGCTTAAATTTTGCGCCTCGCCGCCGTAGCGCCAGCGAACATAGGCATAGGAGATTTCCTGCACCGCTTGAGGATGGCGGAAAGTCGGGTGGTTGTTGAGTTGTTGGGCGAATTCCAACGGGGTTTGGGCGGCGGATTTGGATAGGCCTTGTTGAGCCAGCCAGCCCAGCATTCGTTGATAGAGGCCTTCCATTGGCGGTAGTCGGTTGAGTCGGCGCTGACGGCGCCAAGCGCTTAAACCACTCCATCCTAGCCAGCCGATGAATCCGATCCCGATTAAATAGATAGCCCCTAACAGGGCTCCCACCCATCCTCGGCTAAAGAGATTGACGATCCCTGAAATCAATCGGCTGAGAAATGCCGTAATCCACTGGACAACCCCATCCAAAAATCCAGCAATGGGCGAGGGGAGCCATCCAGCTACCCAATTCCAAAACTGTCGAAGCACTCCGAAGGTTTCATGATCAGTAATGGAAGGGGGGATCAGCTCATGACCTGGGATAGGATCGAAGGCGAACCAGCCATATTTTGGAAAATAGACTTCTGTGAGGGCGTAGGCGTCGGTATTCCGCACGATATAGAAGCCGGTAAACGGATTGAACTGACCGGGGGAGAATCCAGCCGTTAACCGTGTCGGAATTCCGATGGAGCGAAGCATGACCGTCAACACGGTAGAAAAATGATCGGGATACCCCCCCTCATACTTAAACAAAAAGGCTTCAACCAAATCCTCCTCCTGTTCTAGATAGGGGAGCTCAGGTTGAATGGAATAATTTTGTTTCAGCGCTTGGGCCAAAAACAGCGCTTTTTCATAGGGATTAACAATGGGTTTTGGGGACTTAGCCAGCAACTCTTCCGCTCGCTGGCGAACCCGCGCTTCAATTTCAGGCGGAATTTGTAAGTAGTGTTTGCGAATCGTGTTGGAATAGTCTGTCGGCGCTTCACCCAATGCTGTTCGATTCCGCAGGGCCACCTCTGACACCACGGTGTAGGTTAACCCTTCCGTCAAGCCGACAGGCGATCGCAAATCTCCCTCTAACCCCACTGCTATTTCATCGGTGGGAAAGTAGATCGCCTTGGCTTGATCCAACGCTGGAATCAAGTTAGGTAAATCGGAAACCATCGTATAGGTTTGAATCACTTCCCGTTTGCGGCCTAGCCGGGGCAACCGCGGCAGCAGGAATTCGTAGGAAAGGAATGACCGGTTGATCACCTGCGAGTCTTCGTTGCGAGAGATTTCCCAGCCCTGGCCGGTATACCGATCAAAGGCCAATACACGCCAGAATCCCTCAGCCTGCGATCTCACCCGCATGACGACTTTGGGGGTGAGGGCGCCTCGCAGATTTTGATTCATCCGCTGGTTGAAGCCATAGTAAAACGTATCGTCTACTTCTCCAGGCCCCTGGGTTTTCGTTTGGCCGGATGTTCCCCCCGGTCCTGTCCCCTGTTGTCCGCCCGTGGTTCCGTTAGAACTCCCCTCCCGCACATAACCTGGATTGACAATTGAACGCCCGTCAAACGCCCGATCGAATTCAATGTTTGAACTGACGGGAAATGTGCGGATTTGGTAGCCTGGCAACCGCGGCAGAAAGGCAAAGATAATTAAGCCCAAGCCCAGTGTAATCAGCAAGATCCACCCCAAACGACGGGGCTCTAGGTCGGCAACGACCCCTTTCCAACCCTGAACCAGCAACCCTAAACGAGAGCGGTAATCGAGCGCTAAAACCGGCAGCGCGATAGCAAAAAACAGCAGTAACAGTGGGCCAAACACTAGGGTTTGACTCACCGTCGCCGCCACGCCAATCAGAATCAGGCCAATCATGATTGAATAGCCGAGGTCTTTGCGGCGAGGCAGGTCGAAGCTATGTAGCACCTGGAGTTGTATCAGCAACGCCGCCAAAACCAAGCGAGTATCGCCCGGTTCATCCAGCAACCGAACAAAAAATACCGCCAAGGCGACTAACATGCCGATGGCGATACAGAACTTAACTGATGTATTGTGATGGCGGCGGCGATACCAGCTCCAGGCGGCCCCCAACGCACTTAATGGAATTGCCAGCAGATTCTCAACTGGAGCATCTGAGATATCCGCTGAAGCGACAACGATGGAGCAAATGCCCAACGTTACCAACAGCTGAACCAGTATCCGCAGTAAGACGGAGTCTTCCGCTTTTTGGGTGGGAGCGGAGTTCAGCCGCTTTTGGAACTTTCCGAACAGAACTCTCGTCTTAGAAACAGAAGAGGTCATTAAGGTTTGCCCGAATGCAGTCGACAGCCCCTATCCTAGCTCTTCCGTCTCCTCGATTGGGGAAATTACAAATTGCAAGGGTTGTTGCTGTTCTGTTCCTTCTAACCTCACTTCCAATCGGTAGCTTTCACCAATTTGAGGCTCCATTGAGTTCACGCTCAGCAAGCCAGATTGAGACCGTTCAGAGGAACTTTGCACCCCGGCGCCTTGGAGTTTAAGGTGACCGCCACAGGGGAGTTCCGCCTGAATAGTCATCATTTGGGATTGAAAAATGACTTGCAGCTTTAGGAGTCCATTTGCAGTGAGCCATTCGCGCTCCAATCGAGGTTGCTGGGGCGACACTGTTAAGGTCAGGGATGACATAATCTCCTGAGCCGCCAGCATGGAAAGGGCGATTTTCTGAACCGGATTGGCGGTTTCGTACCCTTCAGGAAGTTTGATCAATTCTGGAGCGGAACGATAAGCATACTTGTCAGACGTGTATCCGCTGGTGGTGATGATCCGGGCAATTTCGCCTAAGGCTTGGGGTTGATCTGGGAACAACTCCTCGGTTACCTTCACCAGTTTTACCCCCTGTTTCAGGGAGGTCTGAACAATGGCCTGGCATCTCTCTAATAGGCTAGCCAGAACTGAATCAGGCAGCTTAGTAGGAATGCTCAAAGAACGCAACTGATCCATCCAAACCTGCAAGGCGTTGGATTCAGCTGCAGCCATAGCCGGATAATCGAGCGGATATTCTTGGATTTCTGTTTCCCACGGAAACAGCGGCGGACGGCTTTCAATTTCGGTTTGAAGCCGACGTTTTAATAAAGCTTGGAAACGGTCTTGCACAGCGGGTATATCTCCCAACTCAAATAACGAAAATGACTCAGAGAGATTCTGGGATTGGTTTACCTCTGGGAGCGGAGAGCTAACATCTTCAGAATCCAGAGGATCCCTGGTCTCGAGTGACAAAGTGTCAGGCCCGACCTGAAGATTAGTTGTCAGGTCACTGTCCTCTTCATTTGAGTCCCCTGATGGCGAAGAGGCAGTCGGGCTAGGATCCTGAATGAGCCTAAATAATAGGCTCTGAATTAGGTATGTGTCTCTATTCATAGGTTGATACCCCCAGTCCGGACACTTTAGAGATTTCGAATTTCCCAAGCTTGCTCTAATAATTTAGACCACTGCTTTTGGAGTTGGTTTAACGTACATCCCAGGGCTTGGGCGATTTCCGCCTCGGGTAGCCCCTGTTGTTTTAGCTGTAGCAGTTTAACCTGTTTCTGGCTGATGGTTTCCTGCAGCCTTTCCCATTGTTGGGGCGTCAGCCCTAAATTATGTTCAAGGTCTGCTTCTAACCACTCATGCACCAATTCCCAATGGTGAGACAAAGAAAATCGAATGAGATGGTATTTGAAACGCTGCTGCAAATAGTCCCGTTGCCGGGGAGTCAGCCCTAAAATCTGCTCAATTTCGCTGGTGGGTAAATCCAGCAGCCGTAATGTAAAGTAATCTGCGCAATCTTCCTGGTTTTTCTCTTTTAGATACGCCAGTAAAGCCTCAATGACCTTACTCCGGAGCGCGTCTTCAGGAATTTCGGTTCCCTGGGACACCATCTGTTGCCGCATCAGTTGAGTCGGCGAAGGACTCCAGGTTTGATCGCCATCCCCAGAAGCTCCTTCAGTGGTTTGTTCGATATCCACTGCCGTTTCAGGCGGTTGCTGTTTGGAGAAGGTTTGAGCCCGCAAGATGATCAGCTGTTGGTTTCGCCGACCGGGTAAGGGGATTCGCCTCTTAGCGTAGCGTTCGGTGAACGCCATATACTCGGCTAATTCCAGAAGCGTCCTAGGTTGATAGGTTTCGATGAGCTGATTTTCTCGCCGGAAGGCATTGAGTGATTCAACATAAAATCCTTGCAAAAAGTCCTCAATCAGGTTTAAGCGAGCCTGATAGCTGGCCTGAACCTGAGGGGGAGTGATGTAACGATAAACGATGGCGCTGAGGGTGCTATGGAGATCGATACGACCTCGCTGAGACCCTAGCTTGTAGTATTTGAGGCATTGAGTGAGTCGATGTTTACCCAGAGAGATAGCCCAACTCTCGATATCTCCAGAGTCTTGGATGCGCTTACTCTCTGAACAAATTCGATTGACCTCCTGACTGAGACGGTCTGCCAATTGGCGACAATTCGGCTCAGAAGATCGAGTTCCCTGCCTAAGCTCAGTAAATAGTCGCTGAAAAAGTGCTTCCACGTTTTGGAAGATTCCCGCCCCGATGGTTATGCGATCTGATCCTTAAAACCCTAGCACAACAATCCCTAATCCAGACGAAATGGATCCAGGCTTGGAATGTTGAAACTCGGATTGAACACTCACCCTGATTAGATATTGACTAGAAAAATTAGAAAAGAGAAAGTATTGAAAAGTACTGAACTTTCAAGTCAGGTTGGCGTTCTCGGTTCTTCGCCGCAAGCGAAGCGTTAAATCTGATAGGAAATTCCATTTGCAGTCGACTCAAATTTTAGTAGCAGTTGGTAGGCTTCAATACACCCAGATATAACGTTAGATAATCAACTCAACTAAAGCAAGATGGATGTTACCCCACTTATTCAGAATTTTCCGGCGCCGATTTAGGAAGCTCACAACAGCAGAATCACCCGGCGAGCTATACAGGCAGCGGAAGGA
>JASJDH010000174.1 GCA_030065175.1 Leptolyngbyaceae cyanobacterium MO_188.B28 | reverse complement strand
ACATAGGGACTGTCGGTTCGCGTAATTTTCCAGAGTTATGTGAAATCAAGGAGCGGAATTGACTGGAAGCTCCTATCCTGCTTAGCTTTCAGGACATGGGTGTATTTTAGCGAAGACTATGGTCCAGAGAACGTTAGGCATTCATTCTGAGAGAAGTGATGATATCCCCTTGATCATTCACTGGTTAACTCAGATGAGGATAGTGGAGCTGATTGATGAAAATTTGCCAGCCCCTCATGGCAATCGCCAAGGTCTCAGTTACGGACAGTTAAGTGTGCTGCTATTGACATATATTGTCAGTCAAGCTGACCACCGCCTCTGCGCGGTAGAACCCTGGGCGAAGCAGCGTCAGAAAACGCTAGAGGGAAGTACAGGGTGGAGCTTGAGCGAGAAGGAGGTGACAGATGATCGCTTAGGCGCGCTGGTTGAGGTGTTGGGGAAACAGCCGGAAAGTTTAGAGCAGATAGAGTTGGAGCTGGGCCAACACCTGATTAGGGCTTACGCCCTGCCGACAGAGGTGGGACGATGTGACACCAGCAGTTTTAGCGTCTACCATCAACTGAATGAAGATGAGGCCAGCGCAGGCATTTTGAAGTTCGGACACAGTAAGGATCATAAGGGGAATCAGAGGCAGTATCGTCAGATGTTAGGAACCTTAGACCCGGCGGGAATGCCTTTAGTCAGTAGCACCCTACCGGGCAATGGGGCGGATGACCCTATCTATGTGGGGGTTTGGGAGAAACTAGCAGCGGTGATTGGGCACACAACCTTTGTCTATATCGCCGATTGCAAAGCCGCCTCTCATCAAAATCGAGCTCGAATTGCTCAAGCGGGTGGGCTCTATTGTTTTCCCTTACCGGAGACTGGGCAGGTTCCCCAACTGTTGCAAAGTTGGGTGCTCAACCCACCCACCGTCCTTGAACCGATTCGCTTACCCCATCACTCACCCGAGGACCCGCCTATTGGCGTGGGGTTTGAAATGGAGTTAGGCAAATTATGGCAAGACCCCGACAGCCAATCACAGTTTCATTGGTCTGAACGCTATTTGTTGTTCCACTCCTATGCCTTGGGCGAGCGTCAGATTCAAGCTCTCAACAAGAGACTCGAGAAGGCTGAAGTAGCCCTGACCAAACTCTCCGCCAAACTGATTGAGGACCGATGCAAACTTGAGAATCAGGCGAAGGCCATCCTCAAACGTTATCGGGTGCAGAAGTTTTTCTCCCTCGAATTTGACTCGCTTGGGATCACTGACAACAAGCCTTCGGGACAATCCAACACCAGTAAACGAGCAAAAAAGGCAACTGAGCCAATCGTCAAAAAACACTTCTTCCTCAATTTTCACCGTCAGGAGCAAATCATTCAAACCACCATTCAACTAACCGGTTGGCGGATTTATGTCGCCAACGCTGAGGCGAAACGTCTTCCCTTAGCTCAAGCCGTTGCTTATTATCGAGACCAATGGCAAACGGAAAATGGCTTCCACCGATTCAAGCGGGGTAAACTCCCCGCTTTGCCGATCTATTTTCAGAACCAGGATCGCATTGTCGGTCTGATGTTTCTTCTGACCATTGCACTGCGAGTCTTTACCCTGATGGAATTTGTCGTTCGACGCAATCTACAAACCTCCACTTCCAAACTCAGTGGTCTCTATGAGGGGAATCCTCGTCGCGCTACAGAACGGCCATCGGCTGAACAAATGTTGCGGGCCTTTCGCAATATTACGCTTTATCATTTGCCCAACGCTACTTCTGAAATCACCCCACTCAATCCCCTACAGAAAAGGATTTTGGCCTTGATGAACATTCCAGAGGCTATTTATGACTTCCCGTGACCACACCGCTAATTCACATAACCGGCGAAAAGTCAGCGAACCGAAAGTGCATAGGCGTAAGTTGATCCAGCGGGTCGATAATCTGAGTTGCCTGAGTTAGCGGATCAATAGCGATGAACTTTGCATCAGCCTCCTTATCACGCAGTTTCATCCGCCAAGCGAAGCGATGTCCTTCCTCCGTCCAGCTCACACTTCCAGGATAGAGAAAGTGACGTAGGGGAATCAGGAGCTGTAGGACAAGATAAGCGCTTAGTAGTGCGATAACGATCCAATGCCTGAAATGCAAAGGCGTCCGGAACACCTTGGGCGGCGCTCGATTGGTCGTCCATCCCTGGAGAGCGCGAGGGAGAGGCCAGTTTGGCTGAAAAAACAGCGTCGTTGCGGCGATCATGAACCAGGGAAAGACGCCAATTGAGAATAAGCTGGAATTCATCCAATGAAACCCCACTGCAATCGCAAAGGCGAAAAGCCGCGTCCGACGGCACAGTAAACAGGGGATAACCAACAAATCGAATAGCAATCCCCCATAGCTCAACAGGCAGCCCATCCACGTTTCAGTGGATAGCAGACCCATCAGCGGCAAATCGGTGCGCTCAGCTAGCCACATGCGCATGGGTTCGCCCTGTAGCCAATCACTGTTAAATTTCGCCACCCCCGCATAGAAATAGACCATCCCAATCTGGGTCCGCAGCGACCAAAGCGTCCAGGTCGAGGCCGTATCCGCCCTCAACTTCGGCTGCCGCAGAACATCAATGGAGAGGGCGCGGTGCGCTGGCGCGAAGATCATTAACAGGCTGATTAGGCTGATTAGATAAAAATGGTTGAGATATCGTGTCTGATCTAACAGAAAGATATAAGTAAACCCCCCACAAAATAGCGCCATGCTGAGCCGATACCAAAGGCCAAGCAAAATGCAAATGGCCAGTATTGTAAGCCCACAAAAGTGTAAATACATACCCACGGCAGGCCACGGTCGCACCCAGCCAAAGCCATAGTAGGTGAAATGGAAGGTTGGCTCGATGTAATAGCGTCGGATCCAATCATGGTTGAAATAACGCCCCATTTCCCAGAGCATGATGGCGCCGAAGGCGATGCGGAAGTAAATCAGCGAGCCAATGTCCACTGGCGCGGAAAAACGACTCAGCCAAAGGCTCAAGGCATTAGAGAAGGACTTGAGAAACATGCTTTGAAGAGACTAACGCCCGAGCTTTTCCCGTATCTGCTGGCGCAAGCGAAGAGCCTCTGGGTAGTTTGGTTGAAGTTCAATCGCCCTATCAATAGAAGCGATCGCCTCATCAAAACGTCGCAAGCTCCAGAGGGCGGCGCCGCGATTGCTCCAAGCTTCCGCCTGATCTGACTGGAGGTTAATAGCTCGGTCAAATGACTCAATAGCTTCAGCCGGACGATCTAGCAGGAGAAGGGACGCGCCGCGATTGCTCCAAGCTTCGGCGTTATCTGGATCGAGGTCAATGGCTCGATTGAAGAGATCTAAGGCTTCTGGGTAACGGTGTTCTTGGTTAAGGGCATAACCTTTGCTTGAAAGGGCGCTCGGGTTGTTGGGGTCAAGCGTAAGCGCCTGGTCGCAAGCAGCGATCGCTTCGTCAGGCCGCTGTAGCTGGTTCAGACTATAGCACCGGCCCCAGTGGGCGACGGCGGAATCTGGGGCGCTAACGATTGCTTGGTCGTAAAGGTTCAGCGCCGCCTCAGGCTGCTCTGCTTCCCGGAGGCTGTCAGCTTGGCTGAGGAGATCGGCGGCTGCCGGACTGGGGTCTGACGGACTATCGACAGCAGCAGGTTGACTGACCAGTTGGGGGGATGAATAGGGTCTGACCAGGAGAACCAGGCCAACGAGCACGGCTAGCCCGCCCAGAACGAGCCGGATTCTATTCGGTAGCTTACGCATAGCCCCCAGGTCAGCTAGCCCGCCCAGAACGAGCCGGATTCTATTCTGTATCCTTCGAATAGTCCCCAGGTCAGCAATCCGGGGTCTTGCCACTCCAGACTGACGGGAAAATCCAGATTGAACGGGGGAGCGACCTACAAAACCTCCTGCGGAAAAAGTCAGGTTGAATGGGAGGGACGGGGGGGGAGCGGCGGTCGTCAGGCTCCGCAGCGCCCGCAGCGCCTCCGCAGCGCTCGGATAGCGATCTCGGAAGTCATAGCGCACCATGTGATCAAGAATGTCTGCTAGCTCTGGGCTGGCCTGAGGCGCTTGGCCGCGCCACTCAATTTCACTGGTTCGGGGATCTTGTTTCAGGCGCGTCGGGTAGACGCTGGTCAACCCCTGAATGCCAATCATGCCAACGGCATAGACATCGCTGCCAAAGAGAGGTTTCCCGCCCATCTGCTCGTTTGGCATGTAGCCGTGAGTGCCGATGGCGATCGTCAAATTCGTCCGCCCTGGTTTGGAATTGAAAAATTGTGTGCTGACTTGTTTCACGGCGCCAAAGTCAATCAACACAATTTTGCCGTCCCGACGACAGATCACATTGTCGGGCTTGATATCGCGGTGAATGACATTTTGTCGATGAACAAACGACAGTACCTGCAGAAGGTCTCGCAATAAATCAATCACCTGAGCCTCCGGCCAAGGTTGACCGGACTCCAATGCAGCAGCAAGGGGCTCCCCTTCGATGTATTCTTGAGCCAGATAAAACTCCTGATTGTCCTCAAAGTGAGCTAACAGTCGAGGAATTTGATCATGCTCGCCCAACTTATAGAGGACCTTAGCCTCCGTGTCGAAAAGGCGTCTGGCAGTCTGCAGGCTTTGGGGGCCGCTGAACTGGGTCTTAAGCCGTTTAACCACACAAATAGGACGCCCCGGCAAGTGCAGATCCTCGGCCAGAAACGTTTGGCCAAAACCCCCTTCGCCGAGCCGCCTGATGACTTTGTAGCGTCCACCCAGAGGTTTATGGGAATCTGCCCGTTGAGATCGCGTTGGAAAGTTCAATATTTCCCACCCCTCAAAAGAAGAGATAACAACAACGATGTAGACGCTGGAAACCCCCCTCTCATTTTAGTCAGAATTTCCATAGCGCCTGGAATGTCATTGGCAAGCCCCAGCGACGCAATCTCATCCTCCTCAACATCGCCCGCCAGATCCCCCGAAATCCAGCTGATCTCAGTAGTCCTGGCTCTGGTTTTACCCCGTATCTTGCACTAGTTTCGATCATTCTTAGTACAAAACGAAAGAACTAACATATAGACGGGGATAGGCCAGGGAGCTGCAGCCCGCGATCTCAGCCCAGATCTGGCGCCCGCGATCTCAGCCTGCCCATCATCGACCTGGACGCCAGAGTCACAGGCCAATGCTACAGGCCAGCACCCTGCCCCCTCGCAAACTCTGCGCCAACACTCCCTGACCGCCCCTGCCCAGATCTAGCCGGGGCAGTCAAAGTGGTCGGGCATCTGTGCTTTCATCTATGGACCTGTTGTGGGAGGGATTGTTTCCTTATAAAATGCGTGTGCGCGCACACTTTGATGCGTGTGTGCGCATATTGTCTTGCGTCAATCGCCTAATTAGCTAAGGTGAATGATCCGTACCCTTTAGATAGCGTGATTTTATCCTCGCCTCAGGCAGGGAGATTTAACCCATCTCTGGCAAAAACAGAGACTTATTTCTCCAACAGTTCCTTATCGAGGTTTTGCACACTTTTGGCAATCTGGCCGGAGCATCGGCCCAAATCCTCACTTTCAACCGAGATAGGCAACAGAAAAGCAAGCCTCCTAGCCCACCTTATCGCCAACAACTGGAGGCTTAACACAGGGTTTCTACCAAGTTCGCCAAAGCGAATCTATTGTGCGATTAGGGTGTGGGCTGGGTTATTTGATTACCAATCCTTTGACGTTTTTCAAGCATTATAAGACCGCGTGAGTTCGGCTTCTAGCGGCAAGAAGATCTAGGTGTATCTAACGACCTACAACTTACTCCGAGCCCTAATGTGAAAAGCGGGAAAGCGGCCTGCCGTCTCCGCTTTATATTTAGATTTTTATTATGCCGATTTCACAGATTTCTACCTCAATCCAACCGCCCACAGAATCTTTCAAACGGCTCGCTAACATTAATGACCTGTCGAATCAGCTTGAATTTAAATTCAATTCAGAACCCGTTGGAATAAGTAGTCGCGCAGAATTATTTTCACAGTCTTTCAAGGCAGAGCAAGGATTTCTGCGCTGAAAATGTGAAATTGATTTTGCATAACCACTTATACCTCTGCTAACTTGTGCTAGAGGCGTTTAATGTCTGTGGATACAGTCCCATCTATCCCTGAATCTGAAGCGTTCCCATCATGCCTAGATCCTCATGGTCGAGGATATGACAGTGGTAAACCGTTTTGCCGGGGAAGTCTGTGAATCGGACCCGAATCTGGACCACCTCGCCCGCTCGGACTAAAATGGTGTCTTTCCAAGTTGAATAGGACGACTCTCTTCCATTTCGGCTAATGATCTGGAAGGGATTAGTGTGTAGGTGGAAAGGATGATCCATCACGCCCGTGTTGGTGATCTCCCACTCCTCCACCGTATTGAGAGACACCTGTGTATCAATCCGCCGATGGTCGAAGGCTTTGCCGTTAATCCAAAAGACCATGCCCATGCCGGGCGCCATACCGTGGTTCAGGGTGAAGCGACGCACGGTTTGTGGTTCTGGCAAGGTTTCTACAGGAATCAGTTGTTGCGGTAAGGGAAGGGGATCCACTCGGCCAGAATAGGTTAGCGTTGCTAGCGTTCTGGGAGTTCCTTCGTCAAATGGCTCCATCATTCCAAGCCCCATTCCGGGTCCCATTCGACCAGGCCCCATTCCGGGTCCCATTCCAGGTCCCATCATTCCCATCTGTCCACGACTGTAAGGCAAATCCAGCAGTCTGTATTGACCCGGTTCACGCTCACCTCGCACCAGCACGTCAGCCCGCTCGCCAGGCGCGAGGAGCAATTCCCTCAGTTCAACGGGTTCTGCCAGGGAAACGCCATCTGTGGCGATCAGATATAGCGGATGGTCTTCAAGGGACAAGCGGTAGAAGCGAGCATTCGACGCATTGAGCAGGCGCAGACGCAACAAGCCGCCGACAGGAATTGAATAGGCTGGATTAATCTGACCATTGACTGTCACTAATGGCCCTTCCCGTCCCCACATAAATTCCATATGCCAGGGCTGCGACATCTGTCCATCGGCGTCTATAGCAAAATCCTTCAGAAACAAAATTTCCTCTGTAGCGGCTTTTACTTCTGGAATCTGATCCAGTGCTCCTCGAATAATAAACGGCCCGCCCAGCCCGCCAAAAACCTGATCGGCAACCCAGCCATGTCGGTGAGGATGGTAGTAGAAAGTGCCGCCGGGATGGTCCTCAGGAATCGTGAATTCATAGCTAAAGGTTTCGCCGCTGGCAATGCTTAGGAAGATGTTGTCGGCATTGCCAGTCGGTGGTACGTGCAGACCGTGGTAATGGATGTTTGTTGGATTTGGGAGGTTATTGGCGCAACGAATACGGACACTATCGCCCGGCTTGGCTTCAAGCGTTGGACCCGGAATCTGCCCGTTATAGCTCAACAGATAGGCTTGCTGTCCTGCTATATTCACCGTCCCATAACCAGCATTGAGGGAGACATCCAAAAGCCCGCCAGTGCTAGCGATTTGTTTGAGAGCGGGGAGTGAATTCGTGGGTTGCGATCGCGACTTTCCAGCCACGCACTGCGCCAACAAAAGGGCGCTGGCGCTGCTGGCGCTAAAGGTTAAAAATTGTCTGCGGTTCAAGCGTCGCATATTGGGAGACTCCACTCGTAGCCGAGAAAGTTGGTAGTCCTTCAGAGCCATGGAAGTGTTCACTGACAGCAAGGCCCCCACCGCCCCCCTTGTTGTCTCCACCCGCTCCAAGCAGGAATACCGTCGCTATTCCTCAGAGTTAGAATCTGGTTTCCATGCCGGACTTCAGTAGCCATGATCGCCGGACCACCGGCAAAATTAATCCGGGAGCCTGTCACCTCGATTTCATCGTTGGGTGACACTTGAAAGTCTTGATTGTCGATATGCCATGATGGGTCAGACAAGCGGCGTTTCTCTACGGTTTAAGCTAAGACATAAGTTTGAGGAATTTGTGAGGGCTTCGAAGCGTAGATTTCATTTTAATTTCATTTGGATCTGCCACTCTATAGAGTAAGGAGGTTGTGATTTTATTAATAAGTTCAAGACAATGAGGGTTTTACTGGTTGAAGATGAACCGGATCTGGGCGCCGCCATTAAACGAACATTGACGCAGGAAGCCTACGTAGTGGACTGGGTGCAAGATGGGGCGGAGGCGGAGGGCTATCTGGAAAACAATTGGACTGAGTACACAGTGGCCATCTTAGATTGGCTGCTGCCGGGGATGTCTGGCTTAGAGCTGTGCAAACGACTGCGATCGCGAAACAATCCGCTGCCTGTTTTGATGCTGACAGCTAAAGACCGGCTTGAGGATAAAGTCATGGGGTTGGATGCTGGAGCCGATGACTACCTGGTAAAGCCCTTTGGCATGGTCGAACTGCTAGCGCGGCTGCGGGCGCTGCGGCGACGTCCGCCCCAACTGGAACCCACCCAACGTCAACTTGGCGGGCTTACTCTGGACTACAGCACCCGGATTGCTTACCTGAAAGATGCAGCGGGTGAATCTCAGCCCGTAGAGCTGACCCAGAAGGAGTTCCAGCTCTTGGAATACTTTATGCGGCACCCGAACCAGATCCTTACCCGTGATCAAGTTCTGAACCGACTATGGGAACTGGGCGCAGAGCCCGCGAGCAACGTGGTCGCAGCCCAAATGCGGTTATTGCGGCGTAAGCTCGATAAACATAGCCCTGAGCCCTTGATTGAAACGGTCTATGGCATGGGATATCGCTTCAAGGTCCCCAATGAATCGAAATAGTCTCTTTAGTCTGACTCGCTGGCGATTGGCAGGGTGGTACGCCAGCGTCATGGGATTGGTTCTCGGGATAGCTGGTCTGGGCATGTATGAAGCGATCGCCCATGCTCATCGCGTCACCGCTGACCGGGAGCTGGAGTCTATGGCGGAAACGCTACATCAGAACTTAGAAGCGACGCTAGTACAACCGGGTCGCCTGGAGATAGCGTCTCAGCAACTGTTGCCCAATTTCTGTCTAGCGAATGACAACTGTTTCTCCGCAGCAGAGCCTCCTAGCCATCATCTATTAAATGGAGTCTATCAGGGCAATTATTACTATATTCGCGTATTGGATCAATCGGGAAGTCTGATCGCCCTTGCAGGGCTCCACCTTCAAGGCTTGCCGCCGCCGTCAAAAGAGCCGAGTTGGCAATCTCTCAAAGACGGTGAGGGGAACCGCTATCGTCAAATTTCTCTGCCGCTTCACACCCAAGATGATCTTTTCTGGGGTTACTTGCAGGTCGGTCGGTCTTTCAAGGACTTTGAGGATTATCTGGCCGCTGTCAGGTTGATCATGGGGTTGGGCCTGCCGCTGACGATGCTGCTGGTGGGGGCCGCCAGTTGGTGGCTAGCCGGACGAGCTATGCGGCCAATTTATCAGTCCTACAGTCAGATTCAGCAGTTCACCGCCGATGCCGCCCACGAACTCCGCACCCCCCTAGCCGCCGTTCGGGCAACAGTGGAGTCGGTGTTGAGACTGCCCCAACTACCCAAGACGGAGGCGCGGGATACATTGCAAGTGATTGGGCGACAGAATCAACGACTCACTCATCTAGTCAGCGATCTGTTGCTCCTCTCGAATTTGGATCGACAAACGGTGAAAGGGCAACGACAGGCTTGTCACCTGCAAGACCTTGTCAGTGATATTGAGGAAGAACTCGCCGCCCTCGCCATTGCTAAGGATGTGGCCTTAACGTCGGTGTTTCTGGTGAATTGCCCTCTTCAAGTCGTCGGCGATGAGGAACAACTTTACCGATTGGCGCTCAATGTTGTGACCAACTCGATTCACTATACCCCAGCGGGTGGCCAAGTTGTCATCACACTGGAACGCAATGACAACCAAGCGCTGATTCGAGTCAAAGATACGGGAATTGGCATTGCTGCGGAATATCTGACCAAAATCTTTGACCGCTTCTATCGAGTCGGCGGCGATCGCTCCCGTCAAACAGGCGGCTCGGGGTTGGGGCTATCCATTGCGCAAGCGATCGCCCGCGCCCACAACGGCGGCATTCAAGTTGAAAGCGAATTGGGCAAAGGCAGCACCTTCACCATTTGGCTACCCATCAATTTTTAGATCTTATCCAGAAAATTTCATCCTGATTTCATTTTTGTTTGAGAATGTGAGCTGAGACGATAAAACAATGCATTTCACATCCGAGGGCAAATCATGTTGCTTGAACTTGCTAGTTTGCCAGGGCTTTAGATATCAAGGAATCCATCAGCTTCATAAAACTTTTGTTTCAACTGCTTGAAGCTCCAGCCCACTGGAGATTTTACTCTGGATTTATCCAAAATGGCGTTCCTGAGGCTATGGCTATTCTAGTCAATAGCCTGAATCGAGGATGACTATAGCCTGAATCGAGGATGACTGCACAATCCACCTCAAGCTACTGTTCACGGAAATTAATTATGGAGACCAGCAATCTTCGTTTGCAAGGCATGAGTTGCGCCGCTTGCGCCAATACAATTGAGCGATCAATCCAGGCCGTGCCGGGTGTCAGTCAATGCAATGTGAATTTTGCCGCCGAACAGGCCACTGTTCAATACGACCCCCAGCACACCCATTTGAAAGTGATTCAGGAGGCGGTGGCTAATGCCGGATATGCCGCTCAGCCAATCCTTGAAACCAGTGCTGAGCAAGCCGATGTTGAGAAGGCCGCCCGTCAAGCGGAACAACGAGAGTTGATGCGTAAGGTGATAGTGGGCGCTGTCATCAGTGGCTTATTGGTGATCGGAATGCTGCCGAGTATGACGGGGCTAGACTTTCCCTGGATACCCAAATGGCTACATAATCCTTGGGTGCAGCTGGTGTTGACAACGCCTGTGCAGTTTTGGTGCGGCAAAGTCTTTTTTGTCAATGGTTGGAAAGCCTTCAAGCATCACACTGCAGACATGAACACGCTGGTGGCCGTGGGAACAGGGGTGGCGTATTTCTACTCGCTGTATGTCACTATTTTCCCAGGATTCCTGCTGGCCCAGGGATTGCGGCCAGAGGTTTACTATGAAACCGCAGTGGTTATCATTACGTTAATTTTGCTGGGGCGTCTGCTGGAAAATCGCGCTCGAGGCCGCACCTCTGAAGCGATTCGCAAATTCATGGGACTGCAGTCCAAAACGGCTCGGGTGATTCGTGCAGGTGAGGAGATTGACTTGCCGTTGGAGAATGTGGTGATTGGTGATGTGATTGTGGTTCGTCCGGGAGAAAAAATTCCGGTTGATGGCGATGTGCTTGGCGGTTCCTCTGCAGTGGATGAGTCGATGGTGACTGGAGAATCCATACCAGTCAAAAAGCAGATTGGGGATGAGGTCATTGGCGCCACTATTAACAAAACCGGCAGTTTCAAGTTTCGAGCCTCACGGATTGGTAAAGACACCGTGCTGGCGCAGATTGTTCAGTTGGTGCAAGACGCCCAGGGTTCTAAGGCGCCGATTCAGAAACTGGCGGACCAGGTGACGGGTTGGTTTGTCCCAGTCGTGATTGCGATCGCAATTTCCACATTCGTCATTTGGTTCAACCTCGTGGGCAACCTGACCCTGGCCATGCTCACTACCGTTGGGGTCTTGATTATCGCCTGCCCCTGCGCCCTGGGACTGGCCACTCCCACTTCAATCATGGTAGGCACGGGTAAGGGAGCGGAAAACGGCGTTTTGATTAAAGGGGCGGAAAGTCTGGAGTTGGCCCATAAGCTTCAGACAATTGTATTGGATAAAACCGGCACGCTGACTGAAGGCAAACCCACTGTCACCCATTTCGCAACGGTCAAGGGAACTGCCTATAGCAATGAAATCAAGCTCTTGCGGCTAGCGGCGGCAGTGGAGCGGATGTCGGAACATCCGCTGGCGGAAGCGATAGTCCAATATGCTCATTCACAAGGGGATCAATCTCCCCCGCCAGATGTCCACAATTTTGACGCTGTAGCGGGGATGGGAGTTCAGGCAGTCGTGTCAGATCGCCTGATCCAAATTGGAACCCAACGTTGGATGGATAACATGGGAATCGACACAACCCTACTACAATCTCAGCGGGAAGCCTGGGAAGCAGCGGCGAACACCACCGCCTGGATCGCCGTCGACGGCCAAATTGAAGGACTGATCGGTATTGCAGACGCCCTCAAACCCTCGTCGATTGAGGCGGTCAAGGCACTCCGGAGAATGAAGTTGGAGGTGGTGATGCTGACCGGCGATAATCGCCAAACGGCTGAGGCGATCGCCCGTGAAGCTGGGATCAAACGAGTGTTCGCCGAGGTCCGTCCTGACCAGAAGGCGGCTCAGGTGAAGTCTCTCCAGCGCGAAGGCAAGATTGTGGCGATGGTAGGTGATGGCATTAATGATTCCCCAGCGCTGGCTCAGGCTGATGTCGGCATTGCCATTGGAGCCGGTACAGATGTGGCGATCGCCGCCAGTGACGTCACCCTAATCTCGGGAGATCTACGCGGCATCGTCACCACCATCCAACTCAGTCGCGCCACGATCCGTAATATTCGCCAAAACCTCTTCTTTGCCTTCGTCTACAACGTTGCAGGCATCCCCATTGCAGCGGGCATCCTCTACCCCCTCCTGGGCTGGCTGCTGAATCCGATGATTGCGGGAGCTGCGATGGCTTTCAGTTCCGTTTCTGTGGTGACGAACGCCCTGCGTTTACGAGACTTTCAACCCAAAATCACTGCGTAGTTGAAGAGGATTTTAGCCAATGTTAACCCGCCGAAAACTACTGAAAGCCTTTGTCAGTCTGGGCCTTTTGTTGGGTGTTTCCATTAGCTCTGCTGCAAGCGCCCAAGCATTTGAGTCCGTCAAAGAACAAACCGGCCAATTTCGTCGCATTGAACAACCTCTACCGCTGAAGGTCAGTGTGACGCTAGGGGGCTTAGGGCTGATTGGCTTGGAACTTTGGTGGTTCCAGTTCAGCAAGACTAAAGCTCAGCAGGCCAGGGTACGCCAGGATATTCAGGAAATTGGCGTTACTGTCAATGGGGGCTATGAACCAAACCGAATTGTGGTGCAGGCAGGTCAAACCGTGCGACTCAACTTCTTCCGAAAAGATCCGAGTAGCTGCCTCGAAAAGGTTCTATTACCTGATTTTCATCGGTCGGCAGATTTGATTCTGAACCAAACAACATCAGTGGAATTCACGCCCCAGCAGCCGGGAACCTACACGTTCCAGTGCAGGATGAATATGTTTCGGGGTGTTTTAGTGGTGCAGGGGGCAGAACAAACTGCAGTGACAACAGAACTGGTTCAGATGGCTCAGGACGCTCAGACTAATCCATCTGAACCAGTAGCGATAAATGATTGAATCGCCATAGGCGACTTAATTCGTATATGACAGGCCCACTTTGTCGGAGAAAATTGCGGCTATTAACCACGGATGGAATCAGCCTGTGATTAAGAACTAACTGAGTGAAGAAAACCTAAGAAATATTGAGTATAAAAAAGCATTTCATCCTGATTTCATAATTACCCACGACTCTTAAGTGTGTGGATAGATAGACCTTGATTGGCAAGAAAAGGGTCTAGGCATTTTGAGGACAATAGAATTATCACGCGAGACAATTTAGGGGAGGCGCATCAATGAATCAGTCTCACGCTGAGCAGCGCCATAGCCATCATATGATGCCCCACAAACATCATGATCATGGCGCTCATACTGGTCACGATAAGCATGCAGGTCACAGCCCTGAGATCTTTCAACGGCGTTTTTTCGTTTGTCTGGCGTTGACCCTGCCAGTACTCTATTTCGCTCCATCTTTTCAGCAATGGTTTGGCTATCAGGCGGTTCAGTTTCCGGGTTCTGGATTAGTCAGCCCATTGTTGAGTATTGTGATCTACGGCTATGGCGGCTGGGTTTTCTTGCGAGGCGCTTGGATTGAGCTGCACAGTAAAATTGGCATGATGACGCTGATCGCCCTGGCTATTACTGTTGCGTTTACCTATAGTCTGGCAGTTTCGTTGGGATTAGAGGGCGAACCTTTTTACTGGGAACTCGCCACCCTAGTAGACGTTATGCTCCTAGGCCATTGGATTGAGATGGCTTCAGTCCAGGGGGCTAGTCGCGCCCTGGAGCATCTGGCGAATCTGACGCCAGCGATGGCGCATCGGTTGGCGTCAGGCCAAGTTGAAGAGGTCCCAGTCGAGCGTCTACAAACAAACGACACCCTTCTCGTGAAACCAGGTGAACAAGTTCCGATTGATGGTGAGGTCATTGAAGGCGCTTCTAGCGTTAATGAAGCCTTCTTGACGGGGGAATCGCGCCCTGTGAATAAACAAGTGGGGGATGAAGCTGTTGGCGGCTCTGTCAATGGCGAAGGGGCGCTCACATTGAGGGTGATCCGGACGGGTGAGCAAACGACTTTGAGCCAGATTATGCGCCTAGTCGAGGAAGCCCAGTCGTCTCGCAGCCAATACCAGGTGCTAGCCGATCAACTGGCTTACTGGCTCACCTTGATTGCGATTGGCGTCGGCGCTTTGACCTTTGTGGTTTGGCTATCTATCGGTCCGGCGTTGACCTTTGCAATTAATCGGGCGGTGACAGTGCTCGTGATTACTTGTCCCCATGCTCTCGGTTTGGCGATTCCCCTGGTAATCGTCAATGCCACCTCCCTATCGGCTAGACATGGCATTATAGTCCGTAACCGTGAAGCCTTCGAACGGGCTCGCCAGATTCGGGCTATCGCTTTTGATAAGACAGGAACGCTAACGGAGGGCGAATTTGGGGTCCGCCACATTTTTACTGATCGTTTGAATGAGACCGATGCTTTAGAGATCGCAGCCTCTCTAGAAACCTTCTCAGAGCATCCCCTGGCGGCGGCTATTGTGCAAGAAGCCCATGCCAGACAACTTAGCCTGCCCGGCGGCAGCGACTTCCAGGCTGTGGCGGGTAAGGGGGTAGAAGGCAGGGTCAAGGGTCAATTTTATCGGGTGGGACGGCCTGAGTGGGCTGACGAACTGTCCCTGTCGACGGCGGACCCTTTGAAGACGGCTCTGATGACGATTGCAGAGGGGGGAGAAAGTGCGATCGCGCTGATGGATGAAACTCGTCTGATCGCCTTGTTTGGTTTGGCTGATAAAGTCCGCGTTCAAGCCCGCAAAGCGGTTGATCAGTTACAGAAAATGGGGCTACAGGTCGTCATGATCACAGGGGATGCTGAGACTGTTGCTAAAACAGTTGCAGGGGAACTAGGGATTGACCGCTACTACTCCCGAGTCTTGCCACAAGATAAGGCGTCTCTGATTCGCAACCTAAAATCAGAAATGTCAGTTGCATTTGTAGGCGACGGCATTAATGACGCGCCAGCGCTCCTGGAAGCGAATTTGGCCCTCGCCATTGGGGCGGGTACTAACGTTGCGATTGAATCCGCTGATCTAGTTCTGATCAAAAGCGACCCCTTGGATGCAACCTATGCGCTGAAGCTGGCTAAAGCGACCTACGCCAAAATGCTCCAAAATTTGTTTTGGGCGACTGGCTACAACGTCATTGGCATTCCTCTGGCAGCCGGAGTCGCTTACCCGCTGGGCATCCTCCTTTCCCCAGCTGTTGGCGCGATTTTCATGAGTATCTCGACTGTTGTGGTGTCTATTAATGCCATGTTGCTACGTCGAGTCAAACTGGGGACAAGCGCTCCAGTCTAAATATCACAGTTAAGCTATCGGGAGAAATCAACCATGAATCAACGATCTCTAGTGGCATTTATTTTGTCTTTGTTAGGGGGA
>JASJDH010000173.1 GCA_030065175.1 Leptolyngbyaceae cyanobacterium MO_188.B28 | reverse complement strand
CCCCGGTGAGGTCGGCTTCAGCCGATGACCATAGTTTTGATACCAATCATCAACCAGGACAAAAATAACGGTCAGGAGGGTTGGGGCGTCTATCATAGTCATGAGGAGACCTCAAGCTTTGGTGTGGTTACCAGATAATCTTGGCGTCTCCTCGCCTTTTTTCACAATTTTCTAACTCACATAATCCGTTATAAGACAGATGCAATCCAGATGGGGAAGGGCTTGTAGATGGCTATAGATCTCAAATGGGCTATATAACATGCGTCATTCAGCCAGTTAGCTGAATAATAGGTTGATCGTGATGCGAGTCACACTGAATGACCCTGATTACTTAGATATTTACTGGTGTAGGTTCTTGAATGGGTCGGCAAGATATTTAATCTCCGCCCAACCAAAATTTCAAATGCATAGGTTGAAAAACCCATTCCTATATAAAGATGTAGCCCTGAACCAGGATTGGGTTTGTGGCTTCATATAAATCTATACTTGTCAGATGGCGGACTTAATGTGCCATAATTGTGATTCAAGTCACACAAAGTTGTTCTACCAGATCACTCCAGGGTGCATAGATACTTATTCGAATCCCTGTGTGAACAGATAGAAAGGGTATTGCATTTCTGCTTGAACGCATTAGAAAAAGATTTGGAAAGGGTATTGCATCTCCGTTGAGCCTGATGTTCAACAATATAGGCTGACGAAAGTCGCCCATTGCCTAGACTCAGTTTTGGACGAAACTCGGTTGATGGATTTATCCCCTTCTCATAAATTATTCACTCTACCCTCATGACCCGCCGTTATTGTGAGAATGCAAGTGCATCAAACCTTCTCAAACTCTTTGCATAGTTAAACAAGCGGTAGAGATCAATTGTTTGCGAAGGCAATGCATCCGGAATTGCAGCGTATTGCTTGTTGAGCAAACAAACGGACCAATATTTCTGACCTCCCTCTTAATCGGAACAGCCATGTGGATTTATCGGCTAAGCGCCCTTCTTATTGTTGCAGTGGTTTCTCTAACTTTAAGATCCCTGCTTTTACCGCCTCTCGTTCAAGCATTGCAGGCTGAGAAATTGAATGAGGCGAATCATCCCACTGCTGCCTCAGCGGTTGAGCAGCAAACGAGTCAACTCAATCCTTGAGGATGCCTCGCTGATTTACTTTGCTGATTAACGTTGACCGTTGAAATACCTCCCATCTTTGCCGCTCGCAATAAGTTTTTTTTGGCAATTTTCGGCATTGCTTAATTTTTCAAAATCCAATATCAGACTCGAACTATCAAATTAAGGATGTTTATCCGCCCTCTGGCTGTATCACCTTTGATTTCCTGACCAATTAAGACTTCCATAAAACCTGGTTGCGTGTTTTCCTGCTTAATGGGCGCTAGCTTAGCTAGCGCCCATTACGTTCATACCCCAGTCGACCTATTAAGACTCTGTCTGAGTCGGGTGGGGTTCAGCCCTCAATTTTTAGAAATTTTTTGACTGACCGGCTGAACTATTGCCTGAGAGCAATCTTTTAGTTGAAGATAAAACTCACGGGTTTGGCGTTGTGAGGAAATTGTATGGCCTTTGAATATCCAGAAAACTTGAAGTATCTCGATACCCATGAATATGCCCGTCTAGAGGGGAATACCGCCATCATCGGCATAACCGCCTTTGCCGTGGATCAATTGGGTGACATTGTGTTTCTAGAGCTGCCCGAAGTTGGCGACACCATTGAGAAAGGAGAAAAATTTGGGACCATTGAGTCGGTTAAAGCGGTAGAGGACCTTAAGGCTCCGGTGACGGGAGAAGTCGTGGAGTGCAACGCCCCTCTCATGGATACTCCAGAGCAACTGGCGGAGGATCCCTATGTGGAAGGCTGGATGATCAAGGTTAAGGTTGATAACCCAGCTGATTTAGATGATGCTTTATCTGCTGATGAATACAGTGCGCAGGTAGAAGGGACTTAGATGCAACAGTTCTTTAGGGTTGGGGTGTAGTTCTTTACAGAATCCGGCCATCGTTTGTTGCAAAGTTATAATATTTATTTAATATTTAATCCCCAAAGTCGGTTGGATTAGGTTTTGTCCTGAAGTCCTACTTTCAAAGGGGATTGGATTCGCTTGCCATCATATCCCCAGCGTTTTATGTCGAAGTCTTTCTACCCACGGAGTGCAATGTTAATGAGTAATCCGGTAATCGAAATCCCAGGGACTCGCAATGGTTCTACCGATCGCACCCCACCTCAAGAAACTTCGACGTCTTTTGCTGAACCTCAGCGATCGCCCAACCCTGGCGATCCGGTGCTAGCGGGAGATGACTTTGTACAGCGCCATGTTGGCCCCGGGCATGAGGACTGTCAACAAATGCTGGAAACCTTGGGGTTTGAAACCTTTGAAGCGCTGATTGAAGCGGCTGTTCCGGCAGGAATTCGGCTTAACCGCTCCTTAGAATTGGGGGATGGTATGAGCGAATTTGAGGCCTTAAAGCTCCTAAAGGAAATCGCCGACCAAAATCAAGTGTTTCGATCCTTTATTGGTTTGGGCTACACCAACTGCATTACGCCGCCCGTGATCCAACGCAACATTCTGGAAAACCCCGGTTGGTACACCCAATACACCCCCTATCAACCCGAAATCGCCCAGGGACGGCTGGAGGCTCTGCTCAATTTCCAGACGATGGTGACTGACCTGACGGGGCTGGAAATTTCCAACGCCTCACTGCTGGATGAAGGGACGGCGGCGGCAGAAGCCATGAGCATGTGCTATAGTCTGCGCAAGAAAAAAGCGGTGAACGCGTTTTGGGTATCCGCCGCCTGTCATCCCCAAACCATTGAAGTGGTCAAGACGCGGGCTTTGCCGTTGGGTATAGAGGTGATTGTGGGGGATCATCGCACCTTTGACTTCAGTCAGCCTGTGTTTGGGGTGTTGCTGCAATATCCCGCCAGTGATGGCGCCATTTATGACTACACGGAATTTATTGAACAGTCCCATTCAGTGGGCGCCCTGGCGACTGTGGCCGCTGACCTGCTGAGTTTGACCCTACTGACGCCTCCAGGGGAATTTGGCGCTGATATCGCTGTGGGGAACACCCAGCGGTTTGGCGTGCCGCTGGGATATGGCGGTCCCCACGCCGCTTACTACGCCACTAAAACCGCTTACGCCCGTAAGCTCCCTGGGCGGTTGGTCGGTGTGTCTCAAGACACC
This sequence comes from Leptolyngbyaceae cyanobacterium MO_188.B28, assembly GCA_030065175.1. Taxonomy (GTDB): domain Bacteria; phylum Cyanobacteriota; class Cyanobacteriia; order Phormidesmidales; family Phormidesmidaceae; genus JAKSDM01. The sequence continues at coordinate 12,412 of JASJDH010000173.1, read as the reverse complement.
CACGGCAAGCCTGCCCTGAGGCTGGCGCTGCAAACTCGGGAGCAGCACATTCGCCGTGACTCCGCCACCAGCAATATTTGCACCGCCCAAGTCCTGCTGGCGGTGATCGCCAGTATGTACGCGGTTTACCACGGGCCTGTCGGCCTGAAGCGGATCGCCAGTCGCATTCACACTCTTACCGTCGCCCTCGCCACAGGGCTGGATAAACTAGGTTATTCCCTCGGTTCTGAATCCTACTTCGACACCCTATGTATAGAGGTTGGCGATCGCGCCCAGGCAATTCTAGATAGATCAGCCTCGCGCCGCATCAACTTGCGTAGTATTGACGCCGTCACCCTTGGGGTCACCCTCGACGAAACCACCACGCTCCCAGATGTCCAAGACCTCCTCGATATCTTCACCCTTGACGCCCACGCCCCTACTCTCAATCTCCACGCTCTAATCCAAAATCCAAACTCTAAAATCCAAAATCCCCGCTCTACTCCTTACCTCACCCACCCCGTCTTCCACCGCTACCATTCCGAAACCGAATTGTTGCGCTACCTCTATCGCCTCCAAAACCGTGACTTATCGTTGACAACGGCGATGATTCCCCTGGGGTCTTGCACGATGAAGCTGAATGCGACGGCGGAAATGATCCCGATTACCTGGCCAGAATTTGGGCAAATTCATCCTTTTGCACCGTTGTCGCAGGCCCAAGGTTATCAAACGTTATTCCAGCAACTTGAGCAGTGGTTAGCTGAGATTACTGGATTTGCCGCTATTTCCCTGCAGCCTAACGCCGGATCACAGGGGGAATACGCTGGCCTATTGGCGATCCGCCAGTATCATCTGCAACGGGGTGACGACCATCGGTGTGTCTGTTTGATTCCTCAATCCGCCCATGGCACGAACCCGGCCAGCGCAGTCATGGCGGGGATGAAGGTTGTAGCGGTCGCCTGTGACAGCGACGGCAACATTGATGTGGACGACCTCCGTGCTAAAGCTGAAAAGCACCAGGATACCCTGGCCGCCCTGATGGTGACCTACCCCTCCACTCATGGGGTGTTTGAAGCCGCGATTCAAGAGATCTGTAATATTGTTCACGCCAATGGCGGACAGGTCTACATGGACGGGGCCAATATGAATGCTCAAGTGGGGCTGTGTCGACCCGGGGATTTTGGCGCTGATGTCTGCCATTTGAATTTGCACAAGACTTTCTGTATTCCCCATGGGGGCGGCGGTCCAGGGGTCGGACCGATTGGCGTTAAAGCGCATCTAGCGCCTTTCTTGCCAGGACATTCCTTGACGCCTGAGCTGGGGGGCGAACACAGTCTTGGCGCGGTGTCGTCTGCTCCTTGGGGCAGCGCCAGTATCCTGCCTATCTCCTGGATGTACATCGCCATGATGGGACAAGCAGGGTTAAAGCAGGCCACTGAGATCGCTATTCTCAACGCTAACTACCTGGCGCATCGGTTGGAGGGCCACTACCCCATTTTGTATAAGGGGGCGCAGGGTCGGGTCGCTCACGAGTGCATTATTGACGTGCGCCACTTCAAGAAGACAGCAGGCGTCACGGTTGATGATGTAGCGAAGCGGCTGATTGACTATGGCTTCCATCCCCCCACGATGTCTTGGCCTGTGGCGGGAACCCTGATGGTGGAACCGACGGAAAGTGAGTCTAAGGAAGAGCTAGACCGCTTCTGTGACGCCATGATCGCCATTCGTGAAGAAATTCGCGAGTTGGAGGAGGGGCGGATGGACCCAGAGAATAATCTGCTGAAGAATGCGCCCCATACAGCGGACGATTTGGCGGCCGAGGATTGGAACCGTCCCTACTCTCGCCAGCGGGCGGTCTTTCCCTCTGAATGGACGCGGGAGAATAAGTTCTGGCCTGCGGTTGGCCGGATTGATCAGGCCTATGGCGATCGCAACCTAGTCTGCTCCTGTCTCCCGATGGAAGCCTACACGGCTTAGGGTTGAGATTGCGGGAGGGGAAGGGAAGGGAGGTATGCCCCTTCCCCCTCCCCCGTAAATCCTTCCAATCTTGCAGATGAGGTTGAGGAATATAGAATGGCGCTGAAATACAGTGCGTAGGCCCACCCTACAGCTGGCTCTCTTAATACCCTGTCTTGAGTTCTAATTGAAACTAAATTAAACTAAGTCTTGACGAACTTGTATCTCTTGTAAAATGGCAGACGCAGTCCCTATTGGCTGTTGTAGCCTATTTTTTCGGAAGCCCTGTGGCTAGAGAGTTTCAGCGACTTGAGAAATTAACTCTCAAGTTAGGCTTTATTAGTTAGCTCCCTACCAAAGTGAGCTTATATCTAGATAAGGATTTCGGAGATCGCCCCTTCTCTAACCCTTTTGCGGAGTTCCTTCACTCGTCTATTAAAATCCCCGTTCAAGGCTTTTCAAGGAATTTAAATAAAGCCGTCAAAATTGCCTTATCCTTCTAGTTTGAGGTGACTCTGCTAGATTAAGCGCAATTACTTTTCAAAGCGTTTCGAGAGATGAGAAAAGTGTTGAGGAGTAAAGGTTTATTGCATATGTCTTATTGCAAACATCTTTTACCAGTTTTGGGCGTGATTCCCTCAGCCGTTCTGTCGTTAGCAGCCGCTGAAGCCGCTCACGCTATGGATGGTGGTCTGACCAGTCTTGAAAAAGTCTCGCCTAAGTTGATTCAGCAAACTAACCCGCCTAGGTTGATTGAAAAATCTAACTCGGTAAAGTTAGCCAGATTACTCGCAGGTATTCCAGTCGAAGCGTCTAGCAAGGCTTCCATACTTGTTGACGAACCCTTCTTGGCTGAAGACCCCAGTTCAGCGACGGAGGCCAATGCTGAGACTTTAGAGTTTTCCATCGACTTAACCTCCCTAAACTTAACGTCTACGGATAATTTGTTTTTAGAGGACTACCTTATAGAGACAGACCAACCGAGTGTCTCCTCTGCTCCTCTGATGGAACTTCAGTCAGTCGGCTTGGAATCTATCGGCATGCTTGCTGCGGTTCCAAATAATGCCGAAGCTCCCCCTAATTCTGGAGACCTTAATGTTGCACAGGCGACTAAACCCTTATACAAGGGGATGGCTCCGGTTTACTTTGGTGTTGGCGGCAACATTGGCATTGAAGATTCTTCCAACAGTGCGACCGGTGAGTGGGGCTTTACGGTTTTTAGCAAGGTTTCTCTGGGGCCTCGATTTTCTATTCGTCCTGCTTTGATTATCAGTGAGGATGATATTTCAGCGCCCATCCCCATTACTTACAACTTCGATCCGATTACCCTTTTGGGAAACCCGAGCCAATTTTTTGCGGGCGCAGGGGTTGATCTGGGCGATCGTGTGGGAGGTTTGCTAAATGGGGGTTTGGATATGGCGATTAGCGACGACTTCACGCTGAGCGCCCAAACTAACTGGCGATTTTCTGAGGATGTTGCTTGGGGGATTGTCCTGGGTGTGGCCTATAATTTCCCCTGGTTTTTTGAGTAAAGCGGCGACATAGAAACACGCACGTTTGGGAGGCTTCAACTTAAGCTGGGACAAGCCAGCAGAGAAGGAATGCAGAAGCCAGAAGTCAGAAGTCAGCCAGGAACTGGATTCTGTCTCCTGTCTCCTGTATTCCTCCCAACGAAAATGTCCCGCTTTAAGTTGATAGCCGAAATGAGGAGTGTGTCTAGCCTTATTTTTGGGTAAGCAAATGGCTACAGCTGTTTTATTTCAAACCTTTACAGGTTTGCTACATCCACCAATTTAGCCTGGATACCCTATTAGGGTAGGCAACACACTGAGCATTATCAACAACGCCCCATGTGAAAACTAGCACAGCCCACCCCCCGAATGTATTGCCATGTCAATCAACGCTTAAGCGAGATCGCAGCTTATCAGCACATCTTTCAACGGCGCGAAATGGCGGGATCGCACTTCCATAGTCATCACAAGCCTTTTAATCTTGTCGCTGAAACGCGATCGTACATAGATCGGCGGGAAGTAGACTTTGCTGATGATCAGAAGGTAGTGACGCCAGAGGAGACTATTCAATCAGGGAAGGGGGCAAAATCTCTGAATTCTTCTTTAGAAACCAGATTATTAATTGAGCAAAGGCATTTGATGCCTTTTGAAAGGCTTCACGTACAAACAACCACAATTGATCCTGGACTTATAGACTAAACCCTGTATCCGATAAACCCTTCGATTTTGTTGTCGGTTCTTTATTCATGACTCGATAAGTTTTTAATTCACGGATGGTTTGTTTAATTATCTTCTTCCATATATCTAAAGTTGTGCGGTTGTGACTAGCCGTCATGTTGGCCCGCGGAAACGGTCCTTGTTGTATCGGTACATCCAAGAAAGGGCAGAGCTTTTCCCAGCCGTCCCCGTTGCAGACATTGATAACTAATAGATCTTCAGGTCGATTTGAAAAATATTCAAATATTCCCTTATACCGTTCTTGATGACCTGTAATCAGTTTGGCTTTTTCAGTTTCGCTGTACCGTCTTTTCCAGATTAAATAAGGTTTTTTATAAAGATTTAAAGCAGAAAAATGTTTTTCATGACTCTTGACCCAACTGTCCCAATCTCGAGTCGTTAAAATGAATTTACTGCCTGGAAAACGTTGATCTAACTTCTTGTAAAAATCATAACTGCCCCAGGGACCATCATCAAAGCTATCATAGTTTTCCGCTTCAGAATAGATGGCTTCGTAATCACCCTGTTTATATTTTTCATAGAGTGTTTCATCCCAAGACTTGTGCTTAAAACCTAGGGCTATCATTGCCTTCCCAAGTGAAGTTGTCCCCGTCTTAGGAGAACCTATTCCAAAAATTTTGTTGCCGCAGCTCATTTGGTTTATTCAAGTGATTAAGCTGGAAATTCCATAGATGGAATTCATTTCCGATTTTATTATTCCCTCTACTTTTGACAAATCTGGGTTGGGCTAGCGGCGCGATTGGCTGGCTGGCTGGTTAACCCCATCGACATGCAAAGTATTGAGTGCGTTGGGACCGTCACAGTGATCTGTATTGTAATGCCGATGCACCGCTACAGGGTGTCAAAGGGGCGGTGGTTCATTTCTTCTCGAGCAAGAAATTTTATTTGTGTTAAAGAAATCTCAGAGCGTCAAGAAAACAAGAGACAATGAGGGGGAAATGTAGCTTGGGATACGGCGGCATTTCACTTTGTTGGTCTGCTTAGTCCTCACTAAGATTTCTGAAGAATCTAGCGTGATTTTCTGTTCATTCGACTCCATTGCTGGCCCCCAATCGCCTCCTTAGTTGGTGGGAGGGCGTTGATCGGAAATCGCTATAGATGAGCCGCTGGCAACTGAACTACATCTCTAGACCGACTCCATGCTTAGGTATGGGGAAGGGGGCTCGATGGGCAAGGGAGGTTACTCCCGGGTTGCCCATCGGCAGAGTTTGTTCCTTCAGTCAAGGGGAATCCGAATTATGGAAGTGAAGAAATTTTTGGAACGCTATGCTGCTGGCGACAGAGAGTTTATGGGGATATGCCTGCATCAAGTTAATCTGAGTGGGATTCGTTTGAGTGGTGTGAATTTGAGCCAGTCTGATTTAAGTGGGGCTGACTTAAGTGGGGCCGATTTAAGTCGGGCTAATTTAAGCGGCGCCAACCTGACAGACTCTGATTTGAGTGGGGCTGACCTGAGCGGGGCCAAACTGATTGACGTTAATTTGATTGGTTCCGATTTGAATAAGGCTAGTCTGGTGGGAGCTGATTTGAGCCAGGCTGATTTGCGCAGCGCTGATCTGCAGGGAACCGATCTGCAGGGGGCCAATCTGAGTGAGGTAGAACTCAGTGGAGCCAATCTGAATCGGGTTAATTTGGTGGGAGCGTATCTGTACGGGGTGGATCTGACGGATGTAGACCTGACGGCGACCGATGTGTCTCAAGCCAATCTGCAAAGAGACGGCGTGCAAACCGGGAGATCCCATCATTGGGTTACCTGGGGGAGTCATTGACGATCTCAGGTTTCCTGTCCAACCTAGAAAGCTCTAAGTTGGACAGGAAACTAGAATTCGAGAAAGTCAGTGTCGGCTCAGAAGGGCTGATGGTAAGGGAGCGTTCGGCAATGGCGCAGTCTCTCAACCTTATGTACTGTCCAAAGAGCGACTTAACCGATACCATCAGCCCTTCTGGGCGTTCAAAGCTCAAAATTACTCTTCTACCCAATTCAAAATTCAAACCCTTCGTCCTTCATCTATCCCCTGTCTTCTCTATCCCCCTTTGCTGCTAACACAGCTTGTCGCAAATCTCCCTGATGGGTTGCCAAGTGCTGTTCGCCGACTTCTGCATCGAGCCCGCTCCAGTGCATGAGCAAGGCGAGTTTTACCCGTTGACCGCTGCGTTCCAGGAGGTTGGCTGCGGCTTGACGATCAAGGTCGGTGAGGTCGGTGAGGATGCGGAGGGCGCGATCGCGCAGCTTACTGTTGGTGACCGATACATCCACCATGCGGTTGCCATAGACTTTGCCCAACTGAACCATCACGCCGGTAGAAAGAATATTTAGCGCCATTTTGGTGACGGTGCCTGCTTTCAGTCGGGTTGAACCGGCTAGAATTTCTGGCCCGACCAGTAGGCGAACAGCTACATCCGCGTCAGCTTTAGCTTGATCCGCTGGAACACAGGCGATAAAGATGGTTTGTGCGCCCCGTCGTCGAGCCGCCTCTAGGGCGCCGTGGACATAGGGGGTGGTGCCCCCAGCGGTAATACCCACCACCACATCTAGGTCATGGACTTTGTGGTGGGCGATCGCAGCGGCGCCGTCATCCGGTAAGTCTTCTAGGCCCTCGGAACTCCGCACCAAGGCGGCCGCCCCGCCGGCAATCACCCCTTGAACGAGTTCCGGCGGGGTACAGAAAGTCGGCGGACATTCCGCGGCATCCAGTACGCCTAATCGACCGCTGGTGCCTGCCCCCACATAAAACAACCGTCCTCCTTTCTGCAGCGCCGCTGCTGTGAGTTCAATCGCTTGGGCCAGGGACTCGCGAGCGGCGGCGATCGCCCTGATGGTTTGGGCGTCCTCCTGATTGAACAGGTCCACCAGCTCTAGTGGAGAGAGTTGGTCGAGGGTTTGACTGTTTAAATTAGGCTGCTCTGTTAGTAAATGACCTCGGTTAGAAAGGCCAGTTTGGGCAGGCGATGTTGAGGGGCTGGATTGATCCACAGTGGCGTTAGAGGAAGTGAAGTGAAGTAGGAATGAGGCGGGAAAAGAATGGGGCGATAAATCGCCGTTTGAGGCGATTTTCTGGTGATTTTCTAAAGTAATCCCTCTAGTTGACGGCGGATGCGGTTGAGTTCATCTTCCGACAAGGTGGCGTCTGGTTTGGGATCGGCGCTGGCTTTGGCCGTCTCATCCGGTTTGGTGTCTGGATCCCAATCTGTTTTTTCCAGATTGGTTTCTGGGGGCACCGCTAGGGTGCCCTCCGGCACCTGTTTGCATTCGTAGCCCGCTCCCTGGCAGAACTCTTCAATTTCTTCAGAATCGAAAACTTCCACTGAGGAATTGGGAAAATCCTGGGCTTCCAGCATGAGACCAAAGCGAGTTGCGTCGTCTTCATTCTCAAACATAAGCACGATATTGCGATCGCCTACCTTCAGCGTATGAATTCCCTCATTATCTGTTCGGGCATTAAACAGCAGCACAAAAACTTGCATGGCTTAGACAAATTGTTGGAACGCGAATTTTTCGGTTTATCTCTTTGAGAGCAGGCTATTAAAAACAGATTCTAAACCTAATTCCGAAAAGGGATGTACTGGCGTCTAATTAAAGCTGGAAAAGCCCGGTAGAAAAAGAGTATAGAATACAGGAGTCGGCGAGGAAACAGAGTCTGATTCCTGGAGTCCATCTTAGATATAATCCCTCACATAAGTGTGGGTGGGCTAATTGCCCAAAATACTTGGATAATTTGTTTGAACTTTATACAAACCGCGCATAGTCGGCTAGGATTTGGGGTGTCGCCCGATCAGGCTTGCTCGGAATAATGGGTTTTGACTCAAACTAGGCATGGCTGTGTAGCCCCCATATAATTTGAAACGTGAGTTGGAAGACCATTACCGAACCTGCTAACCATTTTGAATCCTGAAAAGGATGCTTGCACAAACCGCTAGGTAGAGATGGCGGAGTCAGATCCATTAAGAGTGAGGGTTAGCTGATGAATTCGTCTAACTCCAGGAGGGAGCCGCAGTTGCGCCGGGGCCGCCGTCGATTCTGGGTGGGCGCGGGGCTAACCGTCAGCGCAGTTGTCGTTCTAGGCTTGGCCGTCGGTGCTCGGTGGGCTTGGGTTTATGTGCATACGCGCTTATCTCCCACAATCTCTGAGTTACTGACAGAATTTTTAGATCGCCCCGTTGAGTTAGGCGACATAGAAAGGGTCACACTCAATAGCATTAAAGTTGGGCCCTCTGCTATTCCGGCAACCTCTACCGATCCGGATGAAGTTTTTGTCGAAGGCATTGAGGTTAAATTTAATCTGCTCCGGCTTCTCCTAACCCGCCAGTTAAGTCTCAACCTGGACCTGATAGGCGTCGACGGTTACTTAGAACAGAATCAGACAGGGGGATGGATCGACACAAAAATCGACCTTCCTGAGCCGGTGGAAGACCCTTTGATTGAAATTAAGCCTGGAACCATTCAACTTCAAAGTGGACAGTTAGTGCTAATCCCTTATGCGGAAGCTGAGGGTGAAGCCATCCCCTTATCTCTAGAAGAGATCGATGGCAAGGTGTCCTTTCAGGATTGGATAGACGATCCGGAAAGGCGACAACTTGTCGTTGAAGTAGCGGGTGAATCAAGTAGCGAAGGAAGTTTCAAGGCTTGGGGAGAGATTCTACTGCCTGCGGGCGAGAAAAAAGCACAGAGGGATGATCCAGGCTCTCCAATCACGACTGTTCCAGAAACAGCCGCCACAGACTCTCCCCCGCTGGGAGATTTTGAGGCTAACCTGAACCTGCAGATTCAGGATCTGTCATTGGTGGAAATTGTTCCTGTTATTATCGCGAGCACTCCGCTGAAAACGCTTCCGGTGGAGCTGCAGTCAGGAAATATTGATGGGGTTGTTGAGGTTGATGTTCGCCCTGAACAACCGATTGATTTAACGGGAACGGCTCGGGTCAGCGATGCTTCTCTCACCACCAACGTCTTAGTCCAACCGGTTGAAAATATCAACGGTCAGCTCCGGTTTAAGCAATCCCAAATTACGTTGGAAAATGTTGTCGCTGAATATGAAGGGATACCGGCCACTGGAGAAGGCTCAATTCATTTAGAAGATGGCTACGACTTAACCGGGCGGATCGACAAAATCACTATTGACCAGGCAGTGGCGGCTATCGGCCAAACGACGCCTTTTCTGGCTGAGGGGGACTATCGCGCAGAGGTTCGGATTCAAGGACCGTTCAATAAACCCCGACTCACCGGGAGTTTCAATTCTCTGGCCACCGTTCGGATTGATAAGGTGGACTTAGCCGACGTGAGTTTTGACTTTACTCTATTGAGTAAGGATTCGCTGTCCTTAGAGAATATCCTGGCGTTTCCTTCAGCAGGGGGTGAGATTGCTGGACAAGGCGAGTTTAAGTTTTCTGCAGGCCAGGAATTATATGTAGAAGCGCAGGGGCGAAATCTTCCAGCCGACGCCATTGGCCAAGTCTATGGCTTATCTCCCCAGATCGTCTTAGGGAAAGTGGCGGGAGATATAGTGGTCTCTGGACTGTTGAATGATTTACGGACTCGGGTGAATTGGGATGCGCCAGAGGCGATGTATCCTGGCCGGGGTGAAGTGGAAATCACCTTTGCTGACCGAGTGGTCAGATTGAAAAATACGGTCCTCCAGGTGGCGGGGGGAACCGTTAGCGCGAGTGGCGAGATTGCTCAGGGACTCTGGAACATGGATATCCAGGGCGATGGCATTGAATTGAATCAATTTAACGCTAGTTTAAGCGGTTTAGCTAACGCGGATTTGAAGCTATCCGGCAGTCTGGCGGATTTTAGTTTGTCGGGCATGCGCGGTGAAGGGACGGTTACCCTAGACCAAGGCTTGGCCAGTCTTTCCCCCCAATTCGCCAACCTGAATCAACCCTTAAACGCTTCGTTGGGATGGGATGGACAACGCATTGAGGTGGTGGAGGCCGCCGCTGCGGATATCTACGCCAGTGGGTTTATCACGCCTCAACTGGAGGGGGAAGGCGCTCCCAATATTGCCGCGCTAGATCTAACGATATCGGTTGAGGATTATGACTTGGCGTCGTCGCCGTTTGCCTTGCCCAACGCCATCACGTTGGCGGGGGTCGGCAATTTTACTGGTCGGGTGACTGGCGCGCCTAGCGCTCCCAATTTAGTGGGGAATCTTTGGCTTGAAAATCTTGCGGTCAACCGCTTAGAATTTGATTCTTTGCTGGCGGGGAATGTTCGGTTTTCCCCCGCGCAAGGACTCGATCTCGCTCTTGTGGGCCAGTCCGGCAGCGTCGTGGATAAAATAGATCAGATCCGGGCGACTTATCGGCAGGGCGATCGCGCCAACACCGACTCACCAACGGGCGTTCTCAACTTCCGCATCGCCGTGGATGACGCCCTTGTGCAAGGCCAGACAGATCAGGAGAAACTACTGGTTCAAGTGCGAGATTTTCCTCTGGCTGTGCTGAATCCATCTCCCCAAGGAATTCCAGGATTGGGCCTAATTGACGGTCTCGCCCAGGCCAACTTTGATATTGATCTTGCGAAAGTTACCGTGGTTGGGGAGATGGAGATTCAACGACCTAGCGTAGGCTTCGTTGCTGCCGATGAATTTTCTGGCAAAATTAGCTATGGCGCAGGGGCGGTTACCCTCACAGGCGGAAGATTAGTACGCGGTGAGAGTGAATATTTAGCAACTGCCCGGTATAACCCAGGCTTAGATCCAGAGTTTTTGGGGCGGCTTCGGGTCAATCAAGGTCAAGTTCAGGATGTTCTGGAAGCTTTGCAGATCTATGAACTGGAAGATTTTGCTAGGGGATTTCGCCCGCCCAGTTGGAGTCGATCTTGGTCTCAAGCCGAGATAAACGACCGCCTAGCAACGGTTCCAGCGGGCCGACCTGAAGCCCCTCTTCTGGATCAACTGCGGCGTTTAGCTGAAATTCAGGCCCAAACGGATATTCTGGCGGAGGAAGCAAAAGCCGCCCCAATTCCCCCCTTGGAAAATTTAAAGGGGGCATTTGAAGGTGATATTCAACTTGCTTGGTCTTCTCAATCGGGCCCTTCTGCTGAGTTCGACTTAATCGGAGGGGATTGGCAATGGGGCGATGACCTGCGGGCGGAAAAAGTAGTCGCCCAAGGCGGCTTTAAGGATGGTGTCCTGACCCTGACCCCGATTCGCCTGGAATCGGATCCGCAGGAACCTAATCAAATTTTCTTGGAACTCTCAGGCAGTTTCGCTGCTCAACGAACCGACGATGAGGCGCTCGCTCTGAATCTCGAGGTGCAAAACCTACCAGTAGAGCCGCTGCAAGAAATTTTCAATCTGCCTGTCGCCTTTGGCGGAGAATTAAATGGCAGCGCTACGCTAACCGGCAGCCTAGGAGAACCTCAAGTCAGGGGCGCTCTAATGTTGGCGGACGGGTCCATTAACCAAACGCCTATTCAATCCGCCGACGCCCAATTTCTCTATCAAGACGCCCGCCTCAATCTGACGAGTGAGCTAATCGCCCAAACGCCAGAGCCGCTTACCTTCTCCGCCAGTGTACCCTATGCCTTCAATTTCATGACGGTCAAACCGAAGAGCGATAACATCTTTGTGGATATCAAGGTCCGCGATGATGGCTTGGCGCTGCTGAATCTACTCAATTTGCCGGTTGCTTGGGTGTCGGGGGAAGGCCAAGTGCAGCTTCAGGCGGTAGGAACGCGGGAAATACCCAAAATTTCTGGACTCGCGACGTTTAAAGATACCGAGATAAAGGCCAATATCTTGCCGGAGCCGCTAACCAATGTGGAAGGCCAGATCAGGTTTGTGGGAGACCGCGTGATCGTTGACGAACTGAAGGGACAGTTTAGCCAGGGGCGGATTGACGCCAGAGGCGCCTACCCGATTGTGGTCCCATTGGATTCTGCCGCTAGCGATTCCATTAGCCCGGTTCGACCGGCTGCAAATCCGGTTGAAGAGGATATTCAAATTGATTCTAGACCTCCGGTTGCAGTTGAAGATCAGCCGCTAACCGTTGATTTGAACCAAATCGCTTTGGAGTTGAAAGGTCAATATGACGGTCAGGTGGATGGCCAGGTCGTGGTGGGCGGGAGTTTTTTACAGGGGACTCGACTGGGCGGTGAAATCTTATTATCTGAAGGAGAGATTTTGCTGCCAGAGGGGGATGCGGCTGCTTCAGCTTCAGCATCTGAGAATGGGGGGGCGTCAGCTCCGGTGAGCTTTCAAGATTTGACGCTAACCCTGGGGCAA
>JASJDH010000172.1 GCA_030065175.1 Leptolyngbyaceae cyanobacterium MO_188.B28 | reverse complement strand
TGGGTTTGGGTGATGATTGCTTGATGGAGTTGATGAAGCTGATAAGCATTCCAGCCGGTAACCCCCAAAGCGAGAATCATCCCGCCGCCTAAAAGGAAAGTGCTAAGAATCAAACTCCAGCGCATACGCTGAAGCTTTTATTCAAGCGCACTGACCACTTGTCGATTTTTCTCCAGCATTTGCAGGGACTTCAAAGCGCCCCAAACAGCATCTGATTCAACATTTGTCGGAACTGTCTCTTGCGTCTTCTGAAACAACATAGGTCAAAAAGATCCTCACTAAACACGATGCAGTGATCTCTTCTTCAGAGGAATCGGTATCTGACGGCGCTGGACCTGATTCAGCACAACAGGATGCGCCGCCAACTTCTACTTTCTATTTCCTTTCTTTATTGAATAGTAAGCAGGCAATTTAAACCTCTACCTGCTGGATAAGGATCGGCCTTTGCCATCAGCCTTACGGATGATCTGGTTCAGTCGGCTCCTAATAAATCTCATGCAAAGCAGCCCTGCTAGATTCCATTTCTGTGGAAACAGAGATGCTAAGCCCAGCGAAGGGTAGAAGATTTTCGTTGTCTAAAGGCGATTGAAAGTCATAGGTAAATGGCTCCAGGAATAGCGTTTCACTGTTACTGTGAATTATTCATCAGCAGGATTCGACAAATTTAGAATGGTTTGGGGTTTAACCCAAAGAACCTGCTGAGGCAGTGGAAGGGGAATACCGGCCTGATCGAAGGCAAGCTTTAGTCGACGGCGATATTCCCGAGCCACTCTCCATTGTTCTAACGGTTGAGTTTTAATCCATAGCTTAACGATGACGCCGCGATCGCAAAAATCATCCGCTCCCTTCAGCTCAGGCGGCTCCAAGATCAAGTTTTTCCAATCTGCATCCTGATGTATTTCCCAGGCGATTTTATCCATAAGCTGCATAGCTTTCATTAAGTCAGCGCCATAAGCGATCGGCACGTTAATATCCACTCGCGACCAATTTTTAGACTGGTTTTTAACCGCTCTAATGTCTCCATTTGGGATCGTAATCAACATCCCTTCAACATCGCGCAATTGGGTAATCCGGAGGCCCATATGCTCCACCGATCCAGAGAATTCACCCACCGTAATCCAATCGCCTACCCCATATTGGTCCTCAAACAAGATCAAAAATCCGTTGATACTGTCTTTGAGCACACTCTGGGCCGCAAAGGAGATTGCAATGCCAATCACCCCGGCGCCAGCCACTAGCGGTCCTAGAGGAGCCCCCATGACTGACAGGGCGACCAGAAGTCCCGCGATGGTCAAAATAATCGCTGCAATATTCTTTAAAACCTGCGACAACGTAGAAATGCGTAATGCTAGACGCTGAACCGATTCCGGCGTCAGCAGTTTCTGAGCGGTCTCTGGGCTGAAGAAATCGGTATCTTCTAGGGATCTAAAAAAATGATCAATGAGTACTGTGCTCAACCGAATTGCTAAATAGATGCCCACTCCTACCCCAACAAGCTGTAGTGGAAGGCGTATCCCTGTGATCAAAAATAATTGCATCCAGCGTGTTTGGGGAAACAAACCCAAGATCAGGAATACCCCTGTCATCCATAAGCAAATCTGCCAGATTTGCAGTAATTCTTGCTGAAAAGCGTGTAACCGTTGCCTTTTTTGCTTAGATGACTGTTTCAAGGCTGTAGTCACAGCCGCCGTTGTTGGTGTTTTAGGATCGGTTGAGAGTGCAGACCGGCCTGAATCAGGCGTCACCTCTTTGGAGAGTTTTCGGCGACGAGCCCGGATATATCTCTGAAGGCGACTTGTCAGCCAACTGACCGCAACGACACCCCCTAAGATAAGGCCAGCGATGCCCACTTGACGCCATAGAAAATCGGGTTGCCGTTCTTGCTGAGCTCGAACTAAAGCCACCTGAAACAGCGCGGTCACATCTTCCGCCCGTCTTTGCAGATCAACCCCATAGATTTCAGCGTCTTCTACAGTTATGGTCAGCAAAGGCTGATTATTAGCATAGATAACGGGCAACCCATTCTGAGTTAAATAAGTGACCTTCAATGTGTCAGGGTTAAAATCGCTCTTGACAAATTTGCGCAGCTTAAACTCAATTTCTTTGATTCTTTGCTTTATGGGAGCAGGAGAACTTGCTGAGGCGTCTTCGCTTATTTTTGGGGCTGTAATCAAAAAAAGGCGCCGACCGTCAAGCCTCAAGGCGGCCGTGTCAATATTACTGCTACGTCCTTGGAAGTCTAGCCAAGCATTTAATTTCTCAAGGCTCAGTTTGGGCGCAGATAAGTCGGGAAGTTGCCCCCAAGCTGCTGGAATATTTGACGAAGTCAGCCAAAGAATGCAACAGACCGCTAAAGAAACAAGGATAAGCGCCCTTTTCTTTCGACAACAAATTTTTCGAATAACGTTGAGGGGCATTAGTTCGCTTCATACAGTACAAGCTGTACCGCTTACTTAGAGGCTGCTGTCATTTTACGCCGATCAGTCCTACTTAAGACATCGAAGGTTTATCCTGTGTTAGCGTTTCCTTTTGCCCAAGACTGGTCGCCCGTTCTAGCAGCAAGTTGAGGGCTGTACGAATCAAAATAATCACCACTAATTGAGCAATATCATTCCACTGGCTAGAAATCATCGTCTTGAGGATACTTGCGCCAATCAAAAAGCTTAGTCCCAGTGAGAAGGCGTAGCCCATCATCACGCGACTGTTTTGAAAGGCTTCAAACGTCTGACGTTTAAATAATGTTTCGCTCAAAAAAATTGACAATGCCCGAATAACGCCAATGGCGATCACCATCAGCGCCAGCAGCTGACAAACACTAATCAAAATGCCGTTACAGGCTTGCACAAGGAGATGTGCGTTTACATTGATGATATCTAAACTCAAGGGTCTTGATGGTTATGGCTAACGAGATCAATTTTAAGGGGGCGCTATGTTTCTTAGGCTTATGGTTGAGGCGGATTGTCAGGGTTATGGGCAGGTGGGTGAAAAAATTGACTGGATGAATTCATTCGAAAACCAGGGGCAACATACTCTTTTGGGATGTAATCTGGAGGCACAGTGAGTTGATTGCCATCTCTAACCGCTGAGTAGTGGGGAGACAGAATTTCGATGCCGGCTTCGTTGCATTTATCTTGGAGATTTTGATGCAGGGCTGAATAAATCCGGGGCATAAGGGAGGCTTTAGACGCTTTATCAGTGTAAGCATTGAGTTCGTAGCTAACGTAAAAGTCGTCTAGACTAGTCTGCAGAACAAAAGGAGCGGGGTCTGACAAAATGTGTTCAGTGGCCTGAGCCGCTTCAATCAGCACAGTATGAACTTTGCGCCAAGGTACGTCATATCCCAGGGTGATGGTGGTGTGAACGATTAGAGGGGGAGCATTCTCAGACCGAACTGTGTTGCTGTAGTTAATGATGTGACTGCCCAAGATCATGGAGTTAGGGATGGTTACAATGACGTTTTTGGGCGTATTGATGCGAGTGACCAGTAGGGTTTTTTCAATCACATCTCCGATGGTTTCGCTGATTTTGACGCGATCGCCAATTACGAAGGCGCGGCTGTAGGTCAAGATAATTCCAGCGACGAAGTTAGCCACCGCCCCACTAGAACCCAACGAGAAAAGCACCCCCAAGAAAATTGACACGCCTTGGAAAGCAGGGGAGTTAGACCCAGGCAGGTAGGGGAAAACAATAATTGCGGCAAAGGCGATGATGGCGAACCGCATAAGATTATAAGTCGGTCTAGCCCATTCTGGATAAAACCCTGGAATCACAATGGCGCTCCGCCGGATTTCAGTGAAGATAAATTTAATTAGCCTGAGAATGTAGGCGGTAATAACAACAATCAGAACAATAAAGAAAAGATTAGGGATGTAGCCAACAAAGTTTTCCCAGAGGGTATAGGCCGCCGTACCGAGATAGGAAAATATTTGTCTCGAAAATGCCTTGGTCCATGGGAAAAAACTCAAGGTCAAGCTGGCGTAGCCCACCAACAATAATATGAAGGCCGCCAACCGAGAGAGATTGACTAGCTCCGAAAAGAAATCAGCTACTCGGTCGGCGTGAATGAGTTCGGTTCTAAAAAGCCTGAATCCTCGAATCCGAGTGCCTTGCCAATCTTTTAGTTTTTGATTGATGTAGATGACGCCCCAATTAATGGAAAGCACAGAAATGATCAAGGCAATAGTGATGACTAGAGTTAAAATCGCACCTACGATCAGGTTTCTGAGGCTGTAGGCTTGTCGAAAATCGACGACTTTTTCTTTAATGACTTCAAGGTATTGCTGGGCCAGGGCTTGCCTGGTTAAGCCAACGACATTGGCGTCGGC
The DNA here is from genome assembly GCA_030065175.1 of Leptolyngbyaceae cyanobacterium MO_188.B28. Classification (GTDB taxonomy): domain Bacteria; phylum Cyanobacteriota; class Cyanobacteriia; order Phormidesmidales; family Phormidesmidaceae; genus JAKSDM01. Next base: position 11,299 of record JASJDH010000172.1, on the reverse strand, counting down.
TGGGGTAATGGTGACAACAACGTCATTGCCTACCCGGATATCGCTCGTTTGGGTTTGTTCATTATCGACAATCTGCAACATGTCGATATCAAACTGGGATTCTTTGGCAAACGTTTCAATACGTTCTGAGATCACCCTAGCGCGAAAAGAGGCTGGAAAGGAGGCTACGCCAGTTTCTATTTGAAACAGGGTTTCCCCTTGTAAAACAACTGGGTAGCCTTTGGATTGTTCTAGCGAACTTCGGGGAGATTGGGCGTGGGCAAAGGAGCTAGTGATGCAAACTAGTAGCAGCAGAATGCCCAGCAGGTTAATGACTAGCCGTTTACCCATACGGTTAAAATGTAGCCGATCGCTACCCAGGGGAATACTCTGCATAAAGCTTGCTACCTGCTATTCAATGGGGGTTTCTATCATTACGGTTAAGATAGCCAACTCTTTGGGGTAAAGAGCAGTAAGCTTACTTTTCGTAGCAGAAAAGAGTCGAGGGCTGCGATCGCTTGCTTAGGATCATTGCAGCCCGTTCAGAAAACTGGCTGGGTGTAGGCCCTCGCATCCGGTAAATCGACTCGATGGCAGCAGATATAAATCTCTTGATTTCCTTATGTTTCACCGACCTCTTTTTTAGAGGCGGAGGATTCTTCACTTGGAGCTGATTCTACCTTTTTCTGTACCGACGCAGCCGTTTCTTGCACTTGTTCAGCTGCTTTGTGAACTACGGTCTGCAAATGTCCTTGGACATCAGCGGCCGTCCCTTTCGCTTGGGTCGCAACCTGCTGGGCCGACGTCTGCAGTTTTGAGGCGGTAGTCTGGGCTCCCTCAACCAGAGAGGTCATATCTGCTTGGGTTTTAGCATAGTCTTCCTTGATAAACTCAACTGCCTGGGTTAGTTTATCTTGGAGTCCTTCCGAAAATTGCTCAGCGGACTGGACTGCCTCATCTTTAACAATGACGCGCTTGCGACCCACGCTGATAACCGCATCACTGGGCAAGCGATAAGAGCCCTCTTTGAGACCTTGCCAGCCACTCGATACAAATAGATAATCGGTGACTTGCCCGGTCTCTGGGTTCAAGAGATAATCGTTGATCCCTCCAACTTTGTTGCCTGAATCGGTCCAGAGTTCATGATCAACCATTGTATTCATTGCATCTGAAGGTTCCAGGGAAGCATCTGCGTACCAGTTAATCAAGACACTATCGGCGCCGATACTGTTGATATCGACCCACTTAAAGAGATGGACAGTACGCCCTAACAAACCCGATTTACAACTGATCCCCGCTACCTGGCGGGATTGAGTATCGACAAACAACTGATTGATATGGCCAAGTTCTTCGGTGGTCTGCTGATCGATCACTAACCGACCCAGTAAATCACTACGCTTAATCAGAGGAGTGGTCATAGTAACCTCGCAAATCAAGATAATTCCATTTCAATTCATAAACTAAACATCGACATCCTTCCTGTGGATAACGTTGAACAATTTAACATCCTCCGCTCGGACGATATTCAACTAACAGTTAGCTGAAGAATAATGCGCCTACAACAACTCCGGCCCCTAGAACCGTGAGGATCAGTAAAAAACGCTGTCCTCGACGGAACCGTTGTCGAAATCGATGGTGCACCCTAATCAAGGTCGCCACTACACCGATGTTCCAAATCAAGGCTGTGAGCAGACCTGCCGCTCCACCCCAAAAACTTCCCAATACTAACAAGCCAGCGATGGCGACCCCCTGAAAAATGGACCAGCAAAACGACCAGTTAGAGAGCGCCATGGTGTAAGAAAGATCGCTTTGACGTTGCTGATAGCGCTCAATTATCTGCCGTTTTTGTACGCGATTCGTTTGAGAGGTGGTTAAATAGTTGCTAAAAATCTGTGTCTGATAGACGGTTAACAACAGTAGGTCGTATATCATTACGATGCTGGCGATTAGAGCGGCGCTCATGAGGCTGCCGAAAGCAATCCCGAAGACAATGCCGATCCATTGAGAGCCGGTTAAGACGCCGAGAAATAACCCCATGGGAAAACAGACCAAACCAGCTAGACCAATTACCCACGGGGTGGCGTACTGCCAGACTAAACTGAGCCAGGATCGGGGGGTTGGATCGAAACTGCTGCTAGCCCATACCGCCGCTGTTGCTAAACCCAGTGTAAGAGCTCGCGCCGGAGTGGTCCATTGGGCGACAGCCACCCCTAACAATAGCGCCAGCAAAAATAAGGCTATCGCCAGACTCCACCCTTTGAGGGGTCCTTTGAGGAGGAGTTGACGGCGGATTAGGGTTGGCTTTTTTGCAGACTTGATAACCATGACCGAACCTGTTCTGCGGCGATATCTCGACTTCCTAAGCCAAAGGCCAAAGCGACGGCGACGGCGATCGCGCCTAGCATCAGACCAAAGGCTAAATTCACGATATTGGCGGCAATCCCCATTTGTTGTAAAGCCATAGCGCTGACCAGAGCGATAATCGCAACCCGAGCCGCTTGCCCTAACAATCTGGCTTGTGAGCCCCCTGCGCTGCTAATCAGGTTAAAGGCCAGATTCGCCAGGTATAGACCAACCGCAAAGACAAACAACCCAACAAAGACCCGTCCGGCAAGGGTCAGCACTTCTGTAACAATTTCCGCCATGACGTTAAGGCCCAGTAATTCGAGGGCGCTTAAGGCGGCAAACAACATAACCGCCACCAAAACGATAACACCAGCAATCTCAGCGGGTGCGCGCGTCACCAGTTGATTTTCAGAGGCTGGCTCAGGCGTCGGCTTGGGCTCAACCAAGCCCTCGGCGGCGGTAGTCGGAGACTTGGGCGAAAAGCCTAACCAGATTAACAAATTGTTGAAGCCCACATTGGTGAGAAACCCCGTGACTCCTCGGGCGAGTAACCGTCCGAGCACATAGGCGACAAGCAAAATCAGGAGGGCGGTAAAAATTTGAGGCAGCGCTGTTAAAATCTGGGATAACATGCCAATGGCTGGCTCAGAGATAGCGGTAATCTGCAATTTATTCAGGGCTGAGATGCCGGTTGGGATCAAGATCAACACGTAGACAATCGCGCCGACAATCGCAGAGACCGACAGCCCTTGGGTAGTGGGCAGACCAATCCGCTCTCCCAGTTGATTGGCCCCCATTGAGGCGAGAAAATTGGTTGTGATTCCTCGCACAATGCGGGCGATAAACCAGCCAATCACCCCAATTAATAACGCCGCCAAAATATTGGGCAAAATCAACAAGATCTCGTTCAGTAATGCTTGAACAGGCTGCAAGGAGCCTTCTAGGGCTAGCGTCGTCAAAATAGCCGGTAAAAACAGCAAGAAGATGAACCAGTAGAGGGCTCTACCGACTGTCAAGCTTAGGGTGAATGAAGACGGACTGCTTTGTTCGGTTTCACTGTCCAACTGCTCGCTGACTCGTTCATCAAGCCCAAAACTGCGCAAGCTGCGGACCACCATTAGTCGACTCACCGTGGCCACAACCCATGCTAAGCCCAGCAAGATGGCCGCACCTCCCAAATTTGGCAAATAGCCGATAACCTGTTGTAAAAAACTATCCAAGGGGCGAGAGACGGATTCTAGCTCTAGCGTGTCTAGAAAGGCCACTACCGAAAACACCATAACGATGGCGAAGCTAGCCAGAGATATCCATTGCTCTACAGGAGGCGCAGCCGTTTGATCGGTTTGCCCCGTTAACCACTGACCAAGCCGCTGATTCAGTTGCAAGCGTTTGAGAACCCTGAGAACCAAGACTGATATTAGCGTCGCCAACAACCAACCTAGTAACAAGATTGCGATCGCTGCTAGCAACTGCATCAAAGACCGCCCAAAGTTTTCACTCACTGATTGGACGAAGTTGCCAGCCGCCGACACGGTATTTTCCGATGATACTTGAGCCACGGTTAAGGCTCCTATCCAAGTAATCATGTTTCTAATCCGAATGTTGTTATGGGCTTTATTAAAACAAAGGAGCTGACTTGCTAAATCAGCCTTGTAGATACTTAGGGATAAGAAACATCGTCCATAAGGCTGATTTGATGACTCCATCCCATTGCGCAATGCCTATTCGTCAAGGGTAAGCTCACGAATCAATGAGAGGGGAATATCGGGTTGACTCAGCGCAGCTGTGTAGGACGGTGTTAAATACTGACGGTAGAAATCTTCTTGAGCCAGATAAACTTTGAAGAAAGCCAGGCTAATCGCCTTAACATAACGCTGGGCCAACTCAGGGCTTGGCCCGATCGCCGCCTCTGGCGTTGGGGTCGACTCTTCCACCGCTTGCGGGTTGTGGATCGCTGAGAAGTGCGTGCCGCCCTCCATGATCAAAAGATAGCGCTCCGAAGACTTGATCCAGGCAAAGGGGCGAATTTGTTCTGCTAGCGCTGGGGTCACTGTATCGGCGCTGCCTGAGACGATCATAATTGGCGCCTCAATATTGGCTAGACCATCAGAGCCGAAAACTGCGCTGTCGAGTGGATTGATTGCGATCGCAGCCTGTACTCGGTTATCTTGCAACGACGTTAACGGTTGCGGTAAAGTCAGCACCAGGCATTGTAACAAAAGCGACAAATTGAGCTGAGAACTCCGGGGTGGACAGTGCTCGGCTAAAGTCTCCAGATCAACGGTCGCTCCTGCTAAGGCTAGAGTGGTATAAGCTCCCAGCGATTGGCCCAAAACCCCAACGCGCTGAAAATCAATCCGATTCCCGAGGTTCGGATCGCCTTGAGCCATTATCTCCAACTGATCCAATAGGGCTTGAACTGAGGTTGGACGACGAATCATCTCTTCCGGTTCAACCGCTTGACTAGCTTGGCCGTTCAATAACGCGCTGATTTGGGTTTCACTGCTGCCGGGATGCTCAACCACTACCACTGCAAATCCATGGGAAGCTAGATGCTTAGCCAGGTAAGCCAGGGTAGTGCGATCGCCCCCAAGTCCATGGGAGAGAACCACCAGGGGGGCGTATTGCCCCTGGGGAAGATAGAGATCAGTGGGTAAAATCGCTTCTTCAAAAGAGTACAATTCCCAACGGTAATGCCCCGCCGAAGTCAATCCAATTGAGGCGGCAGCCAAAACTGCATCTTCGGTGGCTGGCTTGCTGTTTGAGCCGCCTGCTCACGCACTTGGGCGGTGACTTCGCGGGTGTGGTTGATTTCTGCAATTACCGTCCTTGCAACCACGGCAAGTCTTTGCAAATCGACTCGCACTCCCTGAGTTGGAAAATGTTTGAGCACGTTGATCAGGTTGAGCCCGCCATCGGGATCGGCAGCCGCCAAAATCAGTGATCCTCGGATGGCTAACGCCCCATTTTGCCGACCTGCCGTTTGGATGACTTCCCCTAATTCCTGCAGAATCGCCTCCCCCTGAGACGTGTAGAAAAACTGGGCAATCGCTACCACGTCCAACTCGGCGCTGACCAACAGTCCACTGCGGAGGCGCTCAAGTTGCTCGGGGGTAAGGTAACGACTGTAGACTTCGAGTTCTTCGCTGAGTTCACCTGTGCGGGCGTAAGTTTCCAGGGCTTTAACAGAAACATGGCGTTCTAACGGCCCATAGTTGGCGTAGACGCGCTCGGCGCTAAAACCAGGCAGGGCTAACAAGGAAGCCTGGCATAGAATAGCTCCCAGTGAAGCTGCAAGAGGTAGCAATCCACGAATACGGGAGGGTTTTTTGTTCATTTTTTTCAACTAAACACAGCTTAAGTCCAACGTCATTTCTCTGTAGATGCTTTGAATTGAAAAAAATCATTCGTGTGAATGAGATCAACAGTTGGCCAGAATATCTATGAAGGCAAAATCTGGAGCGGATAGAACAAACGCAGTGGCGAACATGAGCTTTACAAGCAGTTGCAAAGCTTCGTACTTTGACAAAGAGGAGGTTTGGGCGGTCTAGCCGCTGAAACGCCAGAGATAAACAAGCGGTTGTCGGCGCTAGACTGGCGCTCCAGCCAGTCCTTTTTCTAAGACTGATCAGAATGATTGTCGGAATGCTTGAAATGCATGCTTTTCGTAGCCGCCATTGAGCTAATCGCCTTAATTAGAGCCTGAGTAATCTCAGGCGAAAATTCGATGGGCAACTGGCCGGTACGGAGATGGAGATCACGCTGGGGATAGGGAATCGAAATTTGATGACGCCTTAAAATCTCTTCGATCCGAAAGTAAAGATCGCTGCAAATTTTGAACTGACTTTTGGGGTCTCGTATCCATACCAAAAGATCAAACTCAAGCGCACTGTCGCCAAATCCTTTAAAGAAGACATCAGGCTCAGGCTTTGGCAGTACCTCTAAATGTTCCTGGGCCGCCTGTAGCAGTGCTGATTTTACAATCTTTGGATCAGCATCGTAAGATACGCCTACCGCCACATGCAGACGAGACACCGGACGTTCATGACTCCAATTCACCACCTGGGATTCGACTAAGCGGGAATTGGGCACGATGACTGAAATATGATCCAGGGTCTGCAGGGTAATACTCCGAGCCCCGATTCGTTCCACCACGCCCATATATGGATCAATTTCAATAAAGTCGCCCACCTGAATCGACCGTTCAAACAAGAGCACCAGACCACTGGCAAAATTCTTCGCAATATCCTGAAGCCCAAAACCAATACCGATACCTAGGGCGCCCCCTAGAAGGGCGATGGAGCCAAGATCAATTCCCCAGGCCTGCAATAAGATCAGGACGCCCAACGAGAGTATGCTGTATCGATAGATTTTCGTGACGATTTCTTGAGCGCCCCGATCCAGGCGTGTGCGCCTCAGAACTTGGGTTGTCAGGAATTGAACAGACGCTTGGGTTAGGGCGAATAGACCCCAAAGCAGGCCCAGTAAAATTAATACATCAACGACGGTATAGGCGCGTTCACCCAGGCTAAACAAAGGAGACTGAATATATTTAACCGAGTTGCTAACCAGGTCATACCGTCCCTGTCTCAGATTGGGAAATAGGGATGAAATATACCCCAAAGCAACTATCCAGACCGCTAGTCTGAGCAGCGGCAATTCCAGTCCCATGCAAAACTGGAAATTGTGCTCACCAGGCGCCCCTGTTTGGGCAATTTGGGGAATGACTCGCTTTAAGACCCTCTGCAATGGACGACGCCAAAAATACCCCAGACCCAAATGCAACGAAATCGCAATTAGTAGCGCCAAGCTGCTCAGTCCGACAGCCCGCTTAAGGTAAGCGGGTTCTCGCTCCAACTGAGCTTTCTGTAAAGCCATCTCTAGCTGATAAGCCCACTCCTGAGCTTGTTCTAGAGGAGCCTTACCGGGGGACGTATCAAGATCTGTAACCGTCAGCAAATATTGACTGTTTGCTACAATCGTGGGCAGTTGGTTGCGCTCAATCACTTCAACCTGAGGTTCCTGGCCGAGATTAGCTAGCAGGGACAGTTGGCGATTAGCCTGTTCTACTCGCTGCTGAGCAGTATACTGCTCAGATTGCGAGAGCCTAATAATTGGCCGTCCATCAATGACCACATCGGCCTGTGACGCTAATGTGAAATTCCCAACGGCTATCGTAACTGGGCTAAGGCCACTCCAAAATAAACTGGCCAGAACTAGAACCCCTATCCAAAACCAGCGAGACGCTTTAAAGGACATGGGATGGCTCCTCGCTAATCCTTATAGATCTATTATCAGTGTTTGCCGGAGATGCCCAGAGCTGAGTCGCCAACCCTAATCCCAAAAAACTAAAAGCCGATACCCGTAAAACTCTGGCGAAGATAGCAACTTGAATCGTTCGTGACTGGTTAACCTCCGCTGCACTAACAGAGCCTGCACGGGTTTTCATAGTTACTCCGCCCTTATTCGCTCAGTGGCTGCGTTAGCGTCGTCTTTTCTGGTTGGGACATAAACATTTCAAAAAAGCTCCATATCCCTGTCCCCAATAGCAGCGATGAGCAAGTCACAATGAGTAGTGCAATCCAAAGGGCCAGGGGGGGTTCCGCATCATCGTAATCATAAGAACTCATGGGTTTGATAATCCATAATTCAGCAGTGCTTGGGGGTAGCATTATGAGACTAGGTTGCAGTGCTAATTTGCGGTCTCTGCCGTCCCCGGTTGCATTTCCGACGCTGGCTCCCAGGGCTCCGGGGTTAATCCATTTTGAGATGCACTGGTTGAAGGCGTTTCCGCTGACGGACTCTCGACTAAATCTTGCAGCGCATTGGCTAAAATGGCTGCGACTGACTGCCGCTGATCCAGGTTTTGCTCAAGGGCGCCAATGGTTTGTGAAAGGGCCTCTAACTGGGTTTGAGTCGTTTCTAGCATAAGCGGCAACTCTTGAGGAACCCATTCCTCAAGGGACTGTACCTGGCTTTCGAGCGTATTTAGACGACTGACGAAACTGCCTTCGGGACCTCCCTGCTGGGCAATTTCATCGACTTCGCTTGCTAATTGAACTTGATCAGATCTTAATAGAAAACTGACCCCTGCTAAACTACCGCCTAGCGCCAAAACTGTCAGCACTAAGCCTGTCTTAAGCCAAAAGACTTGACGTTGTAGCCGCCTGAGAACTTTGTCGGTTTTCCCTGATTCCTGTTCAGAGGTTAGCCTGAACTCTAATAATGTCCTTGCCAATTCTTCTAACCGCTGTTGCGACAGAGCAGCCGTATCAGAATTGGCCAATACCAGATCACTTGATTGAACGGCGGTCTCTTGTGTCATCATAATCTAAAGATCTCCATCTTTGAAGACAACCCCTGATGTCGTCAGTTTGTTTGTTGTGATTGCTTGCTGGAGTTGATGCAACTGATACATATTCCAGCCAGTCCCCCCCAAAGCAAGGATCATTCCACCGCCTAAAAGAACAATGCTGAGAACCAAACTCCATCGCATACGCTGGAGTTTTTCTTCAAGGGCATGGACAGCTTGCCGATTTTTTTCCAGCATTTGCAGGGACTGCAAAGTTTCCCAAACAGTATCTGAGTCAACCGTTGTCGGAACTGTTTCTGGCTTCTTTTGAAACAACATGAGTAAAATGATCCTCACCAAAAACTACGGAGCGACCTCTTCTTCAGAGGAATCGATATCTGACGGCGCAGGCGTTGATTGCACAGGCGATGGTTGGGCTGGAGTTACAATTTCTATCTGACGCCCTGTCAACTGACGGATAGCCTCTGTTAGATTCTGTAAATTTTCCGCATTGGCTTCGACCAGACTCAGCTGCTTGGCTATTGCCTCTAGCTGCGTTTGGTTATCCTGCACTTGTGAAAGCAAGTCCTCTGGTGTTTGTTCAGACAAGGTCTGTAGTTGTTGTTCTACACTAGTAAGTCGCTCAAGCACCTCTGTTGAGGCTGAAACCGGATCTGACTGTTGAAGTAGTTTGGCTTGCGACTGGATTTGATAGCCCATCCACGCTAAGGAGCCAATTATCAGTAAACCAGCGCCTAACAGTAAGCCTGTTACAGTATTGACGCGTTGCCTTAAGTGATCATGCTCTTGCCGCAAATTGGCAATTTCTGGTTTCAATGTGAGTCTAAGCTCCTGTATCGCTTGGGGAATATCCTCCGAGTGCAGATATTCCCCGCCATTTGGGCTTGATGCATAACTTTCTTGTGGAATCATGTGAGTTACCTTCCTACAATTCAAAACAGCAAAAATAATGTGAGTGCAAGCGTGAGAATTGAAGAATTGCAATCAATACTTGTTGAAACTGTCTCTTGGTTCTTTTGAAACCACATGAGTTAAAGTGATCCCCCAATAAAAATTATGGAGTTACCTCTTCTTCAGAGGAATCGACCTCTGACGGCGCCAACTCAGATTGAGTAGACGGGGGTTGAGCTGAGGTTACGGGTTCTACCTGCTCCCCTGTTAACGCTCGTACAGCATCCGTTAAATTCTGTAAACTTTGGGCATTGCCTCCAATCTGTTTAAGCTGAGACGAAATTGTCTCTAGCTGCGTCCGGTTGGTTTGCACTTGTGTCAGCAAGTCCTCTGGCGTTTTTTCAGCCAAGGTCTGTAGTTGTTGCTCCACATCGGTCAGTCGATTGAGCACCTCTGTCGCCGTTGAAACCGTATCTGACTGCCGCACTAGTCTGGCCTGAGACTGAAGTTGATAGGTTATCCAAATTAAGGAGCCCATCATCAGTAGGACAGCGCCTACTAACACCCTGGTTAGGTTTTTGACTCGCTGACTTAGGCGATCTTGCCTTTGCTGCAGATTCAAATTTTCGGGTTTCGAGGGTTCTGTCATCTCTTGGGAAATGTCCTCCGAGTGAAGAGATTCATCACCATTTGGGCTTGACGCATAACTTTCTTGTTGGATCATCTGAGTTACCTTCCTAAAGTTCAAAACAGCAACCGTGATGTGAGTGAGAGTGTGAAAATTGGGACGCCGAGGCGCTTTGGATTTTCCGGGCTGAGTATGCTACTCAACAGTTTGAGAGTCTGAAACGCTGACCAGAAAACGCCTCCTGGCCTTTTGCCTTCTGAGTTGACTTAAGCCCTTGCCCGATAAGACTTTTAGACTGGTAGAGCCTTGATTGACATGACCGCTTCGGAAGAGCCTGCAATGTAAATGCCAACCCTTCAACTTAAGTTGGAGATCGCGAGTATCTTCGTTAACTTCCGATAACTTAAAACATACTGGAACAAATAGTTTGTCACCCATGAATGCGCCCTCTCTGGGTTTCCAAAAACAGGGTTAAAATCGGGCTGCTTAAATCAGGTTTCCGAGCTTTCTGATTTCGCTTAGTCCTAATACTTCTATTAAGTAATACGTCAGCTATTTTGACCTCTCCCCGTTGACCGATGATTGACGCTTCACCATCAGCCTTACGGATGATTGGGGATGGCCTCCCAACCTAAGCTAGATCCCGGCCAACCCCAACTCAGGGCTTTAGGACCTAGAAGCGATAGTCCTGCCCTACTGTAAAAATAGCGTCGCTGTCATCAAACACCAGCCAGTTCACAGCGGCATTGGCTATTAATCGAGTGGTGATTTGATAGTCGAATCCGTTCGTGGAGATCGCGCCAATACAGCCTTCATCTTGGGTTACGCTGCCAATACGAACTAATCGTGCGCTCGACAGCGGCGCTAACGACTACGTGTTCCCAGATCGGAATTTTACTCAAAATACCAGGGGAAGTTATAGGCGACGCCTAGTACAATCCCGAAAGCGGTATCTTCTGTAAATCGCCAGTTAGCTTGAGCGCTTAGGGTGAAGTCGTCACTAATGGCGACATCCATACCACCATTTAGCAAACCGCCCACTCGATCGCCAAGATCAACCCCGCCCCCAACAAAAATCTGGCTCGGGGTGTCCCAGAGGCTAAACGGCTTGAAGTTGTATGTAATGGGGATGGGCGCCGAGA
>JASJDH010000171.1 GCA_030065175.1 Leptolyngbyaceae cyanobacterium MO_188.B28 | reverse complement strand
AAAATCTAAAATCCTCCGACCAATGACCAAAATCTAAAATCTGAAATTCCCTAAGAGATACTGATTCAGTCAGAGTTGTGGCTCATCATCCCCATTCTAGATAGGCAATTAGGCTTACCCAGAGTAGGGCCCCAACGCTAAATACGGTGTCTCCTAAACGCCATCTTATGGGTTTGCTATTGCTGCGAGGTTCTGTAGGGGAATAACCTCGGGTCTGCAAGCCAACCGTTACGTCGTCGGCGTAAGCGACCATTTGGAAGACCAAAGGCGTGATCAGGCCAGAAAACCATTTTTCTGGCCGACGACTGAGAGCAATTCCCCGCAATTGATTGGCCTCCCAAATCCGCTGCATTTCTTGCTGAATCAAGGGGAAAAACCGCCAAATTAACATCAAGCTGAGGGTCAAAAAACTGGGGAGTCGGGTGGCTTGTAATGCCCGAATCAAATCGGTGGGCGGGGTCGTGAGGGCCAACACTGGAGCGGGCAGCACAATCGCTAAGAGACGCAAGGCGCTCAATCCAGCTTTGGCCCAATCCCCTAAGAACAAACCGGAGAAAACAAAAAAGACAGTTAATGTAACTACCCCATAGAGCAACAAAATTGGGCGCACTCGGATCTGAGTCATCAGTAGGAAGAGGACACCCACCAAAGCCGCCATAGCGGGAAGGGATTCAAGGAAAAGGGCTAGGCTGATTAAGCCGAAACTAATCCCTATTTTAAGGAAGGGGTTAATTTGATGTAGAAAACCTGGACGAGCCTGAGATCGCTTAAAGATCGGCATCTAGCTTGCCTGCTCGTTTCAATTGACGCACAATCGACTCCCCCAGCCACCAGCCGATCGACCCTGTAATTCCACCTGCGATCGCCAGCCCTCCGATTAGCCAAGGTTTGATTAAGAGTTCCGCATATTCTTCGCCTGCTATAAACCCTGCGATAACCAGTCCAATTACCACAGCGCTGACAAAGAACACCACTGCTCCCAGCAATCGATTGGCTTTAGAGCGATAATTGCCACGCAAAAATACAACACCTTCTGTCAGCAAGGTGGTCAGAAAAAGGTAGAGGGTAATAATTGAAGAAACGGGCGTCATCAAAATTGCGAAAGGCATAATCATCAGGGCGACACTGCCTCGTTTTTGCAGTCTGGCCATGCCTAAGGTGAGGAAGATACCCCCAACGGGAGCCCAGAAGACCAGTTCTGTAAAGGTTGGAACTAAAGGGCCGATCACAAAAGCAGACACCAACATGCCAATAGTCATGAAGGCGGCAAATACATAGTCGCGTAAGCGCCAGGGGGATTTCATAGCGGGTCAGACTCCAAGCCACTTCCAGTAATGTATCAATTGGTTGACCAGGTTTGAAAAAAAGTAACAATTTGCGTGGATGGATTTTCAACTCGCTTCGGAGAGGACGCTTACCTTCATTCCCTTAAGGCTGCCACCCGAAGGCAAAGGATTAGAAATAATTATCTTAAGCGTTATTCAAAGTCTTTGCAGCTTATAACTTAGAGTAGGCAATTTTTCCTAGGGCTGACTGCAGGAGGCGGCAACCAGAATGTAAATCCTGACTGGCTTTTGCCTCCTGTATCCTGTGCGTCTACCCCACCGAATTTTCCCGGCTGAAACAATACGTCGTCTCTGCTAGATTAAAAATAAGGATCGAAGGAAAGAGTAGAGTCAGTTGGAACCGCTCCAATCCTATCAACCCTTCCGCTTACCTGCCGCATATATGCAAAATCGTCAGTAACCCCGGGCCAAAAGGCTTTCGGGTAGGCCAAACGGCTGATGACAGATGTCATAACAATTCATAAAATAGACATAATTTACGTCTTAATGGCGTCAGGGCATAAGCGATTAGTGTCCCATCTTCGTATAGCCTTCAGGAGGCCCTCCCTCATGCCGCAAATTCTCATCGTCGAAGATAATCAACGCTTGTCAGCGGTGATGAAAAAGGGGCTAGCTAAGCATGGTATGGCGTCGGTAGTCGCTCATGACGGAGATGAAGCGTTGCATCAGGTCCAGCAGGAAGACTTTGACCTGATTCTCTTAGACTTGGGTCTACCGGGTAAAGATGGCTGGACAGTGGTTAAAGAACTGAGTGAACAAGGCAAACGTCCGCCCATCCTGGTGGTCAGCGCTCGCGCTGATGTGGATGAGACGATTCAAGAAGGGCGGTATGACGTAAATGGCTTTATTCCCAAGCCCTTCAAATTCTCGCATCTGATTGCAAAAGTCCAGGAACAACTCCGCAACCAAGGGCTCTGCAACACACCCATCAATCCTTTGCCAGCCTGAAAACTGTCTGAATTAATGGCGTTATAAGCTACTTTCGAAAATGGCCATTATTCGATTTGCACAATCTCTTTGAGGTTGAACCAATTGTAGCGGTGCATCGCCCAAGGCAAACCAATCAGGACAGTTACAAATAAACCTGACAAGACAAGCCCCGCACCCGCACTCAGAGTAAGGGTCGACCCCATATAAGTGAGGAGAAAAGTTGACGGAGCCATACCAAAGAAGGTGGCGCTGGCGTAAGTGGGTAAAGATAATCCTGTCACACCCGCGCCATAGCTGATCAGGTCAAACGAGAAAATCGGCAGTAGGCGGGTAATAAAGATGAGCCAACCCAGGTATCCTTCTCCACGCTGTTTAGAAAAGTAAATCACTTTTCCAGTCACCGCTTTGATGGCCGAGCGACCTAATGTTTTTCCTAAAGAATAAGCGATGAGACTCCCGATAAACCCTCCAATCACGCTGTAGACACCGGCTACCGTGGGTCCCCAAACAGCCCCTGCAGCGATCGCTAGGGGCAATCCAGGAATTTGGCTAATCACAACAGACACCGCCAATAGTGCGATGTAAATAAACGGCCCCCATTTTCCTGAATCGCCCACCATGTTTTGCAGACTAGCAGGGCTCAACCAGTTAATCTGAGTTTGTTGAGTAACCCACCCCCAAACCCCCAAACTTACAATCAAGGCAACCAGCGCCAAAGTCAGTTGTCGGTTAAACCCAATTCGTGGAAAAGCGGCAGAAGGCCAGGAAACCTTTAATCTGAGTAAGGTGGTTAGGGCTGATGCATTCATCTTTTCAATCGCCAAGAAGAACTATCGTGTGTTAATTGTTATCTTCGCGATTGGGACTGAATGCTCTCTAATTGCTAAATGAGAGCCGCTTAAGAAACTCAGTAGAAAACTGAAAGAAGGTTATCGGAGCCAGAGATCGCTGGCTATTAAACCTGTTCAATGGTGGGAATGTATAGATGGAGAAAATTAAACGATCTTCTATCCAGGGTCCTCCACATCTCCAACCGGCTCCTCCTCGGGAATTAGGACGAGACAGCGCTTTAAGATAGCGGCATACATAGCTTTCAACGATATGGAGGGATCATATCTTTGAGTCTGAAATCGTAATTCCTTGCACCGACTACGATACCTAAATATTGGATTTCTCAAGCCGAAGGAACGCTTTTTAGACTTCCCCCAGCATCCATGAGGTATTGTGAGCACCGGAACCATTTCTTTCATCTTCTCCTCCAATAAATCGCTGCATTCGTCGTCACCTAATCAGAGAAAAATCTGTAGCTCTCATCCAAAGCTCAAGGTCGCCGTCTCGACGGCTAAAGTCCGCTTATCCTTGCCAACAACGTATATTGGTCATGCTAGGACTAAGAACACTATCTTTCTGTATTAGGTAAACCAGTAACCGCCCTTAAATTTGACGCATCTGGTTGTGTAGGAATATAGACATCACTCACATTCGCTTTTATGAAATTACTAGAACCGTCTATCAAACGATCCAAGGGGATCTACGCAATCTGCATAGGATTTTCCGACCCATACAGCGGAAATTACTGAGTTGACGGCAGGAGATATGGAGTTTTCTCTTCAGCGAGTGATTTAGTATATACACGTACGACAATAGAAATTGTATGTTATTTGCATTACTATATGCACTGAAATTTACACAACTACGTAATCCGTCAAAAGTCAAGTGTCCCCAATCCTCTCATGCGTCTCTAAGCTAACTTTCATCTGGCTAGGCTTAAATACGGCCCATGAGTTCTTATGAAAATCTAAACCAGGTTCTTGTCATCATTCCTGTTCTCAATGAAGAAGCCGCGATCGCAGGGGTGATCCGCACGCTCCAATCCTTCAACTTGAAGCAGATTCGGGTCGTGGACAACGGCAGTTGTGATCGCAGCGCCGAGAGAGCGATCGCAGCTGGGGCGGAGGTTGTTGACGAACCCATCGCAGGGTACGGACGGGCCTGCTGGCATGGATTACAGGAATTATCCCCAGAGATTGAGTGGATTCTGTTTTGCGATGGCGACGGTAGCGACGATTTGAACCAATTACCAGAGTTGCTCGCCCAGCGCCAGTATTATGACCTGATTTTGGGAAATCGTCGAGCCACCGTCAGCGGTCGACGCGCCATGACAACTGTGCAAAACTTCGGGAATATCCTAGCGACAACCCTCATCCATTGGGGCTGGGGCCATCGGTACTACGACCTGGGGCCACTCCGCCTAATTCGCCGCTCCGCCCTAGACCGGATCCAAATGCAAGATCGAGGCTTCGGCTGGACGGTAGAGATGCAAGCCAGGGCCATAGACTGTGGTTTACGCATCCGCGAATTGCCTGTGGGCTATCTTCCCCGCCAAGGCGGACAATCCAAAATCTCCGGCTCCCTTGCCAACGCTATCCGAGCCGGAACGGTGATTTTAAGCACACTAGGCCAACTATACATGCGGCGCCTCTTCTCCCCCACCCGAGACGCAATCTGTGACGTCTCAACATCATTCCCCTCTGCCCCCCCTTCCCTCCCAGACGCAAAATTTTGCGTCTCTACACATTCTTCCCCATCCTCCCCTGCTTCCCCATCCTCCCCTGCTTCCCCATCTCCCCCATCTTCCCCATCTCCCCCATCCCCCCCTGCCCTCTACCTCTACCTCAGCACCCTCCTACTCCTAGTCGGCTGCGCCTGGATCATGCCCCATGGTGATTTTCTGAGACAGGTGAACGCGGTTCCTAACTTCTGGATAGGGTCAGGCCTAATGGGAGCTGGCTTCCTTTTGAGCTGGCGCATTCGGTCGATATCAGGGCTTTGGTTTTGGGGCGTTGTTATCCTTACCCGCCTACTGCTCTTGCCCATGCATCCTGGGGATGATGTATGGCGCTACATCTGGGAAGGACATATCCAGATCTGGGGGTTTAGCCCCTATGATTTACCGCCCGATGCACCCGAATTAGAGCCGTACCGACTTGAGTGGTGGTCTCAAATCAATTTCCCCAATGTAACCGCCATTTACCCGCCCATTGCACAGCTCGGCTTTCGAGCATTGGCGGCGATATCCCCAGCTCTCTGGATCTTCAAGGTTGCAATTGTGGGGGCGGATCTGATGATCTGTGGGCTGCTGAGTCAGCGATTTGGATATCAGGCCACCTTACTTTACGCCTGGAATCCGATTGTTTTGTATTCCTTCGCTGGGGGCGCCCATTATGACAGTTGGTTCCTCCTCCCCCTGGTGGCGGCTTGGATGGTGTTTGACCCGATAAATTGGGGCAAGGCTGAGAGACAGGGACGAGATCGCAGCGCCCTCCACTGGCTAGGCGGAGCCATTCTAGTCGGCGTCAGCATCGCCGTGAAGTGGATGTCGCTGCCCGTGTTGAGCTTCCTGGTGTGGCGAGCCCTACGGCGGATGCAATTCAAATTGGCGGGCCTGACAGTGGTCGTTGGCTTACTGCCTCTGGCCCTCAGCGCTATTCCATTTTGCTATACCGGCGAGTGTCCCCTAATCCCAACCCACTCTTCTTTCGTCACCCATGGCCGCAGCGCAGAGTTAATCCCCCACATCGCGGCTCAAATTTGGGAGCCCTCTCGCTG
Source organism: Leptolyngbyaceae cyanobacterium MO_188.B28 (assembly GCA_030065175.1). Taxonomy (GTDB): domain Bacteria; phylum Cyanobacteriota; class Cyanobacteriia; order Phormidesmidales; family Phormidesmidaceae; genus JAKSDM01. The sequence goes on along the minus strand of JASJDH010000171.1, from coordinate 9,645 downwards.
GGAAAACTGGCTATACGCATTTCCGCTCAGTTTAGCCATCATTTGGTTACTCCTGAGGACCCGAAAATTTCATGAATTTACAGAGTGGTATCTGCTTTCTCTGGTTGCCATTTCACCTATCATTCATGCCTGGTACTTTACCTGGCTAATGCCCTTCAGCGTCGCCAGCCGCAATCTGGGGGCTAAACTCATTAGCCTCTCAGCCCTGGTTTACTTTGTCTTGCCCTATCGCAAAGCGTTAGGGGATTCTAGCTGGGAGCTGAGCCACTCGGAACACGCCTGGCTTTGGACGCCTTTTATTGTCGGTGTCATCTGGACTGTTTGGCGGCAACAAAAGAAAATAACACGCCGTTCAGTCTCTTCTCAGTAAATCTTCAGCTTGAGCGGATTTTATAAAACAGTAGCATCTGTCTAGATTATGGGGCTCAGGCCCCTTTCATCCTTTCTCGCCATCGCCGCCAACCCCATCAGGGATCTGCAGATAAATAACATCCCATCTACCCATCTACCCATCCACACATCTACCTACCCACTGCACTGGGACTTTATTTTCACGCAACTCCCTGATGGGGCCCTCCGCATTGGATCTGTATTAGGATTTTCAGAGGTTTATCATGAAAAAGTCTGCTTCCATTCTCGCTCTTCTACCCGCTCTCCTGCTGCTGCCAAGTTGTGCTGGGGCGTTATTATCCGCACAACCTGTCAATCAAGTGAATCAGACTCAAATCAGTGACGCCAGCGCTAACGCCCCCTTCAGCTATGAGCCTTACGCTGCAGTCCTGAACGCCTATGTTGATCAAAAGGGATTTGTCGATTACCCAGGATTACAGGCGAACCGTCAACAGCTTGATCAATTTAACGACTCTTTGGCAACCGTGACGTCCGCAACCTATGACAGTTGGCCAGAAGCTGAACAAATCGCCTTTTGGATCAACGCTTACAACTCTCTAACTCTGAAATCTATCGTCAATGAGTCTCCCATCAAAGAGAGCATTAAGGACATCGTCGGGGTCTGGCGGATTAAACAGCACGCCGTTTTAGCTGACGGGAAGGCGCTAACCCTCAACAACATCGAGCATGATGTTCTGCGAGTTGATTTTAATGAACCTCGCATCCACGTCGCCATTAATTGCGCCTCCTTCAGCTGCCCAGATTTGCTGAATGAACCCTACACTGCCGCCAAACTAGACGTCCAGCTAGACGAACAAACTAATCGGTTCTTGTCCAACCCCAAAGGCCTGCGCATTGACCGGGAAACAAACACCGTCTATCTCTCCAAGATTTTTGACTGGTTTGGGGAAGACTGGAAAGCTACCTATAGCGTTGAGTCAGGCTTTACAGGCAATCAAAATGAAAAAGCGGTGTTAAATTTTATCAGCGGTTATCTGAACGCAGATGACAAAGCCTATCTAGAGGCGGGTAATTACAAAGTGAAATATATGAACTATGACTGGTCCCTTAACGATCAGAGCTGATTTAGATTTTGGTCATTGGTCATTGGTCATTGGTCATTGGTCATTGGTCATTGGTTACTGGTCATTGGTCATTGGTCATTGTCATTAGTTTTTGGGGGGTGAGAGTAAACATACTCCGTACTATCACTGATTTGCTTACCCGTTTGGACAAGTTGCTATACCTTCAGTAAGGCAAAGAAACAGGATAGAATCTGTTTAGCTTATTTGGATAGTTCTTCCCCTGCAGATCTTTTGATTAGTTAGGCGCCTGGGGCAGAGCCCTGGAGATAATCCATCTGTCTTCTAAATTCACTACTCAAAGGAACTCTGAACTAATTCAGACTGCCGAGTTTTTTCCAAAGGACCGCACTAGTAACTGGTGGTTGATAACAAATGACAAATGACAAATGACAAATGACTAGCGACAAATAACAAATGACTGATGACATTTCATACAACCGCCTTATTCTGTTTACCCGACATCCTGAGCCGGGGCGCACAAAGACGCGACTGATTCCTCATCTGGGGGCTGAGGGGGCGGCGGCTCTCCAGCGTCAGATGACGGAATATGTGCTGACTCAGGTGCTGAAAACGTCTAGTCAATTCCCGCTTTCAGTGGAGGTGCGCTTTGAGGGTGGGAATTTGGCGTGTATGCAGGCTTGGTTAGGGCGAGAGCTGGCGTATCGATCTCAAGGTGAAGGCGATTTGGGAGATCGCTTAACCTGCGCCTTTCAGCAGGGATTTGAAGCCGGGATGGAGCGTATTGTAATCATTGGCTCTGATTGCCCAGGAATCACGCCGCTGCTGCTGATTCAGGCGTTTAACCATTTGCAGCAAAATGACGTCGTCCTGGGCCCAGCTGAAGATGGAGGATATTACCTGATTGGACTGCGACAGGCTCAACCGGCTTTGTTCAAGCAGATTGCTTGGAGTACAGAGGAAGTGTTTCAGCAAACGGATGCGATCGCTCAGCAGCAAGGGCTTGCCGTCGCTTATCTGGACCGGTTAAGTGATGTAGACCGGCCCGAAGATTTAAGCAATTGGGAGGCAGTGTGTTCAACTACCTCCCAATTACGGGAACCCTAACTGAGATAGGAAAATTAACCCTGTAGTCATCATCTCTGATGGGCTAGAACACTTGAAAACTGAGATTGCAAGGAATCTATCCCACAGGGCGGTTTTTTTCTTTGACTGTCCATATTGAAACTATTTCTGACTGTACTTTTTTGATCTATGGTTGTACAAATTAACCCGAAGAAGTCAACAGAACCCTGTAGTCTATCTAGCGCAGTCGCCGCCAATCGCGAGGCGTTTGTGCCCACAATGCGGGAGTTGGTTCGGGCTTATCAGGCATTTACCTCCTATTCCGATACTCATGTTAGGCAGCTTGGACTCACCCCGTCTCAATTTGATGTGATTGCGACGCTAGGCGGCACAAGTGGGATGAGCATGGGGGATGTGGCTGCCAAAACACTGGTGACCAAAGGCACCCTAACCGGCATTATTGACCGCTTGGAGCAGAAAGAATTAGTTCGACGGGAGGTGCCTGAAGGAAATCGACGCAGCTTTACCGTGGTGCTTACCCCAACAGGCGAAGAAGTGTATAAGAAAGTTTTTCCAGCCCATATCGCTCATCTCAGGCAGCGCTTTGAACAATTGGATGCGTCTGAACTAGAGTTACTGCGGGTTCTATTGCAAAAGTTAAGGGTTGTTTTTTAGACAACGAGCCCGGCCATTCATACGCCGCCTTTGGCGATGGATAACTCTAAAAAAACTTGCCATCTGTTTGAGGCAGGCGAGTTAATTCGTCTTGATTCCACCATGTCTAAAGGGTTTGATTGCTCCCGTCCAGGTCTGTATTTAGGATAATTGTCCGTAATAGACCTTTGTGTCGTATTCAAATATAACTTTCCCGTTAGATTCATACTGCTCAAAAATCTGGTTAAGGGTATTCATCATCGGCAGATATTCTGATTGATCCTGATTCGGGGCATAGGAACAAGATAGTAATCTTCCTTTTACTCCCTCGAAATCAAATGTCTGGAAATTGTCGAATGATTCTATCTGAACAGTCCCTGGTTGGTAGAATTCGCGGACGGCTTGCTCCCCAACATTCATATGGTTAACCACCTCATATTCTTTAGCGTAGGTTTTGAGCAGGTGTTCATACGCTTGCAGAAATGGGGTTGAGTCTATTTTTCTTTCATTCCATATCAACACCACCCATCCATCTGGAGATAAGATTCGAGCAAATTCGGCCCGAGCTTGGGATGGGTTGAACCAATGAAAGGCCTGACCCGCGATCACAAAATCAACAGAATGATTCGCAAGGGTTGTGTTTTCCGCTTGACCGACAATGCTTTTGAAACCCGAATAGCCAGCCAGCAGCTGTTCAGCCGCCTCCCGCATGTTGGTGTTAGGCTCCACCCCAAAGACAGCATTGCCATTATCTAAAAATAATTGAGTCAAAATACCGGTTCCAGACCCCACATCCACAATCGTAGAGGCTGGAGTTAGGCCGCAGGTGTCGGTCAGAAAAGGTGCGATCGCAGGGGGATAACCCGGACGATACTTGATGTAGTTATCCACTCGGTCTGAAAACCGCTCTGTCACTTTTTTCATCTTTTTGCTCACATTAAGCTAAGTAGTTGCACAAAATTAATTTCCACCCACCCACTGCCTTTTACTGGAACTTGCTTGTGACCCAATCCCCAACGTGTTCCAATTACTGAGATAAAGGCGCCTGCAACGGCAAGATCCAGAAAGCTGGCGCCAGCGTCTGCGTTTGCTTAGACAGATCAACAGCCGGATCAATCAATTGTTGAGACACTCGTCCGTTCAGAGAAGCAAACACCTCAGCGCGCACCTCAACTGAGCCAGGGTCGCCGTTGCCATACTCCTCCGCCAAGAAGTGACTAAACTGCAAAATCATATCCGGTCGAGCCGCCATTTTGCGCGCCTGCCAATCCGTCAGAAAATCCTCTGGATCAACCCTATACCGAACCGATCCATTTCTGCCATCGACGACTATAAACTGGGCCTCAGCACGTTTAGAGCGTAATTTCATATGCCAGGCAAAGCGATGTCCTTCCTCGGTCCAACTTACATTTCCGGGATAGAGATAATGGCGCAGGGGAAAGAGCAATTGGAAACCCAGATAAAGTCCTAATATCACTAAAGTCAGAGACTGTTTCGGCTTGAGTGCTTCCAAGTGAGGGGGTTGAAATGGCCTTGGATGACTGATATATCGATTCCCTAAGCGCGGCTGAAATGGCTTTTGGCTGTTTGTCGACCGCCAACGATCCCAAAAACGATCCCAAACATGGCGCGGCCAGTCTGTCGGAAAAAACAGTGCGGTCGCCGCAATCATAAACCAGGGAAAAATGCCGATAATGAACAGTCTCGCATTCATTAGATGAAACACCACCGCTGCTGCAAATGCGAAAGGGCGAGTTCGCCGCCAAATCAGCAAGGGAACAACCAGCAAATCCAACAACAGCCCCCCATAGCTCAACAGATAAATCATCCACTCTTCTGTAAAGAAAGCGCCGATCAGGGGAAAGTCGGTGCGCGCCGCCATCCACATCCGCATGGGTTCACCCTGCAGCCAATCGCCATTCAGCTTAGCCAGTCCCCCATAGAAATAGGGAACGCCAATTTGTAGCCGCAGCAGCCAGAGCGCCCAGGCAGGCGCTGTCTTGCTTCGAAGTCTGGAATGGCGAAAAGCGTCAACAGAAAAAGCGCGATGAGCCGGGATGAAAATCAGCAGAAAACTAATCAGACCGATGAGATAGAAGTGGTTGAGATATCGCGCCTTTTCCAAGAGGAAAATATAGGAAAATCCGAGGAAGAACAAAACGGTGCTGATGCGATACCAAAAACCCAGGGCAATAAAGCAAGCCAGGATTCCCAACCCCACAAAATGGAGGTACATTCCCGGCCCCGGCCAGGGCCGAATCCAATCAAAGCCATAGTAGGTAAAGTGCACAATGGGCTCGAGCCAGTAGCGCTCGATCCAACGGTGAGCGAAATAGCGCCCCACCTCCCAGAGCATAACCGCCCCAAAAACGATGCGAAAGTAAACCAGGGAGGCAATGTCGACGGGGAAAAAAAGTGAACGCCAAGCAGGTTTTGGGAGAACAGCCAAACGATTTGCCATCGTGTCTCTATTTTCAGCAGGATGGGTTCTCACCAGTTTATGTCAATCCATCATTTCTCGAGTTATGGAATGCGCCTACGCCTCTCCCTTTAAAACCAAAAGCTCCTCAGTATTTCTGAGGAGCCTTCTGAATATTTTCTAACCAGTGTTAGGTCTGTTGAATAACGAATCAGTCAAATCCTAATTTTTGGGGAATAAATCGATTATGCAAGCGATATTAGAACTGATTGCTAGACAATGCAAGAGTTTCAGAAGGCCCTCTCCTCAAACGCTTGCATTGTCGAGTTAGGTCACTGTTTATCCTCCTTTCAGGGCTCCCGACCCCGCCCTTGTTGGCGGAAAGTCTTCGGCCCAAATATGGGGAATTGACTGTTGAATTAACATCATCCACTGAACCAACCTGCCTGCTGATTACGATATGCAGTCGCGTTCGAGCCCCTGGTCCGCGCCAAAGAAAATGACCTGGTCCAGGTACATGAACCCTAAGTCCTTGCATTTTGGATTGCTCCATTTACTAACGACTAAACTCAAGATAAAAGGTAAAAACATGGCAAACTTAAAGTATGTGACAGTTGTCGATTTGCCGATACAAAACCTTTAAACAACCTTCTGAAACAATTGATAAGCGGGCTGATCAAAAGGTTAAAAAAGTAACACCCTTTTTGAATTCACTGAACACACTGATAACATTTTCATGAATTTCTCATCTTATCCGGAAGTTTTTTAAAGTAAAAAATCATACATTAATTTAATATTTTTTCTTAGGGAAAGTGTCAGTGAGTCCGATAAAAAAACTCCGCCATCAGAAGAGAAGTTGGGCTGACAGGTTTAGCTGACCAGATTGAAAGAGGCGGCAGTTCACTAGACTTCGTTTCGAGTGTCTTACGACGGAGACTTATACTGATGACTGTGTTATCAGTTGCGGTGCGGGATGAGTCGTAAAACAGCCATCATTATCGGGTCCGGAATCGGTGGATTAGCTTTGGGCGTTCGCCTCCAGAGTTTGGGGTTTAACACTACTATCTTTGAAAAGCTGGACAGCCCGGGGGGGAGAGCCTATGTCCGTCGGGTGGATGGCTTTACTTTTGATATGGGGCCGACGGTGATAACGGTCCCTCATCTGATCGAAGAGTTATTTTCGCTGGAGCGAGATGCAGCGGCGCTGGCTGAGCCCGATTTTCCGGAACAGATCCTTGACCCCAACAATCGCATTAAGACGGGTGTGAGCGGCGGTCCCAACACCTCAAAGTATGTCAAAATCATTCCCATTTTGCCGTTTTACCGGATTTATTTTGACGACGGAACCCATTTTGACTATGACGGCGATCCCGACAATACGCGCCGACAAATTGAAGCGATCGCACCCGAAGATCTCCCTGGGTATGAACGTTTCCACGCCGCCGCCAAAGGCATTTTTGACCGAGGCTTTATTGACCTGGGCCATACCTACTTTGGCGACGCTCTATCGATGCTGAAGATTGCGCCTGACCTAGTGAAATTAGACGCGATCCGCCCCCTGTTCTCCTTCGTTAAGCGCTATTTCAAAAGTCCTAAACTACAACAGGTATTTAGCTTTGAGACATTGCTCATCGGCGGCAATCCCCTCAAAGTTCCGGCCATTTACGCCATGCTCCACTTCATCGAAAAGACTTGGGGCATCCACTTCGCGATGGGAGGCACTGGAGCACTGGTCAGTGGATTGGCGCACAAGTTTCAAGAGCTAGGCGGTGTGATTCACTACAACAGTGAAGTGAACCACATTGATGTAGTGGGAAATAGCTTTAGCCGCAGGGTTGCAAAAGGCGTCACCCTAGCGGACGGCGCTTATTATGCAGCGGATTTAGTAGCGTCTAACGGCGACTACGCCAACACTTATATGAAGTTGATTGACGCGAAATATCGGTTGATCAATCAGGACGCCCGAGTGAAGTTCGCCAAGCAATCCATGTCGATTATGGTGATCTACTTTGGATTCAAAGCGGAGGGCTTGAACCTGAATCTGCGCCATCATTGCATTATCTTAGGGCCCCGTTACGAAGGGCTGATGCGCGATATTTTTGACGCCAAAATCCTCAGTCAAGACTTTTGCCAGTATTTGCATATTCCTACCCTAACTGACCCCAGTCTGGCTCCCCCAGGCCATCACGCCGCCTATACTTTAATCCCGGTCCCCAATAACGCCAGCGGTCTTGACTGGTCAAAACTGGGGGAACCGCTGGCGGATAAGGCGCTGACCTTTCTGGAAGAACGGGGGTATATTCCAGAACTGCGTGCACGATTGGCGCACAAAAGCTTCATCACGCCGGATTATTTTGAGACCACCCTCAATAGCTATCTGGGCAACGGCTTTGGGGTTGAGCCCGTGCTCACCCAAAGCGCTTTCTTCCGGCCCCACAATCGCAGTGAAGATATTGCCAACTTATATTTAGTCGGAGCCAACACTCAACCAGGCGGCGGCACGCCAGCGGTGATGATGTCGGCGAAGATAACGGCGCGGGAAATTGCTAAGGATTTTGACGTGTCAGATGCGATCGTGAATGGGGTGGGTGGAATAAGGGTTACGGCAAGATAGTATGAAGGTTAGGCCGCATCCGCCACCGTCGTAGCTCGTTCGAAACTATGAGTGTATCGATCCGTCAATTACAAAAGCTCATCGGCGTCGGTGCGATTACGGCTCCAGGCGTCCATACGCTAACGGACATTGCTGAGTGGATCGCTGGCGGTTTCTCCACTCAGCAGCTTTGGGCAAACTATCTTGCCTTCATCGTGGCGCCGTTCCTGATGGTCGGGCTCTATGCGGTTCAGCGTTCGAAGATCGGAGCCTTAGGTCTTATAGGTTCGTTGCTATATGGCGCATCGTTCGTGTACTTCGCCCACACTACGCTCTATGCACTTACGGAACACGTTCGGGACTACGAGACGCTATGGGAGCGTCTTGGCAATCTATACACAATGCACGGACTTCTCATGATTCTTGGCGGCATCGCATTTGGCGCGGCAACGTATCGAGCGAGGGTTTTCCCAAGATGGACGCCAGTCGTGTTTCTTGCTGGGGTCGTACTCAATCTTGTGCTAACGCTTGTCGCAGCGCCCGACCTGTTTCAGACACTGGGGAGTGCGCTTCGAAATCTGGGGCTAATAGGAATGGGAGCGTATTTAGTTCGCGGTTCGATAGAACTCTCACATACCGAATAATAAGGCAATCAACTCGGACATTTTAAGCATGTATCCGCCGCACTATGAAACATCTTAAAATGCCAGTTATGGCATTGTCCACTAGGAAAGATGACATGACTAATCACGGAGAATTCAACTGGCACGAGCTGCAAACACGTGATCCACAGAAAGCAATGACTTTCTACGCAGACACTGTCGGCTGGACATTTTACCCAGAACAGACGCCATCAGGCGGCGTCTATTGGATCGCGATGGCGTCAGGCAAGCCAGTGGCAGGAATCCTGAATATGGAAGATGCTTCTGATCCCATCACGGATCGATGGATGATTTATATTCACGTTGATGGTCTGGATGACGCGATCGAGTCTGCGAGGAACAACGGCGCCGCAATACTATGCGAACCTAGGAATGTGCCTGGAGTTGGTCGCGTCGCTGTTATTCGTGAGCCGGGCGGTGCGGAAACTGGCTGGGTTACCCCGGTGTGACACGACACGGAGTGAAAGTGCTTTTTCTAGCAGTCAGTTAATCTTTGAAACAGTGTGCAGTTGAATTCTCCTTGCTTGCCTAACCCAGGCCTGCACCAGACATTCGACCAATACTATTTACTGCTGCTTTCTTTTTTCCTCTGCTCACGACGGTGAGGCCAGCCGTTGTACATTGAAAACTACGGCAAGGAAGACGAATATTTTGTATCAGAAGACATTAATAATTATCTATTCTGCTTTGTAAGAAATATCCCTAATGAGATACAGGAAGATGTAAGTTCTCAAAAACCGCTGACAAAAGTCTGTAGGGAACATAATCGACGTAGAGGTTGCTATCGGCGCCAAAATCTGGTCTAAGTGAGGATATGAG
>JASJDH010000170.1 GCA_030065175.1 Leptolyngbyaceae cyanobacterium MO_188.B28 | reverse complement strand
TCTGTTTCTCTGAACCTGTCCATCATCTATCTATGTCCGTCAAGCTATTGGAAGGGCGTTCTGAGACCTTCTGTGGAGTCGTATGTCAAATACTTGACAAATCCCATAACTGGGTGGATGGGTGGATGGGTGGATGCGCTAATTAGGGGGGATCTTCTCTTCAGAGAATGGACTAGATGATTTAGGTGTACTGGGAGCCGCCTGGGATTGGGTTGGGTGCGATCGCATCTATGAATCCACAAATCAAGCTAGCGGGGATTAGCTCTTGGGGGTGCGAGATCCCAGGGTTCTTGGACAAGACCGTAGCGTTACAGCGCCTACTACCAGAAGAACCCTGGGATCTGGGTTGGGTGCGATCAGGGCGTTGCTGAACAGAGGGATGAATGGGTTTATTGCGGCGCCGTAAACCCCTCACCCTAAATCCCTCTCCCTGGGGAGAGGGACTTTGATTCCGGCTCCCTTCTCCCCTAGGGAGAAGGGTTGGGGATGTAGAGCTTGCTCTTCTCGAAGAGTGGGCGGTTCATCCCGGTATTCAGCAACGCCAGTGCGAGCATCTACGAATTCCGAAAACCGAGCTAGCGGGGATTAGCGCTTGGGGGCGCCAGATCCCGGGGTTCTTGGACTAGACTGTCTTACTTCAGCTCTGGGCGGGAGAACCCCGGGATCTGGATCGGGTTGGGTGAGATCGCAGCTATGGAGAACATTCTCACTCTCTATCGGCAACAAGTTTCAGTTCCATCTGAATATTGCAGCGGGCATAGGGGGAAGGGGGGCCGATAATTTTCCGGAACCCTAACTTTTGATAAAGCTTAATGGCAGGCTCCAGAGCAGTATTGCTTTCCAGATAAATGGTTTTTGCCCCCAATCCCTGGGCTTCGGCAATGGCGGCGCGCCCTAGCAGCCAGCCAACGCCTCTGCCTCTGGCAGGTTCGGTCACCGCCATCTTCGCTAATTCGAAAGTGCTGTCATCTCTTTTTATCAATGCACAAGCGCCCACCATTTCGCCATTGAGCCGCGCCATAAAAATATGTCCGCCCGGTTTAAGAATCTTTTCGTCGGGATAATCGAGAGAATGACGATCCGTGTCCTCTAATGTGAAATATTGCTCAATCCATTCGTAGTTCAGTCGCTTGAAATCATCGTGGAATTCGGGGGAGTAGTCGATGATTTCGACCTGTTGCCGTTCGCGCACCTTTCGGATCTCTTGCACACGAGTTAAGAAGCTCTTTTCAGTCAGCAGAAACTCCACCTCCTCAATGGCTTTCCACAAATCATGGCGTGTTTCTGATAAGAGGGATTCAACCGCCTGAGTGACGTCAAGATACTGCGTTTCGATGTTTGGGAGCAATGCTTTGCCGGCGTCAGTAAGGCTAGCAACGCTCACCCTCGCATCCGCAGCACTTTTATCAATCGCCACCAGCCCCTTTTTCTTCATTTCCTTGATGATTTGGCTGACGGATGGATGGGTATGGCCGATGATTTGAGCAATTTCGGTAATGGATGCGGTTGCTTGATGGGAGAGGACATAAAAGACCGGAAACCATTTGGGGTCTAACGCCACGTCATATAGAACAAAGAGTTTTGCCGCATCCTCTGTCAACCGTTCGCTTAAGCGACGGAGGCGACTGCCGAGCGCCATTTTGCCGGTTTGATGATAAAAATCCATAAATAAAAGTAATTACGTAAGTAATTACATATCTATCACAACCCCATCAACATTGCCAGTGCGATCGCATTTATGAATCCACCAATCGAGCTAGCAGGGATTAGCTCTTGGGGGTTGCGAGATCCCAGGGTTCTTGACCAAGGTTGTAATGCTCCAGATCTCGCCGGAAGAACCCTGGGATCTGGTTATGGGATCTGGTTGGGCGTAGGGGAAACTATACTGGACTGGAGATAGAGCGATTGGGATATGAATCATCATCATGGAATCGCTGGAGCGAACGGAGGCCGTCCAAAGGCGGTTATTCGGTTGGAAAACGTCTATCGGATCTATGGCTCGGGCGAGGTCGCCGTTCGGGCCTGTGACCGGGTCAATCTGTCTATTCAGTCCGGTGAATATTGCGCCATTATGGGGCAGTCCGGTTCAGGGAAGACAACCCTGATGAATCTAATCGGCTGTCTGGATCGGCCCACAGCTGGGCGCTACTACCTGGACGGCATGGATGTGTCTAAAATTGGCAAGCACCGCCTGGCTCGGATTCGCAACCGAAAGATTGGTTTCGTGTTTCAGCGCTATGAGTTGTTGCCTAACTTAACGGCTTTAGACAATGTTATTCTGCCCATGATGTATGCGGGCGTTGGGATGGCGGAACGGCGCAAACGAGCGACCGCCGCCCTCAATCATATGGGCCTCAGCAATCGCCTCGACAAAAAGCCGTCACAACTATCGGGGGGACAGCAGCAACGGGTCGCGATCGCGCGAGCCATTGTCAATCGCCCGGTGCTTCTGTTAGCGGATGAGCCAACGGGAGCCTTGGATACTCATTCTGCAAAAGACGTGATCCAGATTTTTCAAGGCTTGAATGCACGCGGGATGACCATTGTCGTGGTGACTCACTCCCGCGAAGTCGCCTGTTATAGTCAACGCATTATTATGATGAGAGACGGTAAAGTGCTCAAGGATGATATGACGCCTGAGGCGGTGCGACGGTTGGCGCCGTTGTGAGGATAGATAATGAATCGTTAATGAGGAGCATTAGAGGGGGGCGGATGGAGCCGGAGATGACGTCAGAGTATGGAGCGCAAGCGCCGCCTGAACCGCCTGAGGTTAGGCCAGAAGATGAGCCAGAAGAAAAGTTTGAGCCTGGGTCGTTTCTGGAGGCTGATTCACCGCCAGATTTATTTCTGGACAGTGTGTCGGAGTCTGAGGAAAAGCGGCGCAGCGGCGGGAAATGGATTATGGGCTCAGGGGTGTTGCTGGCGGCTGGCTTGATTGGCTGGGTTGGCTATAGCACGTTTCTGAAAAGCCCTGCGGAACCCGTTGCGATTCCCACCATGCCGGTGCAAGTGGGAGACATTGAGCTGACGATTACCGAGTCAGGGCTTGTAGAATTGGGGGGGCAACAGACGTTTAAGGCCCCTAGCGATGTCACGGTAGAGGCGGTTCCCGTGCAGGAGCGTCAACGCATTGAGGCGGGTACGGTGCTGCTGGCGCTGCGCGATCGCGCATTACAACAGCAACTGAATAACCAGCGGGTGGAAAATCAGAAGGCCCAAAACATTTTGGCCCGAAAGCGTGAAGTTATTCAGGAGAAACAGGAGAAACTGCAAACCGCCCAAACCCGATTTGCGGACTCACAATCTCTATTTGAACGAGGATTTATTTCCGAAGATGAGTATCGTAACGATCAGCAGGCGGTGGATGACGCTTTGTCCGCCCTCAAGGACGCCCAAGTGGAGTTAACCAATGCTGAACTTGATGGCCGTAATAACCAGTTGATTCTCCAGAACATTCGGGCCCAGCTCATAGACAATCAAATCATCTCTCCCATCGACGCCGTTGTCTTGAAGGTTGAAGTTAAGCCGGGGGACGGCGTGCAGCAAGGGGGACGACTGCTCACCATTGGCGACCCAACCAAGGAAACGGTCCGCCTGCAACTCTCCACCCTCAACGCCGCCAAGGTTAACGTCAACATGCCTGTCCGAGTTAGCGTGATTGGTCCTAATTCCCAGGTATTTACAGGGGTTGTCTCTCGCGTCTCCCCCCAAGCAATTTCTCAAAACGGCGGCAATTCCTCCCAAGGAGGAGGGGAGCAAGCAGGCAGAGTTGAAGCGGAAGCTATCTTGGAAACTCCTAGCAATGGCGTCTTGATCCCGGGCAGCAGCGTCAGTGTCGAAATTATTCTAGAGCAGCGTCAGTCGGTGGTGACTGCGCCCTTGACGGCTTTGCAAAATGACGGCGGCTCTCCATTCGTTTGGCTGAAAGACGAAAACGGCGCCGCCCAAAAACAAGAAGTGACGGTAGGCCTACAAAATCTTCACTCAGCGGAAATTCTTTCTGGATTGCAAGTCGGGGATGAAATCGCGCCGACCTTACCGCCAGGCGTTGAACTGACGCCAGGAACCCCATTGGCGGATCCATCTGGAGAGCCTTCGGGGTTGGAGGGTGGGGGGATTCCTTAGGGGAGGGTGGATGGGTGGATGGGTCGATGGGTGGATGGGTCGATGGGTGGATGGATAAGGGCAAGGGGAATTATGGGATTATCGCGGTGATTGGGGTTAATTGTCTCCATGGGAAAGAAGCTGGTTCAGACATATCGAGATCTGGTGGTGTATCAATTTGCATTTAATGCAGCAATGGAAATTTTTGAGGTAACTAAAATGTTTCCAGTTGAAGAACGGTTCTCATTGATTGATCAAATTCGTCGATCGTCCCGTTCTGTCTGCGCTAACTTAGGTGAAGCATGGCGTAAAAGAAGATATAAAGCCGCCTTCATTGCAAAGCTTACAGATTGTCAAGCCGAGGCAACTGAGACCCAAATTTGGCTAGAGTTTGCCGTTAGATGTGACTACCTTGATCCGGCGAGAGGACGAGGCCTATACAAACGTTACAATCAAATCCTTGGACAACTTGTCCTCATGATTAAACAATCATCAAATTGGACTATCCAATAACCCATCCACCCATCCACCCATCCACCCATCCACCTCTAATCCCCCTACCCATCCCCCCATCCACCCATCCCCCATGTCCCTCTCCCCTCTCGACTTAACCCTAATCACGGCCCGAGAACTGGGCGGCAACCTAGTGCGTTCAGGACTAACCGCCCTAGGCATTTTTATGGGGGTGGCCGCTGTTAACGCCACCTTGAACGTAAGCGCCATTACCCGCGCCCAGATTCAGGAAAAACTAGCCGCTCGGGATAATCCCTTTGTGATGCCGTATTTTGCCCCTAACGAAGGTTTCACATCCTATCAACGGCCCAAAGTGGACGATGAGGATATTAATGTTTTGCAACAGGCGGCGCCTGGCATCCTGGGGATTAGCACGGTGAGCTATATCGGCGCGTTTTCTAGCATTCAATATCATGGACAAAAGGTGACTGGAACCCGAGTTTTGGGAGTTTCGGATAACTATCAGAAAACGACTGGGCGCAAAATTTTGCAAGGACGTTTTTTTGAGACGGCTGATTTTGAGCAGTATCAGCCTGTGGCGATTATTGATGAAGTCTTGGTCAATCAGCTATTCCAGGGTGAAAGCCCCTTGGGGAAAGGGGTTTATGCCGGGGGAACGCGGTTCACTATAGTGGGTGTCACGGCCACCAAAACCCAGTATGCCGACCAAGACCCCCGGGGAGAATTTTGGGTTACCCAAACCTATGGCAATGCTTTATCGGGCGGATGGTCCTACAGCGCAACCCAAATTGCTCTGCGTCGACTCAACGAGTACCAGGCTGTGCAGGACCAGGTGGAAGAAATTCTGATGCAACGCTATCCCAACTTTAGGGTGTATGTGTACGGCAATGCTGAGGATCTCTATCTTGAAGATCAGCAGCAACGTACATCTTCGATGATCCTGAATATTGTGGGATTGTTGGCGTTAGTCATTGGCGGGGTTGGAATTGCGAATATCACGGTCGCTTCGGTCGTGGAACGGACCCGGGAAATTGGCCTGCGGCGGGCAGTCGGGGCGACTGATATTGAGGTGATGCTACAGTTCATTATTGAGGTGGTGCTTTTGAGCGTATTGTCTGGCATGGCTGCAGTCGCTACGGTGCACTTTTTAACCCAAGCCGCCACGACTCGGTTGTTTGTTGCGCCCTATGAGTTTCGGCTGCGGGACGCCTCTATTTCCATGGGGGCGGCGCTTGCGGTGGGAATCGGGGCGAGCTTTTTCCCGGCTCTGCGGGTGACGCGGATTGATGTGGTGCAGGCGTTGAGGGGGGAGTGAGGTGGGGTGGATGGGTGGATGGGTGGATGGGTGGATGGGTGGATGGGGAGTACCTTAGGGTGGGTATTGCCCACGAGCCTATTAGTTGATGTGGGGTTAATTGTATGGGGTGGTCTTTGGCGGTAATGGGTGCGATCGCAGTTCAGGGCGGATTGTTGGGTGCGATCGCGTTTGCGCTTCCAGCTTACGCACAGACATCGCCTATGCCGATGCCCGCGCTTGAACCGTCGGTTTCAACTGAGGCGGAGGCGCTTCAAAATCAGTCAACTGCAGTTGAGGCGGTGGAATTGACCTTGCCTGATTTGATCAATATTGTGATTCAGGGAAATCGGGATCTGAAGAATGCGGTGTTGGAGCGGGTGGTGCAACGGCAGGTGTTGGAGCAGGAGGAGAGTCGGTTTGATCCCCAATTTACGCCGGATTTTTCACTGCAGGTGGACCGGGATTTATCCAGTTCACCCCCCAGTTCAAATGGGGCCAGGTCGGATGATAATTTCGCCACTGTTGGGTTAGATGATCGCACGACGCTAAACCAGAGTCTGCAGGTTTCATCGACGTTGAGGACTCGATTGGGGACAGAGTTGAGTATTGGGGTTGACCCGATTGACGATGCCGGACGGGTGAACTTGACGGTGACCCAGCCGTTGTTGCGGGGGGCGGGGCGAGCGGTGAATGAGGCGCCAGTTCGACAGGCGCGCATTGCAGAGAGTAATAATGTGTTGGCGCTGCGGCAAGAGGTGATTGACACCATCACCACCAGCATTACCCAATACACGACCCTAATCCAGAGCCAGGAGGCGGTGGATATCCAGGTGCAAGCGTTAGAACGCAGACGACAACAGTTTGAGATTATCCAGGCATTGGTGGAGGCGGGCAGACGAGCGCGGGTGGATTTAATTGATGCGGAACGGACGATCGCAGAAGCCGAACTCGGTTTGCAAAATGCGCGAAACCAGCTATCTCAGGCGAATACGGACCTGCTTAATCTGATTGGCTCGGATACGATGATTCAGTTTGTCGCCCCGGAGGCGGCGCTGGATCAGCTCTTTGCGGCGTCTGTCCGCCAAGCCGCTGAGTTCAACCTGGATCAGCTAATCGGGCTAGCTTACCAGATCCGGCCAGATTATCTACAGGCGCAGTCCAACCTTGAACTGGAGGATCTGGGGCTGTTGTTGGCTGAAGATAACCGACGCTGGCGTTTAGATTTGGAAAGCACCACTCGCCTTGGCAACGCCTCTCCCCGGACGGGAGCAGTCCTGCAACTGACGCGCACGTTTGGCGATGAAAGTCTGGAAACCGCCGTCCAGCGCAGCCGCACCAATATCCTGCAGCAACAAAACACCTTGGCCCAGCTGACGGAGACGATACGCAATGAAATTACCGACCAACTGGGGGATGTGGATTCAGAACTGGCTCAAGTTGAATCGGCTCAGCGGGCGACGGAGGCGGCTGAACTGCAGTTGCAGATCACTCAGGAAAAGTTTCGGCGGGGTAGAGACGGGGTCAGCCTGTTTGATGTCTCCCAGCGGGAAGAGGATCTCGTGAATGCTCAAAACGCCGAACTCCAGGCTCGAATTAGTTTCTTTAACAGTATTGCGGAACTGGAGCGCTCGGTGGGCATTACGCTGGATACCTGGCGACCGTTGGTGGATTTGAGTCCGATTTTGGCGGAGGAGGATGAGGGGGGATGATTTGCTGGATTTTGGCAGGAGGGAGTCGCGGTAAAAGGGAGTGGATGGGTGGATGGGTGGATGGGTGGGTGCGATCGCACTGGTACAAACCTTGGCGCCCAGGGCAAAATCAGAAGTATTACTGGGTATCAACTTACGCCGGGACGTTCTGATGGAGCAAGAATACAGGAGACAGAATACAGAAGTCAGGAAGGAACTGGATTCTGTCTCCTGCCTTCTGTATTCCTTCTCTGCTGGATTGTCCCGGCTTAAGATGAAGCCCATATTACTGATCAAACAGTGCAAAAATGGCCATCTTAAAAGCAGATCCTGAATATCGGCGTAAATGCCTGCTGCTCTATGGAGCCTTGGCCGCCGTTGGCTTGGCGCTGGCGCATTGGGGGGCGCCGTTACTCAAAGCCTGGATTCTAGGCAAAGAACTTTCAGAGGCGATCCGTTTACTTCAGGTGTTGTTGGGTCTGATGGGGTTGCCGTTATTGCTGATGGCCTACTATTCCTATCGCTTAGCTAGAAAAGCGATCGCCAGCAGCCAATTTCCACCGCCGGGCATGAAAGTGCTACGCGATACAGAGATATTGGAAGGACCTGCAGCCAGACGCAAAGGACGCCAATTATGGGTTGTGAGCATTGCATTAGCCCTAATAGCCGTTATCGGCAGTGTCTATCTGCCCTATCTAGCCGGTCAACTTGACCACAACACCAACCCTCAATCGGTCTCCTTATCACAGCCTTAGATCAACCAATAAGCATTTATGTTGTTGGGAATCCACAGCTAAATATCCACCCATCCACCCATCCACCCATCCACCCATCCACCCATCCACCGTCTGCAATACAGATCCCCACCAAACATCACCTCGCCACCGCAGCCACCGTCGTCGGAATGGGCGGTTGAACATGCTCTCCAGCGCGAGCCCGATAAAGGTTGGCTAACCGCTGTTCGTAGCGGGCCAGATCCTGCTCAATCGTTTCTAAAATATCCACAGTCAGCGGATCGGTCAGCTTATTGCACAGGCGATAGGTATCAATCACGCCCGTTTGCACATCCCCCAAGGCGCGACGCAAAATGGAGATTTCATTGCTGGATTGCAACCAACTTCGGAGGGCGGCATAGGCCTCGCTACCCAAGGCTTGCCAGCTGACTTGTTCATGGAATGTTTTGTGCAGGCGCTCTTCTAGCCGCTTAACATGGCGTTGCTTCAGATCGCTAATCTCCTGAAGCAATAGACGCACATCGTTATCCGACACCCGATAGCTATATTGCCTGAAGGCTTCCAAGGTATACCGTTCACCGATAATGGCGGTGTTTAGCGCCTGGATAATCTCCTGTCGACTGGATCCACCCCAGGCTTCGCCCAGCTCCCACCATTCATGGGCGTGTTCGGTAGGATCCGGCAAGGCGGAGCCTTCAATGGTGAGGTCTAGCAGTCTGAGCAAATTGGTGGTGAAGATGGACAAATCCCCGGGTCTTCGAGCGGTGATCAGCGGCGCATCCACAATTGTGGGCGCATCCACATAGATGGCGCCTGCATTTTCGATGTCTTTACGAATGGCGCGCATGCCGGTGGCTTTTCTGCCCCTGAGCTGATCAATTTCGATCAATACCTGGGGACCAGACCCTACAGCGGCGATCCACTTCCCCTGGATCAGCGCATTCATAACAAAGCGAACCACGTTGGGATTGCTGCGAATACTTCCGCCGGGAATGACTAAGGCATCAAAGTCATCTGCAACCATCTCAGTTGTCGTGGCGTCGGGTTTAACCGTCAGGGTTCCTCGATAACTCTTATACTCATCATTCATGCGTGAGCCTAAAATCGTCACGATCGCGCCTGCTTTCTGCAAGGCGGTGTAAGGAATCTTAAACTCCAGGTCTTCAAATTGGTTTTCAATCAGAATGGCGACTTTCTTTGGGGTTGATCCGTTGTTCGATGTCATAATTGCTTCCTCAATGATTTAGCTTTATTTCAGTTGTGATGCAATTGTTGTCGCGGAGGTCCTGCCAGACCTACCCCTGCGATCGCATCTCCACACCCTGGGCAACATCCCTGCTGGATGCGATTTTCCAGCATTGACAATTGGCTTCTCCGGATAAGGGGCTGACCGCATCCAGGACAGTGGGTATCTTGACTCGCGGCTTCTGGCGCATTGCCGACGTAGACATAGTTGAGCCCCCCCGCCAGACCAATTTCACGGGCTTGATAGAGTTTTTCGAGGGAGGTGATGGGGACATCCCTCAATTTGTAATCGGGGAAGAAGCGACTGATGTGCCACGGCGTATCCGC
Organism: Leptolyngbyaceae cyanobacterium MO_188.B28; assembly: GCA_030065175.1. Lineage (GTDB taxonomy): Bacteria > Cyanobacteriota > Cyanobacteriia > Phormidesmidales > Phormidesmidaceae > JAKSDM01. Next base: position 5,685 of record JASJDH010000170.1, on the reverse strand, counting down.
CCCCAATTCCTGAACGATGAAGTCGGCGATATCTTGCAATTCAGCCAAATCGTCATTAATGCCGGGAATGACGAGCGTAGTGACCTCTAGCCAGATCCCCAACTGTTTCAATTTTTTTAGGCTGTCGAGCACCGGCTGCAACTGCGCCCCAATGTATTTCCGATAGGTTCGGTCACGGAAGGCTTTCAGATCGACATTGGCGGCATCCAGATAGGGCGCGATCGCATCTAACGTCTCCGAGGTCATATAACCGTTGGTGATAAAGACATTAGACAGACCCGCTCCATGGGCTAACCGAGCAGTATCGTAAGCATACTCAAAGAAAATAGTGGGCTCGGTGTAGGTGTAGGCGAGGGTCTTGCAGCCTGCTTGCTTGGCCTGCTCAACCAGGTGTTCGGGGGCGGCTTCGTAGCCGGCAATCAAATGCTCCAGCCGCGGCATCTGAGAAATTTCCCAGTTTTGACACCAGGCGCAGCGGAAGTTACAGCCTGGGGTGGCGATGGAATAGGCGGTTGAACCGGGATAGAAATGGTACAGCGGCTTTTTCTCAATTGGGTCTATGTGTTGGCTAATGGTGCGGCCATAGACCAGGGTGTAGAGAGTCCCGTCTTCATTTTCTCGGACCTGGCAAATGCCCAGCCTGCCTTCTGCAATTAGACAGCGATGGGCGCAGAGATTACACCGGACCTTATTGTCCGCTAATTTTTCGTAGAGTAACGCTTCCTTCATGATGGGTCGCCTCTGTCTGGACAGAGGAAGTCATCCTACTGTTAACGTTAGGGAAGAAGTTTGAGGAAATTATGAAGGAGGGAGAATTCGATGCTGACCTTTCATCCGATTCTCGAACCGGAGGAACATTGGAGCGATCTCCTGGACAAGGAGGTGATTTACCTGGGCAATGAGGCTGATCCGGTTGAGATTGTGGCGATGCCGGAGGGGATGGCGTCGGGTCGAACCAGTATTAGCATACGGCTGGATTTGCCGGATGGTCGGGTGGTGATTGTGGAGACGGCGCTGTATGAGTTAGCTAGGGTGGTGCGGGAAATTCAGGAGCGATTTGGGGAATAGTCCCTTATGCCGGATAACACCCCTGTAAAGTTTTTTGGGCTGACTGTAGCAGGAACTTTGTAACACAGCACATTCGGGAAAAAAGTGGTTTAGATTTTTCCCCATTAGAGAATTATTATGACTCTGGATATACGGAATTTTTTTCAAGCCACAAATCCCAGTAGAACTCTGGCTGTGGAGAATGAGGAGGATCGCAAATATTACATCGACTTCTCCTCGGTGCGAGGTTGGCGGATTATTGAGGAACTGAAGGATAACATCGCCTTATGGTCACCCGATGAGCCCACCTGTGACCTCTTCACAGGGCATATTGGCTGCGGTAAGTCAGCAGAGTTACTGCGGTTAAAAGCCGACTTAGAACAGGAAGGGTTCCATGTTGTCTATTTCGAGTCTAGTGAGAACTTAGAGATGGGCAATGTGGATGTGGGCATTATTTTGCTGGCGATCGCCCACCGTGTGAGCAAAAGTCTAGAAGATTTTGGCGTCAGCTGCAAATCAGAGTACTTTCAAAATCTCTTCAATGAAATCAAAGAGATTTTACAGATGCCGATAGAGCTATCAGATATGAAATTCTCTGTCGGAATTGCTGCCATCACGGCTCAAGCCAAGGCGAATCCGAAGCAACTTGACAAGTTGCATGGCTTTCTGGAGCCACGCACCAATGGGATTATCGAGGCCATTAATCAGGACTTATTAGAGCCTGCGATCGCACAGCTGAAACATCAGGGCAAAAACGGATTGGTCGTGATTGTGGATAATCTCGACCGGGTGGACTTTTCTCAAAAGCCATGGGGTCGTCTGCAGCCAGAATACCTGTTTGTGGACAGGGGGGCGCAGCTCCGTGGATTACATTGTCACGTCGTCTATACGATGCCGCTGGCATTGCGGTTTTCGCATGACTATGCAACCTTAATCCAACGGATGGGATATCCCAAGGTCCTGCAGATGGTGCCTGTGCGGGGACGTGACGGCCATGATCATGAAGAAGGGATGGCGCAACTGCGACAGATGGTGTTGGCGAGAGCCTTCCCAGATTTAGCAGCAGATCAACGGATCGAAAAAGTTACCGCTGTTTTCGACCAGCCTGAGACCTTAGACCGGCTGTGCCGGGTCAGTGGGGGACATGTTTGGAATCTAATGAGTCTACTGAACGACTGGATTAAGAAGGAACAAAAATTGCCCCTATCCCTTAATGTTCTAGAAGCGGTAATTCGGGCGCGAGTCAATGAACTGGTCCTACCAATCACTGACGATGAGTGGGGCCTGTTGCGTCAAGTCGCCAAATTCAAGTATGTAGCGGGAGATACAGATTACCAGAAGCTGATCCGCAGTGGGTTTGTCTACGAGTATAGCGATCAAGATGGGTCTTGGTTTGATATTAATCCGATTTTGGCGGAAGCCTTAGACTTCAAGTTAAATAAAGAACAACAAATACTTAACAGGAGCCTACTCAAAGCCCAGCAGTTCTTCAGACTAACAGGTGCAAAAACTAGTCGGCAGGAGAATATACTTCGAGTTACATCAGTCTCAGGTGGACTCAAGTCTTATACCCCATTGCCAGTAATGTTTGCTGAGCAGCCCGTTGATCAAGATGTGCTTAAGTTGAAGCGACACGCAGCACAGTTGAGAGAAGCTCGTCAGCCACAAACGGGTTTGCTTCTTTACCAAAAACAACCTGACGCCCTATTCCGACTTCAGATGGCTGAAGTGCGTCTGCGCGACCATTTTATCCTTATTCCAATTCCATTTGCAGCCGTGGAGCAAGCCTTGATAGACGAAGCGACTTCGATAGGACTGCTTACCCAGTACATTAAGCGTTATATGCCCGACGCCGATCTGTTTGATGACCGTAACGCTATTGGGGATACCCTTTCCTTCTATGGTCGAGTTAATCTACTGCATAGTCTAGAGGAAGACCTCTGTCGCTGTCAGGGACTTGGACTATTTGGCATACGAAAATCAGGCAAGACGTCTGTGTTACTCCAGTTGGAGTTTTCTATGCGGCGGCATCCAGTCGTATATATCGACCTCCAGCCCTACGGTGGAAAGCTACGTTACGGGGCTGAATTATTTAACAAAATCCTCCAGAAGCTCTCGAATTTACTAAGGAAAAATAGCAATCAGCCTGCTCTAAAGTTTGATTTATTTGAACACGATTGCCCTGCTAAAGAAATTGCCACTGATTTTACCCAACAGGTTTGCAATTTTGCCGATGCTTTCCAAAAAGCGAAATACAAAGTTCCTATTATTTGTTTTTTGGATGAGATCGAGAGGATTCTTCCCACACAGACCGATCCCAAAGAACGGGTCGAGGAATTCAACGCTTTTTTTGGCGCGCTACGAGAATTAAGTCAAACCAGGCAACGCCTTTCCCTGCTATGTGCTGACGTACATTCGGATTTCAATCGGATTAATCATTGGTCTCAAACCAGTGTGCCAACTAACCCGGTTTTCCAATTCTTCAAGGAAGTGTTTATTTCTCCTTTCTCCCCAGAAGAGACAACAACCATGCTCACAGAAATAGGACAAATTATGGGAGTGGAATTTGATCGAGAACTCCTAGAAATTATCTATCAAGACAGTGGAGGACATCCCTTTATCGCTAGACAGTTAGCAAGCTTACTGTGGAAAAAGGCAACTAAAGAAAAACGTAACCAAATTGAATTGATCACATTAGCAGCGGCAAAACGCTATCTAAATAGCCCCTTTAAGTATTTGGATATCTTAAAAGCCTACTTTAGGGAGAACATATGGGCTGATCTAGAAAAGCGTAACTTTGACTCAGCAATGACTATTCTTCGCTTACTTGCTTGTAATGAAGAATTATCAGAAGGCGTAGCTGAAGAAATATTATTAGACCAACTCAGTAATAAGTTTACTAAGAATGACTGTGAGTCTGCTCTACTGTGGTTAGAAAATGTAGGATTGATAGTGCGGGAAGAATTAGGAGAGGAAGACCGCTACCGACTTGAAGTCCTGCTGCTGTCCCGTTGGTTGCGAAGGGAAATGAAACCAGAGGAGATGAGCCAATGGCGGATTCATTCGGACACTTTAGACTAGCCATTAACGATCCGTGTTATTTCTTTGGACGTAGCGAGCTGCTCTTGGAGGTCAAGCGATCTCCGTTTGAGGTTCGGATTCTTCTGGGAGGACGGCGTTTAGGGAAGACAAGCCTTCTCAATGCTATTCGCTGGAATCTGTTGGGCGCTGAAGAGCAAGCATCGAATCGAGCCTTGCCTGTTCTGTTTAACTTACAGCAAGAACAACCCAAGAATCTGGATAACTTCCGCTATCTCCTCATTGCTCGATTACAGGAAACTATTGAAAACCCCCAACCAGAACAAGGCTCAGGATTTGATTGGCAACATACCTATCGGCGCTTTCTGAGACAGCTTTCAGGCGGTGGCGTTAATCTTTTAGGAATCCAATTAAATGTCACTAATCCCGCCAAAGAACAGCGGTTAATTCATGAGGACTTCTCTCAAGACTTACTCAATATTATTCGACAGCTTCAACAGCAAAATTGCCGTGGCGTTAGCTTTTTATTCGATGGGGCTGAGTACATTGTCAAGCAGCCTTGGGCAAATGACGCCTGGAGTTATTTACGTTCGTTAAAGGATACGACTAACACTGCAATTCAACCTTTTTTAGGACTTTTCTTGTCTGGTTATCGAGATTTAAAGGATTATCAACAGCGAGTCGGTTCTCCACTCCTTAACATTGCTGAAGTCAAGTGGTTAACAACATTGACTCAATCAGAAACCCAGACGCTAATTATGCGTCGCTGTGAAGATGAAAAATCTAGACTCACTGATAAAGGAGTCAACACAGTCATAGAGTGGGCAGGGTGTCATCCCTATTTAACCAATCAAATGCTCAACGGAATTTTTGAGAATAACCGCCGGAAAAAGCCGCTTTCTGGTAAAGGTTTGATTCGTTACTTGATTAGGCAACACCGAAGAAGAGACTTTTCTGCCTGGTGGGATGAAGAGCAACGGTCTTATGGCTTTGGAGAACTAGAGCAATCCATTTATCTGGCGCTAGCTAGGAAACGACAAGGAATCGCAGAGACTTTAACAAAACAGGTTAATTTAAGTATCGGGCAAGTGGAAGATGCGCTTGAAGTACTAGCAGGAACCGGAGTAATTCGACAATTGGACGATGAAAACTACGCTATTGGAGCACGATTGTTTGAACAATGGGTAGCTCAGGAGAGGTGTCAACCTAAGTCAAAACGCAGTGACATCGCTTCATCCAGCAGCGGCGCGATCCCGGTAGACTTATATCCCTCACCATCTCTGTAGAGGCATCGCGATCGCTCCCCCTTAGGTTGATCTAGCATCAGCGTAACCCAGCAACCCATTAAACTCTATCAAAGTTAACGTGCACTTCTACCTCACAGACATTTCTTAGATCAGCATACTCATTTGCTTGATAGGGTGCTTACGTGCTTGATTGACCTTCTAACCGCGCCCCTAACGAATGTAACACTCTTCAATCACTCTAGGCAGAGGAAAACTGAAACCATTCCTTCGGCGCAGCCCTTGGGATAGCCCCTTTGAAGAGATTCATAATCGTGATCAGGGTCGAAAACCCTAAGGATAATTGTGGAATTGA
>JASJDH010000169.1 GCA_030065175.1 Leptolyngbyaceae cyanobacterium MO_188.B28 | reverse complement strand
ATCACGAGCAGTCCCTGGCGATCGCCCGAGAGATTGGGAACCGCTATGGCGAGGGAAATTCGCTCGGCAACCTGGGGAACTGCTATTCCAGCCTGGGAGACTATCGGCGCGCCATCGACTATCACGAGCAGTCCCTGGCGATCAAACGCGAGATTGGGAACCGATCGGGGGAGGGAGCTTCGCTCGGCAACCTGGGGCTCTGCTATTACAGCCTGGGAGACTATCGGCGCGCCATCGACTATCACGAGCAGTCCCTGGCGATCAAACGCGAGATTGGGAACTGCTATGGCGAGGGAGCTTCGCTCGGCAACCTGGGGAACTGCTATTACAGCCTGGGGGACTATCGGCACGCCATTGATTATCACGAGCAGTACCTGGCGATTACCCACGAGATTGGAAACCGCTTGGGCGAGGGAAATGCGCTCGGCTCTCTGGGGCTCTGCTATTACAGCCTGGGGGACTATCGGTGCGCCATCGATTATCACGAGCAGTCCCTGGCGATTACCCACGAGATTGGAAACCGACATGCTGAGGGAGCTGTGCTCGCCAACCTAGGGGACTGCTATGACAGCCTGGGGGACTATCGGCGCGCCATCGATTATTACGAGCAGTCCCTGGCGATCGCCCGCGAGATTGGGAGCCGTTATGTTGAGGGAAATGATCTTGTATGTATAGGCAATCTTTATGCTGATAGTCGAGAATTTATCCAAGCGTGTGACTGCTATCGGGAAGCCATCGGTCTTGCAGGCGAAACCGGTAATCGTCAGAACCAACACGAAGCCCGATTTGGTCTCGCCGAAGCCAACTTGCTGAGTGGTGACCTGGCGGCGGCGCACACCGCTATCGACGCTGCACGAGAATACGATTACCCCCAGAACAATGCAGCGGCTTGGACAATGGCGGGGATCGTCCGTCTGCGCCAAGGGGAGCCAGACGCAGCGAGGGAAGCCTTTTCGCAGGGCTTGACGGTAGCGGAGGGTTTGCTGGAGCTGTCTGATCAAAACCTGTCGGCGTTGGAAACCAAGGCGCTGGCCCTCTGTGGGTTGGCGCTCTGTGGGAACACCCGTCGCTTGACTGCAGCCAGTCAGTCTTTCCGCACCGCCCGCCAAATTACGACGGCCAAAGGGGTGGTGACGAGGCTGTTGAACCGGTTCGACGCCTTGGCGATTGCGGATGCCGACGGTATTCTAGCGCCAGTGCAGGAAGTGGCGGCGGGGAGGGGTTAGGGGGAAAAGGGAAGACAGTGGATGGGTGGATGGGTGGATGGGTGGATGGGTGGGGATGACAGTGCATTGGTTCAGCAATGCTTTCTAGTATCTTGTGTATCGTACTTTTGTGCTTGGAGTTGACAGCTGGGTTTAGCACTTTTTGAAATTGACCGAATGAAAAAAATCAAGCAAGTCATTTTGATTCGTAAAGATCTGAAGATGAGAAGAGGCAAAGAGGTTGCTCAAGGGTCTCATGCTTCAATGGCCTTCTTGATTGAACAAATTCGATCGAGCTTAACTGAGTCCAGCGCTGACAGTATTCCGATCCATCTCAATGCCCATGAAAAAGAGTGGATTGCAACAGGGATGGCTAAAGTTTGTCTTCGAGTCAATTCAGAGAGTGAGCTGCTGGATTATCATCGACAGGCTCAAGCATTAGGATTAACCAGCCATCTGATAACGGACAGCGGCCGGACAGAATTCAGCGGCGTACCCACACTGACCGCTTGCGCCATCGGTCCCAATGATGCGGAGAGTATTGATTCTGTCACGGGCGCTTTAAGCCCGTATTAAACGAGTCACGGGCTCCATCTTAAGCCGGAGAAATCCAGCAGAGAAGGAATACAGGATACAGGAGACAGAATCCAGTTCCTTCCTGACTTCTGTCTCCTGCCTTCTGTATTCTCGCCCCATCAAAACGTCCCGGCGTAAGTTGATACCCCCGATTCAGTAGTCGTCCGCTTCTTTGATACGCCTAACCAGATACTCCCGCATTTCGATGAATTCCCTCGATAAACGCAACTCTGAGGGTGATAGCTCCTCCAGCTTGGCCGAAAATGCATTGGGGATGTCCTCCACAATTCGCCCCGGATTGGCATACATCAGAACGATTCGAGTCGATAACAACAGCGCTTCTTCCACATCATGGGTAATGAAGAAAATGCTCTTGTTGGTTTTACGCCAGATTTCATGTAGGTTAAGCTGCATAGATTCGCGCGTAAAGGCGTCTAGGGCTCCAAAGGGCTCATCCATCAGGATAATCTTGGGATCATTCGCCAGGGCTCGCGCGATCGCCGCCCGCTGCTTCATCCCTCCCGAAAGCTGGAACGGCAATTTTTTGGAGGCTTCCAAAAGATTCACCATGTTGAGAAAGTGGCGTACTCGTCGTCGCCGTTCATGGGCGGCAACGCCCTTCATCCGAGGACCAAACTCTACATTTTTTTCGATAGTTAGCCAGGGAAATAGATTCGGCTGCTGAAACACCACGCCAACCTCGGCAGTGGGCTTAGTATGGGGATGGTCATCGAGGGTGACGATGCCTCGGGTCGGCGTTTCATACCCAGCCAAAACCCTCAGCAAGCAGGTTTTACCACAGCCAGAAGGCCCAATCGTGCAGACAAAGTCCCCACTGTTGAGGTCCAGGTCGATATTTTGCAGCGCCTGGAAGGGAACTCCGCCATCGACCTCATAGACCAGATCAATGCTTTTTAGAGATATCAGGGCAGGGGCTAAAGCATTAGTGATAGACTCATTAGATTCAAAAGAAGACAGGTGACTCATAGATTTTGATTGAGCTGTCTCACAAGGCTGCTGGGGCCAGGAACGCCGACCAAATAAGGAGTGTCAGTAGTAATGCAGCCAGCCCAAAGATCACATCATGGAATTTATGGGGAAACCCGGTGGAGTGTTTCATGACTACCCCCTCCAGCTCCGAATGCTGGACTCTCTACCTTTATGGTGCGCCGAAATTCTCTGGCGATCGCGATTAGGCAATAAAGTGTCATATTGGGGCTCCCATTGCAGCTATCCTACTGGATGGTGACATTAGGAAGGAGGCGATCCCAGTGAGCCCAGTTTTTCTATTCAGCGCCAGGATTTTTGAAACCCTAAGTAAACCGATAAGTAAACCGAAATGGCTCTTCCTCTACTCCTCATGGTGTCTGCTGTTTCTCGGCCTAATCGGGTTGAGTGGATGCCAGACGCCTGAAAGGGATATCGTCACTCCGGCGGATACGCTCTCTGAGCGCTTAACAGGCCTGGAACAATACATCGCCAGCCCGGACCCAACCTACGCCTATGAGTTAGTCAATACGGTTAAACATGACGGGTATACAACACATATTCTCAAAATGACTTCGCAGCAGTGGCTAACCCCAGCAGAGGTGAAAGATCCAACTTGGTGGCATTGGGTAACCATTGTGGAGCCGGACTCTGTCCAATCTTCAATTGGCTGGCTTTATATCCGCAGCGGCGATCGCCAAACTGAGCAACCGTTAGACGCCAGTGATTTAGGAAAAACCGTCGCCCTCTCCACCCACTCGATTGTGACGGAAGTTCATAACATCCCAAATCAGCCGATTGAGTTTGTGGAAGATGAGTTTGGCCCTCGTTATGAGGATGAGATGATTGCTTACGCCTGGAGACAGTACTTAGAATTCGGGGCTAATCCAGAAGATGCGGTTTGGCTGCCCCGCCTGCCAATGACGAAGGCGATTGTGCGGGCGATGGATACGGTTTCTGAGTACAGTGCAGACGCATTGGGCTATCCTGTGGATCGATTTGTACTCGCCGGAGCCTCCAAGCGGGGTTGGACGACTTGGACCACCGCCGCCGTGGATGATCGGGTCATTGCGATCTCACCCATGGTCATCGACATGCTCAATCTCGTCCCATCCTTTCAACATCATTGGCAAGCTTATGGTCAATGGTCTCCGGCGGTCGGTGACTATGAGCAAGAAGGGATCATGGACTGGCTGGCCTCCGCTGAATACCAGTGCCTACTCGAAACGGTTGAGCCCTATTCTTACCGGGAACGCTTAACCCTGCCAAAGCTGTTAATCAATGCGACAGGCGATCAATTCTTCTTGCCTGATTCATGGCGCTTCTACTGGGAGGGGCTGCCCAGCGAAAAACAACTTCGATACATCCCCAATACGGGCCACTCCCTAAGAGAGACAGATGTTATTGAGACGTTGACCGCCTTTCACCAGGCGATCATCACGGAAACCCCTTTGCCGTCAATGGATTGGGAGGTTGTGGAAGGTAAACTTGTGATTCAAACTGATCCCGCTAATCAACCCACCACCGTCACCCTCTGGCAGGCCATAAATCCCCAGTCACGAGACTTTCGGATTGACGTCATTGACGAAACCTGGATCGGCAATGATATTCCGATCGCTGAGAATGGACGCTATCAGCTCACGGTTGCCCCGCCAGACGAAGGCTGGCGAGCATTCTTTGCGGAGATGACCTTTCCAACCGCCGGAGAGTTTCCGTTGAAGTTGACAACCGGTGTGGTCGTGAAGCCTGATACCTTGACCTATGAGCCGTTTGAGTCACAAAACCCAATGGGAAATTCATCAACGGTTTGTTCAGTTGGGGCGCCAGTCTCTTCTGATGCAAGTTTACGCACTGAGATACGTCCATCAGCTTATGTCCATCAATTGGATTAAAGTGCTCACAAGTAATACCCGATGTGCAACTATCAAAGTTAAGCAGCAACCAAAGTTGGGACTAAAGCTAAAGTTGGGACTAAAGCTATGGATCTAACAAATCCTTATCTTGACGGTGACACCTCCCTTGAGAAAGCAATTTCCAAGCGAAGAACGATTCGTAACTTCACGACTAACGCCATTTCAAGCGAAGAATTGTCCCAATTAATTTGGGCCGCACAAGGTATGACTGGCGCAAACGGAGAGCGAACCACACCTTCCGCTGGCGCTGTATATCCACTCACGTTGTATGTCGTAGTTGGAAACGTTTCTGGTGTTTCGACCGGACTATACCGCTACAAAAGCAAAGAGCACAAAATAGCAAAGGTTTCAAATGAAGACCTAAGAGCGCAACTCTATAAATTTGCGATCGACGATCAGCCATGGATCTTGGAAGCCGCGACAATATTTGTCGTCGTTTCTGATTTCGCGTTAATTCGATCTCACTTTCAGTCGCAACCCCCCGTTGGATTACGGGGGTACCGGTATGCCTACATAGAAACTGGAGCATTAGCGGAAAACGTTTCTCTTCAGGCAGTTTCGTTAAATCTTGGTGTTGTTCTCGTGGGTGGGTTTGACGATCAGGCGATCAGTCAAACGATGGACTTGCCGACGGATTTGGGGCCTACGGCAATGCTTTGTATCGGTAAAATATGACCCTGGAGCATACCCGGCGGCTGTAAATGTCAGTCTGGGGCTGTAGGCCGCCTGCACCCAGGGATAACTGTTCAATTTATTTTCCGGATGCGAGCGAGGTCTGGCTCAAATATTGGGTGATACGGCGGATGTGTTTACTAACCCGGCGCAACCAACGAATGGCTTCTAATCGAGCAGTCCCTAAGGGGATATCAATTTGGCCGTCGGCAATTTGACTGATGGTAATGTCCCGGTAGGGTTTGACTTGCTTGTGAATATGAGCAGAAACGTCGCTAGCATTTTGCGATGCTTCAAGCCACCGCTTCTCGTGAATGTTCTTAACAATGTCTTGAATACTGACCACAAGAAGATCACACTCTTTTGTAAGCTCTACAGTTGATTTGGCTGTGTTTGCCCGATCTTCTTCTTCCTCGCACCGTTCATGGAGGCGTTGTAAGTGATCGAGCATGTGTACAAGATTGATCAGTCGTTCTAAATCATGATTATCCGTTGACTTCAATTGGATCTGATCCAGATAACCTTGGGTCTCGTCTAAAGCAACTTCCAATTCGATCAGATCGCACAGTTGGCCCGCAGGATCGCCCAGAATGGCTCGGACATGTCCCAATAGAGCCAGAAGTTCTGCTTGAGCCGACTGCTGGGCGGCTCTTAAGGCCAGAACCGGCTGTATTAACAAACTCTCATCTAGCCCTTCCGTGTAAGCAGAGAACTGGCTGGGTAGCAGCGTCTGGATGAGACGGGCGAATTGCGACGAGCCAGGCAGCATTAGACTAACGCCAATCAGGTTAAAACTGGTATGAAATAGAACCAGCGCAATTTCTGCATTCGCCGCCAGTTGTCCTGGCGCTATACGTGACCAGAGCCAGGTGTAGGGCGTAATAAAGACGAGGGCGATTGTGGCGGTAAACAGGTTATATAAAACATGGGCGAGACCGGTTCGCCGCGCGTTGACGGATGCGCCGATGGTGGCCATCATTGCGGTTACCGTTGTCCCCACATCCATGCCGATAATAAGAGCGGCGGCTTGTTCAAAATTGACCGCTCCGGTATACAGCGCCGTTAGGGTCGCCGCCACGCCTGCACTGGAGGATTGAGTGATCACGGTCGCAACGATGCCCAGAATCACAAGTTGCAGTCGCCCGATCAGGGTATCTGCCGGTAAACGGTCTGGACTAATAATGTTGCCTAGACCGCTCATGCCATCCTGCATGGTGGCGATGCCGACGAAAATCAAGCCAAAACCTGCGATCGCATAGCCCAGATTGGCGTAGCGCCTTTTGGTAAACAATTTGAGACTAGCGCCAATAAAAATCAGAGGCAGGGCGATACTGCCGAGTTTCAACTTGAAGCCAACGATGGCCACCAACCATCCCGTAATGGTTGTCCCCAGATTGGCCCCGAAAATGATGCCTAACGCGGCGGGGAAACTAATCAGCCCGGCGCTGACAAACCCCACCGTGGCAACCGTTGTGGCGCTAGAAGATTGCAAGACCGCAGTTGTGAGCGACCCAGTAATGGCGCCGGACAGAGGCGTATGGGTGAACCGCATTAGCGTGGCTCGCATCATATTGCCAGCCAGCATTCGCAGCCCATCTGTCATGACAATCATGCCTAACAAAAATAGGCCCAGTCCGCCGATGGCCTCAATAATCATGATCCTACTTGGGCATAACGTTATGCAGCATTTCAATTAATCAGCGGGTCACCGATGTAGATTCCCAAATCGCGGGCGGTCTGCACCATAAGGCCCTCAGGATTGACCGGATCTGGACAGCGTTTTTGCTGATGGCACTGTTTGAGATGGGGAACGACTTCCTCCAGAGGTTTATTATGGACCTCTCCATTCCGCCAAACCACCATTTGTTGGTAGTGCTCGGCTGCAATCAGATCCACAGCTTTCTTGCCAAATGACGCTGCTAGAATTCGATCAAACGATGACGGCATGCCGCTGCGCTGAATATGACCTAACGTAGTCGCCCGGGTATTCACGTCATTCAGATTGGCAAACTCGGGTTTACCTGTCTGGCGAAGCTGCTGACAGTGGGTTTGGATTTGCTGCGCTAAATAATCGCCGATGTACTTCTCTTTCTGTCCCTCTAGATTCTTGACGCCTTCCGCCAGCACCACCAGGGCGAATTGACGACCCTCTCCCCGCAACTGGGCAATCCGCCAGCATATATTGTTGATTACTCGGTCATTCAAAACTGGCGTCAGCTCCGGAATCAAAATCACATCGGCTCCTCCGGCGATCCCCGCGTGAAGCGCTAGATGGCCGGCGTCTCGGCCCATTACCTGAACCACAATCACCCGTTCATGACTGGCTGCTGTAAACGTCAGGTCGTAGATGGCTTTGGTGACGGTATCCACCGCGGTGTCGAATCCTAGCGATCGCTCCGTAAAGGGCACATCATTGTCAATGGTTTTGGGAATTGCGATCCAGTTCCACTGGCCCTGTTGGGCTAAATCGTAAATGATGTCCAGACTGCCGTCGCCGCCTACCGCAATCAGGGCGTCTAGGCCCAAAAATCGATACCCTTGGAGAATTTCATGGGCGATCGCTGGATCACTCGGATCCCCCTTGTTTAAAGCGCCTAGAATGCTGCCGCTAAGAAATTGCAAAATATCAAGACCCTGCAACAGCCCTGGAATATCGCACCCATGTTCCCTCAGCTGCAAATCCTCTGAACGATAGTTACCTTGCTCCAGGTTAATAAATCCTCTGGTGCCATAGGGAATGCCATAAACCTCCCACCCTTTGCGGGTGGCGCATTTCACCACGGCGCGAATCACTGCATTTAAACCCGGACAGTCGCCGCCGCTGGTAAGGATGCCGATGCGTTTTGGGGGAATCATGGGTAGGTAGGGGGTAGGGAAAGCCTATAGCCAATAATAAATCGTCGTATAATATACCGTGAAGCTTCCCTCCAGCATCATTGCAGCCAAATCCCATTAGCTCAAGCTGTAGCGCAGATACCATCCGACATTCAGCAGAATAATACAGTCAAAGCTCGCTTTTGCATCCTCTCTAGCTATGGCTACGGCTGCGGCTTCCTTTACGAGATCTACGCCGTCCGGAGCAGCTGTGGAAATCCGCCCCAAACCCCAAACTCCTGGCGAGGCTGAGTCGTTGAATTTCATTCGGTTAAAAACAGCCAACCAAAAGATCTTTGCTAAGTGTTACAGATTTACCCGTATAGCTTTAGCGCCACTTTTTTGAAACATGCCAACCCTAAATTTCACACCCAATCTACGTCGCCATGTGGAAACTCCGGCCGCACCCGTTAAAGGCGCCACAGTGCGGCAAGTGTTGGAGATGTATTTCCAGGTCAATCCTCAAGTACGGGGCTATATTTTGGATGACCAGGGCGCTCTCCGCAAGCATATGGCGATTTTTCTCAACCAAGAGCTGATTTGTGACCGCAGCGATCTGTCCGACTCGGTTCAGGAAAACGACGACATTTTTGTGGCGCAGGCGTTGTCTGGAGGCTGATATGGGTAATTCTCTGTTGGTGGGAACCCGCAAGGGGCTGTTTCGCATCGAGCGGGACGACGTGGGGCGTTGGGGCATTGCCCAGAGCTGGTTTCTGGGGGATCCGGTCTCGATGGCGTTAGCCGAACCGGGGAGCCAGCGACTGCATGCGGCCCTCGATCTCGGTCATTTTGGCGTCAAATTGCATCGTTCGGAAGATGCGGGCGAGACCTGGACAGAGGCCCCAGCGCCTGCCTTTCCGCCGAAGCCAGACGGATTGGAAGACAAGGATCCGATGCAGGGAATCGATTTGCCCTGGAACACTCAGTTGATTTGGGCGCTGGAGACTGGAGGTCCCGGCGAACTTTGGTGCGGCGTTATCCCAGGCGGTCTGTTTCACTCCAGCGATGGCGGCGACAACTGGGCGCTGGTTCGTTCGTTGTGGGACGACCCTCGCCGTCAGAAATGGATGGGCGGGGGCTATGACTTTGCCGGAATTCACTCGATTCTAGTGGACCCTTGCGATCTCGCCCATGTGACGGTTGGGGTGTCTGTCGGCGGCGTATGGAGCACCCAAGATAGGGGAGCGAACTGGCGATTGATCGGCTCCGGACTCCGTAACGCCTATATGCCGCCAGAAAAGGCGGGAGACCCCCTGTCCCAAGATGTTCATCGCTTGGCTCATTGTCCCGCTAACCCCGATCGACTGTGGATGCAGCACCACAATGGGATATTTCTCAGTGACGACGGCGGGGAGAATTGGCGGGAGTTGCATGATGTTCCACCCTCCAGCTTTGGTTTTGCGGTTGTTGTCCACCCCACTGACCCTGACACCGCCTGGTTTATTCCGGCTACCAAGGATGAGCAGCGATTTCCGGTTGACGCACGTTTGGTGGTGACGCGCACTCGGGACGGGGGGCGGAACTTTGAAGTCTTGCACCAGGGGCTGCCTGAAGAACCCGCCTACGACCTGGTCTATCGCCATGCTCTGGATATTTCGGGCGATGGGGAGCGGTTGGCCTTCGGCAGCACTACAGGCTCTCTCTGGATTAGCGAAGATCAAGGGGACTCTTGGCAATCCGTCAGCAAGCACTTGCCGCCAGTGAACTGTGTACGGTTCGAATTAACTACTTGAATTTATAAATGCTGCAAACCTGTCTGTTACCTAAGGAGCGATGTCAATCACTTTTGTATTAGTGGGTTGAATTAGTGGACTGAGGGCGCGATCGCAGATTTCGTACTGGGATGTGATCCTTGCGCAATGGATGCGATCCGGCGAAGAAACCCTTCACAATAGCCGTGAATATAGTGGACGTTTTGCTGCAAGAAAGCGCTAGGCGTTGCGAAGTACCCGTCTGAATCGCCTAGATGCTTGAGTTGTTTTGGACTGAGGTCAATTGGGCCGTCAATTGAATTGCGAGACTGCAGGTTGAAATTCGAAGGCTGGAGGGAGGTAGTTGCGATGATGGTCATGGGGGGGGACCTAATAACTGTGTTTCGTTTCCCTCAGTTTGTCGGCTGAGGGGATTGGTAGACCCTACGATGGCGATCGCAACGAGAAACAAAGACGCCAAGATTCGAAATATTTACCTGGCGGTAGTTAATCTCAATTTCCCGTAACGTCGCCTCTTCGGAAGCGCACCCCTATAGTTCTGTAGCTTGCACTGGAATGATTTATGCACCCAGGGCAGAAAAATATGACTTTTTTGTTCAAGTCATGGGTAGGCCAACTGTGTTGAACGCCGGTAATACGGTCAGAGAAAAAGAACATCAGAGTTGATTGGGGCCCATGTGATTGCTCCATTCTTGTATTAGTAATGGGCGAAACTAGTACAGGAATGGAGCAATTTTTTTCTCTCCCAGTTCCGAACTGCGTAAGTTAAGAATTGTTCGTTGTATATCTCTTTAGACGACAACGATTTTTTTAGTACATTCTGGTGAAATAAATGGCTGCATCTATCATTCGAGCAATTACCCCCCTCTTCCTAGCCAGTATTGGCGGCATTATTGGGGTGGCGGCGGTGCTGACGCCGTCAACTGATGACGCGAGATGGTCTTCAGCATTAGGGCTTGCCGGGACAGCCATTGCTGGCGCCGCTGGGCTAGCCCAGTCCAACGATAAAAACGAATCTAATGTTTTGGCTGATCAGCATAAATCGCAGGATTCTTCGGCTGAGGCGCGAACTTCATAGAGGGACTCCAACTTGAAGCAGGGCAATCCAGTAGAGAAGGAATATAGAAGTCAGAAGTCAGTCAAGAAGTGGATTCTGTCTCCTGACTCCTGTATTCTTGCCCCGGCAGAATGTCCCAGCTTACGTTGATACTCTTAAAAAGTGAGTAAAGATTGAATCGGTAGGGAAATGTATTATACGCTTAAACTCATTAGATCCCTTGGCGAATAGTCGATGATCGTGGATGGAAAGACGCCATTCCTCTAAATAAATTGCTATTTGCCTTTGAAAGGCCTACACCTGGCCCATACCTGCAGAGAATGAGTAGAGCAGCAGTAGCGGAATTACATAACCTAAGGCTTCACTTCATCTGGATAGGAACTAGCGCTTCCGTATTGGAGCGGGCGACTAAGGGATTGTGAGGAAATTGATTATCCGAACAGGCCAGTTTTGCCTGCTTAGCCTTGGCATGCTTATGCTTCTGGGACTGTTGGCGGTGGGGTCAGTCTCAGGCGTCGATTTTCCAGCTGAATTACCTCCCGTCAAAATTGCCCGTCCCACCTGGGATACGGGGTGGTTTCAGGCGGAAGTCTTGAAACTGCTGCTAGAAGAGTTGGAGTACACCGTCGAAGACCCCGTGACTCTTAACACCCCTGATTTTTATGGGGCGGCGGCCAGGGGGGAGATTGATTTGTGGGCTAACGGTTGGTTTCCCTCTGGCAATATTTACCTGGAACACCCCGAGGTGGACGGCAAGGTTGAACCGGTTGGGTTTGTGGTGGACGATAAGGCGCTACAAGGATACATGATGGATAAAAGTAGCGCAGATCGCTTCAGTGTTAGAAACCTTGGAGACTTGAAGGATCCAACCATTGCCCGAACCTTTGATCATGATGGCAATGGCAAAGCCGATCTGATTGGGTGCAATCAGGACTGGACTTGTGCAGAAATCATTCAGCATCAACTGGAGGTGTTCGGCTTAACGGAAACGGTTGAGCAGATTCAAGGGGACTATTCCCCGCTGATGGACAATGCGATTGATCGATACAAACGAGGCAAACCTATTCTTTTCTATAACTGGACGCCTAATTGGACGCTAGGCGAATTAACTCCCGAAGAAGATGTGGTTTGGTTAGAGACCCCCTTTTCTAGCTTGCCGGGTGAACGAGCCAATTTGGAAAATCAGACCACGCTTGCTGATGTTGCCGGGTGTGTTAACAAGCCCTGCAATCTTGGGTTTCCCCCCAATGATATTCGGGCTGTGGCGAATACGGCCTTTCTGGATGCTAACCCAGCGGCGAGAAAACTCTTGGCGCTATTAACTATTCCCTTGGAAGACATTGAGAAACAAAACGCTCGCATGAGAGCGGGTGAGGGTGAGGAAGCGGATATTATCCGCCATGCTCAAAAGTGGATTCAAGACCATCGCCCCAGGGTTGATCTGTGGTTGAAGTTAGCCAGGGACGCCGCCATCGATCAAGCCACTGGGGAACAGATCGATAACCCTGAAAATACTGCTGGCAATAGCGTTTCCCCTTCAGTATCAGAGTCTGATCCTGTATTGAAGGTGGTGGTTAGACGATTTGAGCCCTTTGTCACCTATGACGATCGCAGATATGGCGGATTTAGCATTGAGTTGTGGGATGCGATCGCGACTGAAATGGGGGTGAGCTATCAACTCTATGGGGTGAATTCAGCCGCCAAACTATTCGATGATGTGGAACGCGAAGTTGCTGATATCGCATTCGGCGGCGTCAGTATTACCTCAAAGCGAGAACAAGCGATTGACTTTTCCTATCCCTACTTTTCCGCCGGTCTGCAGATCTTAGTCTTGACAACCTCTGCAGCAAGCACACCCAATTTTCTGACAACGATTCTGGCCATCTTTTCCTCGCCTCAGCTCTACTACGGGATTGGCATATTTATCCTGATTTTGATGGCGGCCGCACACATTATCTGGTTGGCGGAACGTCGCCATAATCCTGATTTTCCCCGCCCTTATATCCAAGGCGTTTGGGAAGCGTTTTGGTGGGCTGCAGTCACAGTCACCACCGTAGGCTATGGCGATAAAACCCCAAAACGACCCCTGGGCCGTTTTGTCGGGCTGATCTGGATGTGCGTCGGCTATTTTGTCTTCGCTTACTTCACAGCCAGTATCGCCACCACGTTTACCCTGCAAGGATTGCAAGGCAACATCAATGGTTTGGAGGATCTGTTTGGCCGTCGGGTGGCGACAGTCTCTAGCAGCACAGCCGCGACCTATCTCCAAGGTAAACAGATTAGCGCGATTGAATATGACACTAAGGAAGAAGCTTTTCTAGCCCTGCAAGCTGAAGACGTGGAAGCCATTGTCTATGATGCGCCTGTACTCAACCACTATGCCAGTCGTGAGGGCAAAGGACATGTCAAAGTCGTCGGGTCAGGATTTAATAAACTTTGGTACGCCATCGCCTTACCGCTGGACAGCCCCTACCGTAAAGAAATTAATGTAGTTCTGGTGCAGCTCATTGAAAATGGTGTTTATAATCAGCTGCACCAGAAGTGGTTTGGGTCAGAATCTTTTGTTGATTAATCAGCGAGGTTTGTCCTCATGTGCTCCGATCTTATGGGGCTCACCCGTAGTAATACGAGGCTTCGTGAATTTCCGCTTCTTCGGGTTGGTAGGTTTGTAGGGCTTGCATATATTGGGCCCGTTCAAAGGCGCTGGGATCAGGGCAACGAGTTTGGCTCATACTACCTTGCAGCTGTTTGATGGACTCATACTCATGTTCAGTCATCCAGTGTTTTATGCCCTGTTCGATGCGGCGAATATGGCCAACGCCATGACGTAGTAATGCGCTCACTAACATAGTTGCGTTAGCGCCCGCCATCAGCATTTTGAGGACGTCCAACGAGTTGTGGACACCGCTGGTGGCGGCTAAATCTACTGGCAGTGAACCATATAATATAGCGATCCAGCGCAGCGGGAGACGCATGTCTTGAGGGGTGCTCAATAACACGTTGGGCTGTACTTCCAGAGCTTCGAGATTGATATCGGGTTGGTAGAAGCGATTGAATAAAACCAACCCATTCACCCCTGCGTCAGTAAGACGCTTCGCCATGTTCGCCAGGTTGCTAAAGTAAGGACTCAGCTTAATGGCGATGGGTAGGTCCACGGCTGAAGTGACTGATCGCACAATGTCCAGGTATTCTTGTTCGACCTCCGCGCCGGTTCGATTCATGGCGGTGGGGACAGTGTAAATATTCAGTTCCAGCGCGTCCGCCCCAGCCTGTTCGATGTATTTTGCATACTCGGTCCACCCTCCTAACGTGGATCCGTTCAGACTGGCGATGATCGGCATGTCCACCTTCTGTTTCGCCCGTCGAATATGTTCCAGGTAGACCTCCGGCCCCACATGAAAGATTTCCGGTTCTGGGAAATAGGTAAGCGCCTCAGCGAAACTTTCAGTCCCCTGGGTGAGATAGTGATGCAGCTCGAAGCGATCCTGACGCAATTGCTCTTCGAACAGGGAATGTAAGACGACAGCCGCCGCGCCCGCTTCCTCCATCCGCACAAGATTGTCGATATCTTCGGTTAAAGGAGCGCAGGCGCCGACGATGAGGGGCGATCGCAGTTCAAGTCCCAGGTAGGTGGTGGTTAGGTCCATGGTGGTGTCTCCAGGTGGGAAGGGGATGGGGGAGATGGGGAGGAGGGGGGAGATGGGGAAGATGGGGGAGCAGGGGAGGCAGGGGAGGCAGGGGAAGATGAGGATGGAGGAGATGGGGGAGATGGGGGAAATGTAGAGACGCAACATGTTGCGTCTGAGGGATTGGGG
>JASJDH010000168.1 GCA_030065175.1 Leptolyngbyaceae cyanobacterium MO_188.B28 | reverse complement strand
TTCGATCTCTCCCCACTCATCCAGACTTCAGTTTTGTCTCTGCTAAAGCAACCGCAGTTGTTGAGTATCGTTCTCCGGCGGTGGATCTTCTGGCAAGTTTTTTCCTGACGCTGAAACAACCGTCTCAAAATAAGGGTCAGATTCCTGGGCCAGTAAGCTCTCCGTAGCCTTCAGCATGTCATCGGCAATATCCATCAAATCTTCCCGATTAGCTAGATAGGTCTGTAGCGCCACAATGGGCTCAATGCCGCCGCCAACCCCCAACTCTGGTAGGCGGGGACGGGCCAACTGACTGACCAATAGGGGCTGAATGGTATAGGTGTGGGCGATCGCTAAGGCGTCCCCCAGGGCGGTGTTGTCAATCAAATCAATCTGCTCTGCATGCAGCTTATAAATCAATCGAACCACGGCATCTTCAATGTCAGCCGACTGGATCGCCCCTAAGAGAATATTTTGGGGTTCAGATTCTTGAGTAACATCCACCTCAAGGGTTCTAAACACCCGCACAG
Source organism: Leptolyngbyaceae cyanobacterium MO_188.B28 (assembly GCA_030065175.1). GTDB lineage: Bacteria > Cyanobacteriota > Cyanobacteriia > Phormidesmidales > Phormidesmidaceae > JAKSDM01. Next base: position 14,345 of record JASJDH010000168.1, on the reverse strand, counting down.
GCAAGGGACAAAACTCCACCTGCGCCTGACCGCGCGCCAGGTCCACCAGCACATAGCCCTTTTCCTCCTTCTCTTCACTAAAATCCACCCGCTCGATACTACCGGGATAGACAATGTAAGGAGATTCACACAGGATTTGATGCCGGTGAACGTGTCCCAAGGCCACATAGTCAAAACAGGGGCGGGCCAGAAGCGCCATCGGCGCCGTAAATCCTTTACCCACCGCCAAAAAACGTTCAGCCCCATAGCGAGCGGTATCTGTCATCAGATGGGCCAGCAAAACCGTGGGAATCGCTGGATCGAGCTTGCGAATTTCCCCTTCCAACGCCACCCGCAGCCGGTCCACCAAGAGCTGATTCACCTCCGCCATCGAAAGGCCTTCTGTGTCAGGCCGGGTCAACAGGGTGGAGGGCGTCAACCAGGGCAGCGTCACCACTTGCACGTCCCCTTTTCGGGTGTTAATTCGGTGGGTCTCTAAGCGATCGCCCACCACAAACCCCGGCACCCCTAAAGTGCGATAAATACATAAACTCGCCCCCCCTTGCCCCTGGGAATGCTGGTCATGGTTGCCCACCAGTAGAACGGTGGGAATATCAGCATCCACCAACCGGCGGAACTGGCGGGCGAACGCCTGCTGCACAATCGGGGGCGGCGTGGCGTCAGGAAAAGCGTCGCCGCCAAATAACACCAGGTCGACGGGCTCCCCAATGGCCCGATCAATGCATCGCCCCAAAGTCGCCACAAAATCCTCCAACCGGGTGTTCAATCCCGTCTCTGGATTAATGCGGCCGTGGGTAAACCCACTGCCCATGTGGATGTCGGAGAGGTGGAGGAGTTTGAGCATAGTACTAACTATAGCAGCGCTATAGTACTAAAGTATTGATTTCCGCCGAAAAATCTATCAATACTCTACTGAGGTGGATAGTGGCGCTTCGATGCTATCCATTTCTAAATCTATCCAACAGAAACTTGGCTTGGAAATTTTGGGTGAGGGGATGCAGAATATTTCCCAAATTACACAGCCAAAATTTGCTCTACAGAAAGCTTCAGTTGGGGAAAGGTTGGAGAAATAATTGGGTCGGAGTCCTGAAAGCGAGTGGATTGATAGGTTTGATTATCGTCCAGGACGTAAACAAAAACAGCCGGTCTCTTAGGATAGCCTAGATAGGTGCGACTACCCAGGGCAAGATAATCAACAATCCAGTATTCATAAATGCCAAGTCGTTGGTATTCATCCAGTTTATCGATATAGTCATCTTCCCAATTTGTGGAAATGACTTCGACAGCAAGTTGGATCGGTTCGCGTAAAGCTGTTTAGGCAAAGCGGTCAGAGCGCCACTGATCCAGGTCGACGACGCTGACATCTGGATGTCTACCTTGCTCTCGCCCTTCCTCGGTTTCGGTTGCCAGCACGATGCGATCGCTGACCTTATAATTCAACTTATGTTGCTTAACTTCCGCTTTCATTGCATCTGCAATAAAGTCTGCAACGTCGTCATGTTGACGAGTAGCAAGAATTCTTACAAGCTCTCCATTGAGCAGCTCGTATCGACCATCTTCTGGATACTGCTCTAGAAACTGGTCAAAGGTCAGCTTTTGTTTGGGTTGGGCGGATATTGTCATGCCATACCGATAATTGCTGATTTCGTATCGTTTTCTAAGAAACCGCTGGCTTTCACAATTTTGTAACCGAGGTAAAAGCTGAGAGGATTTTCCGATACTTGACTTATCCTAACATTGGGTCTTTTTGAGACCCCAAGCCGCCCACGAATCCCTTAATATATATACCTATGAATGACCAAGCCGATGTGCTGATCATCACCGTGACCAAGGTGGAAAGCCAAGCTGTGATGCAAGCTTTCGAGCAGGCTACAGGGCATGAAGCGACGCCTCAAGCGATTGACGGCCGTGTGTACTTTAACTTGGGGGCGGTCAATGGGCGCGGGTTTGGATGACCCAGTCGGAGATGGGTGCGGGTGGATTGGGGGCTGCGTTGCTGACGGTAGGCAAGGGGATTGAGGCGCGGACATCAAGACCTGGTGGCTCATGTCCAATCTGGGCTGGCTGCGGTGATGGAGGCGGAGGGGCGCTATGGTGAGGCGCTGGAGCAAGCGCAGAAGGCCCTTCAGATTCGGGAGCGTCTAGAGGAATTGGCATTTGGAGTTTTCGCGGAAGCAGGTGGCGCAGTTGCAGGAGCGGGTGAAAGGGTAAGGGATGGGTGGAGGAATATTTCCCCATAAGGGGGGGATAGGGAGAGAGCAAAATTCAAAATTCAAAATTCAGAGAATGGGGGGAGGGGAGTTAGATGCAAATGTGGGGCTGTTAAATCAGGGGTGAGGAGTGGGCATACTGAATCGGTTATCTGTTGACCGTTTGAACGTGCAAAAAGCTTGATTTTAGGACTCTGCGCTTACCCGATCAGATCAGAAAATGCTTAGCCTCCAGAGGTCTCGATGTGGCAAAAATAAAATAATTCTTTGCATACAATATACAGACTCTTTATTTTGGCCTCTTAGGTTCCGAGTTAACTTTGTGAAAAGATTCCAACGGTTCTTCCGAAATCCAAGCAATTCTACTGATTTAATCAGTGACTGCCAACGCTTGGGGCTGTCTCCTGATTTTCTAGCGTGACAGACCAAGCGGCTCGCCATGCTATTTCAATCGCTAACTGTAAATCTAAATCTAAGTCGTGAGGGAATTTTAATAAGATGACGCAAGTAAAGCGTGCTCTAATTACAGGGATTACGGGCCAAGACGGCTCTTATTTATCAGAACTTTTGCTTGAGAAGGGCTACGAAGTCCATGGCGTCATCCGCCGCACCTCAACTTTTAACACCGACCGGATTGATCATATTTACGTCGATCCCCATAGCGAAGACGCCCGACTGTTTCTCCACTACGGGGATTTGAACGACGGCACCATGCTGCGGAGAATCCTAGAGCAAGTGCAGCCGTCAGAGGTGTATAACCTGGGGGCCCAGTCCCACGTGCGGGTGAGTTTCGATTCCCCTGAATACACCGTGGACACGGTGGCGATGGGAGCATTGCGCTTGCTGGAGGCGATCCGAGACTACCAGCAACGCACCGGATCTGAAGTGCGCTTTTACCAGGCCGGGTCCTCCGAAATGTTCGGCAAAGTGCAAGAGGTTCCTCAGAAAGAAACCACGCCTTTCTATCCCCGCAGTCCCTACTCCTGCGCCAAAGTGTACGCCCATTGGCAAACCTTGAACTATCGCGAATCCTATGATTTATTCGCCAGCAACGGGATTCTGTTTAACCATGAGTCGCCTCGTCGGGGTGAAACGTTCGTCACCCGTAAAATCACCCGAGCGGTGGCGCGTATTGTGGCGGGCAAGCAGAAGAAGCTCTATTTAGGCAACCTGGATGCTAAGCGGGATTGGGGATACGCCAAAGACTACGTCAAGGCGATGTGGCTTATGCTCCAGCAGGATAAGCCGGACGACTATGTAGTCGCTACGGGTGAAACCCATGCAATTAGCGAGTTTCTGAGTATTGCCTTCGAGCATGTGAATCTGAAATGGCAAGACTATGTGGAGTTTGATCCCCGCTATTTACGGCCAGCAGAGGTGGATCTGTTAATCGGCGATCCGACAAAGGCGAAGCAACAGCTGGGATGGGAGCCTTCCGTCACCTTTGAAGGGCTAGTGAAGTTGATGGTGGAAGCTGATTTGAACGCGATCGGCGTTAACTACGGCTCCGCTAACGGCAGCGCCCCCTTGCTTGATACGGCCACAATTCGCAAAGATGTCAGTGGTCTACTTGCTTAGGGCAGCCCGTATGCTAACGCTCTTAGGAGGGCGCTTTGACCCCGCTCTATCGGGGTCTGTGCTGAACGTTAAAGTGAGCTGTGCAGCTTAACGCCAAACGGCGACGGACAGCTCACTTGCTCTCGGCTCAGATCGCTTAACCGAGAATGACGGTTTAATCAGGTTTAATCAGGAGTGACGATTTAACTGAGAGTGACGGCTGACCGCCGTAAATTGGCGCTGTGGGAACTCATTGGCAGGGTATCTAACGCTTTTGTCAAACGCTTTATTGTTAATCAGAGTAGCTTGGGTATATGGAAACTTTAGATCTTAAAAATAAGCGCATTCTTGTAACTGGCGGCGCAGGGTTTCTGGGTAAACAGGTGGTAGCGCAGCTATGCAAAGCGGGCGCCGATCCTGAAAAAATCATCACCCCGCGATCGCGCGACTGCGACCTCCGCGATTGGACACACTGCCAGCAAGCGGTGAATCATCAAGATGTAGTGATTCATCTCGCCGCCCATGTCGGAGGAATTGGCCTCAATCGCGAAAAACCCGCCGAATTGTTCTATGACAATTTGATGATGGGGACTCAGCTGATTCATGCCGCCTATCAAGCTGGAGTGCAGAAATTCGTCTGCGTCGGCACGATTTGCGCTTATCCCAAGTTCACCCCCGTTCCCTTCAAAGAAGATGACCTCTGGGAAGGCTATCCGGAAGAAACGAATGCGCCCTATGGCATCGCCAAGAAAGCGTTGCTGGTTCAACTCCAGGCCTATCGACAGCAGTATGGCTTTGATGGTATCTATCTATTGCCGGTTAATTTGTATGGGCCTGAAGATAACTTTGACCCCAGCAGCTCCCATGTGATTCCGGCGCTGATTCGCAAAATTTACGAAGCCAAGGAGAAGGGAGAGAAACAGCTGCCGGTCTGGGGCGATGGCAGCCCCACCCGAGAGTTTCTCTATTCTGAAGATGCAGCTCGGGGCATTGTGATGGCGACCCAGCTGTATAGCGCTCCGGAGCCGGTTAACCTAGGCGCCCATTACGAAATCTCAATTCTGGATCTAGTGACCCTGATTTGCGAGTTAATGGAATTCGATGGGGAAATTATTTGGCAGACCGATATGCCCAATGGTCAACCCCGACGCTGCCTGGATACCGAGCGGGCTAAGCAAGCCTTTGGCTTCGCCGCCCAAATGGAATTTAAGCAAGGTCTAAAGAATACAATTGACTGGTATCGCTCTCATGCCGCGCCCGTTGCGGTTTAAAGACGATTCTTCAGCCATTTTCCATCGACTCCTTTTACTATGATGAATAGGGGCGTCAATAGGGACAGATTGTATCCCTGCGGTCACTATGAGGCTGAGACAATCGGTCTCTGTTGTTTGAGTTAACTCCGGTATTAGTAGAAGATATGGCAGAAGAGAAAGAATCTAAACCCAACGCAGCGGCTCCTAAGGCGGAGAAGGCGGCGGCTAAACCACCCAAGAAGGAAAAACCGCCTGCAATTGAAAAGAAGCCTTTCACTGAGTTTATGCAGCAGCACTATCTGCCTAGCTTAGAGGAAGCGCTGAAATCCAAAGGCATCGATGATATGCAGTTGGAGTTTGAAAAGCGCAAACTTGAGATTATCGGCGCTGACCCGAGCCCTGAAGAGTATTGGCAGGTAAGGGGCCGTTGGAAGCAAGGCCAGCGGCAATTTAACATTGCCTTTATGAAGGAAGACATTAGCGGTCAGAAGGTTTTTTCCTTGGCTGACCATGGCGCAGAACCCAGCACCCTAGAGCAATTTATGGGCGATGAACGCAGGATCACTCTGGATCTGATGGTTCATTACACGGTTCAGCGCTTGAATGGACAGAAGTGGTTGACCCGCAATTAAAGTAAGCGCTTCCTGACAATGGGCTGGTTTGTCCACCTTGCGGAAGGATAATCTCTAACTCGCCCTTAAGCCACGTCCAACTTGAGACCTGGAATTGATTCCCAATTCTCTTCCCCTAGAGAGGAGTGAGTTGGTTTCAAAATCCCTCTCCCACATTCATTGGGAGAGGGATTTTGAGTAAGGGCGACGACAGATTGGAGACACTCGCCTATTGCCAAATAGTCAAAGCTCTTTGAACACATAAACAACGACTCCCGTTTCCGGATCATTGTCGATGCTGACATAACCAGCCTTCAGCATATCCTTCAACTCCGCTTCAACTTTTTTGAAGGGAGCCCCTGTCGCCATCACGCCTTGGGTGACGGATAACTGACCTCGCTTAGCCTGAGCCGCTTTTAACAGCCTCATCCTGAGTTGTTCGCGGTTGAGGGGAACTTGTGTTTCCTGCTTAAGGGGCTTGGAGTTTAATAAGGAGCCCATCAAGCCCTGCATCTTCAAGGATATTGAATTCCCAATCGGTAATTTATTTCTCTGCAACTCCTCAAGCCGGAACTTGAGATTATGTTCCTCCACCATGTCGGGGATGAAGAACAGATCAATCAATTGTCCGATACCGAATAATCCGCCTGTGAATAACCACAGCAAGCCTGACAGAATTTTGCCGTTGTAAAGACGATGTAGTCCCCCCAAGCCAACTAAAATACCTGCCCAGAGAAGGTAGGAAACGCCAACGTTTTTCATTTCATCATGGTCAACCTACTTTCCATCATATTGATTCTGATTGCTGAAAGCTGCTAATGCAATTTTTTTTGGCAAGGATTTTCTAATGGAGAAAATGCCGCACCCCAGTCAACACCATGATCAGCCCTAACTCATTGGCGGCTTGAATGGAATCGGCGTCCCGAATGCTGCCGCCAGGTTGCACAATGGCTTTGACGCCTGCCGCCGTCGCTGTGCGGACGGAGTCGTCAAAGGGAAAGAATCCGTCACTCGCCAGGGTTGCGCCTTTAGACTTTTCGCCGGCTTGCTCTAGGGCGATTTTCACAGAGCCTACTCGATTCATCTGCCCTGCGCCGATGCCGACAGTGGCGCGATCGCTGGCCACCACAATCGCATTAGACTTGACGTGTTTGACTAGGCGCCAGGCAAACAGCAGTTCCTCAAGCTCTGCGGCGGTGGGCTTTTTATCGGTCGCCACTTGCCAATCCGTTGGGTTCTCCAGATAGTCATCTGAGGTTTGGACCAGAAATCCCCCTGCGATCGCTCGCACCGTTTGACTAGGTCCTGTGGTTAAATCCGGCAGGGTTAACACCCGCAGTTTGGACTTTTTGCTGAGGATTTCTTTGGCGTCGGGGTCACAGCCTGGAGCGACGATACACTCCAGAAAGGTTTTCGTTAACGCACTGGCTGTGGCCGCATCAATTGGTTGGTTTAACGCGACAATCCCGCCAAAGGCTGACACGGAGTCGGCGTCAAAGGCCCTCTCATAGGCTTCGGATAAAGAGGACCCTAAGGCGGCCCCACAGGGGTTGGTGTGCTTTAGAACGGCGGCGGCGGGGCCTTGGTCTGCTGGAAATTCGGCAATGATGCGTCGGGCTGCTTCCAGATCGACCCAGTTGTTGTAACTCAACGCTTTCCCCTGAATCTGCTCAGCCGCCGACCAGCCAGTGGGCGTCCCGCCGACCTGATACCAAGCGGCGGCCTGATGGGGGTTCTCGCCGTACCGCAGCGCCTGACGCTGTAATCCTGAGAGACTAAAGCGCTCAGGCAGGCTAGCCTCAGTGTCAGAGGCGGGGGGGTGATCCGTCAGGTAATTTGCGATCGCCAAATCATAGGTGGCTGTATGCCAGAAGGCCTTTCGAGCGCAGGCGCTGCGGAATTCAGGGGAAGCCTCTCCCTGATGTTGGCGAATCTCACTGAGGTAGGCTTCATACTGATCGGGATGGCATAGCACTGTGAGATAAGCATGATTTTTAGCGGCGGCTCTTAACAGCGTAGGACCGCCAATATCAATTTGCTCGACGGCTTCTGGCAGGGTGACGCTAGGTTTGGCGATGGTTTGCTCAAAGGGATATAGATTCACCACCACCAAGTCAAAAGGACGAATGTTGTTATCCGCCATATCCTGCTGATCTTGCGGCAAGCTACGCTGCGCCAGAATTCCCCCATGAATCCGAGGATGTAGCGTTTTAACCCGACCGCCTAAAATTTCTGGCGATCCTGTATAGTCAGACACTTTGGTGACGGGCAATCCCGCTTTCTGGAGCGTACGAGCCGTTCCGCCGCTGCTAACCAGCTCGAAATCAAACTCTTCTACCAAGCTGCGAGCAAAGGCTTCAATTCCCGTCTTATCCGATGTACTCAACAGTGCTAACCGCGCCATCCGTCTATCATCCCTTCATCAGTGCATTACTCAGGATACACAGGATACGGCGGTTTTCACACTCGCTTGCATCAAGTAAGCTGATGCCCCTCTATCTTTAAGTTGAGGCGGTGGAAAGTAGGCAGTAGGCAGTAGGCAGGGAGATTGCCCAGTCTACTGCCTACTGCTTACCTAAATACCAACAATGCCTAACAGCCCAATGATTTGCTAAGATAGCCAGCCTAGAATTGATAGAGGAGTTGGATTCTGACATTACGCGCAATCACCCTCACCCCTTCAGCGCCACAAAAGTCTGAAAAACTCTTTGTGGCGCTCCATGGCTGGGGAGCTAACGCCCAAGATCTGGCTGGGTTGGCCCCCTATCTCAACTTGCCGGACTACCAGATGCTATTTCCCGATGCGCCGTTTCCCCATCCTCAAGTTCCGGAAGGGCGGATGTGGTATGGCTTTCCGGTGGGATATGACTTTCGAAGCCCGCCCAATTTTGGCGGTCAACCCGATGCGGCGGAGAGTCGTCAACGGCTCACGACCTGGTTACAAGAGCTGGAATCCCTGGTGGGAATTCCGCTTTCACAAACAATTCTGGCGGGGTTTTCTCAAGGTGGGGCGATGGCCTTGGATGTGGGGTTACAATTGCCCCTAGCCGGATTGATTATCCTGAGCGGCTACCTACACGCCCCTGTCAATATTGCGTCTTCTCCCTGCCCTGTACTGGTGGTGCATGGTCAGCAGGATCCAGTCGTACCGCTAGCCTTGGCCCAGCAGACAAAGGCGGAATTAAGCCGTAAAGGGGTATCGGTGCGCTACCACGAGTTGACAATGGGACATGAGATTCAACCTGCAGCTTTAGACTTAATCAGAGGATTTTGCGAAATTTTGTAGGGAATCTACCCTAGAAAACCCGTATATAGACTTAGGATAGTGTTAGGTTAACTGCATCCTGTCCTGATTAAGCCTAGTTCTTCAAGAGGAGTGCAGCTAAACTGCATAAAGGGGGAAGGCGATGAGTACTTTGAATCTATCTAAGCAGGACATTTCGGCGATCACGCACGATTCTGTGGCGGAGTTGGCCAAGCGCCTTGAGCTAGACGCCTATGATAATGTCTTTGAAGGATTGAATGATTGGCACTTGCTGCGGGCGATCGCGTTTCAGCGACCCGAACTGGTAACCTCGTATATGCATCTCCTCGATCTAGAATCCTTTGACGAAGAGTAAGATCGATTTTTTGCATAGACGGGTGACGCAAGATTAGTGGCAAAGCAACCAAGCCGGATTCTGTTGGGTGTTGGGGGCGGCATTGCCGCTTACAAAATCTGTGAGGTCGCCTCAACCCTGGCAAAAGAAGGGTTTCACGTCAAAGCGGTTTTAACCGATGCAGCGCAAGAATTTGTTACGCCGCTAACGTTTTCCACCCTTTGTCGGCATCCAGCGTACACCGATGAATCTTTTTGGCAGCCGGTTTATACCCGTCCCCTCCACATCGAGCTGGGAGAATGGGCGGATGTTTTTCTGATAGCGCCATTGACGGCGAATACCTTGGGGAAACTGACCCATGGGTTAGCGGACAATCTCTTAACCAATATCGTTTTGGCGTCCCAATGTCCGATTCTGCTGGCCCCTGCGATGAATACGGACATGTGGAGACAGGTGTCTGTTCAGCAGAACTGGAGACGGATTAGTGAAGACCCGCGTTACCATACCGTAGGACCCGGGTCGGGTCTGCTGGCCTGCGATCGGGTGGGACCGGGACGGATGGCGGAACCTAAAGAAATTCTGGCCCATCTGCAATCCTTGGGTTACACCCTAGGGCGTCGCGATTTAGCCGGTAAGCAGATTCTAATTAGCGCTGGCGGCACCCGTGAACATCTGGATCCGGTTCGGTTTCTGGGCAATCCGTCCACTGGCAAAATGGGGATTGCACTGGCTCAAGCCGCTCTTTATCGTAGCGCAGCGGTTACCCTCGTACACGCTCCCATGGAGCCGACACTCTTGCAAACGGTGTCAGGTATTCGCACCCTAGCGGTCACGAGTGCTGAGGAAATGCGTCAAGCCATATTAGACGCCTTCCCCCAGGCGGACTGGACCGTGATGGCGGCGGCTGTGGCGGATGTCAAACCGGCCCATCAAGCGGCGGAAAAATTGCCGAAGAAAGATTTACCCCCATCGCTGCCGTTGCAGCCTGTCCCAGATATCGCCGCTGAGTTGGGTCGATTGAAAAAACCGCATCAAACGCTGATCGGGTTTGCCGCCCAAACCGGGGAAATTGTCGCCCCTGCTCTGCGAAAGTTGCAACAAAAAGGATTGGATGCGATCGCAGCCAACCCCATCGATCAGCCTCAAAGCGGCTTTGGAAGCGCTGATAATCAAGCCGTTTTTCTCCACAAAGCAGGGGGAAAGCTCGAAATTCCCCCTTGCTCAAAGCTAGAGATGGCTCATCGATTATTCGACTTTATTCTTGACCAAGGCGGCTTTCAGTAAAAAAAGTCACGTCAGATTGAGCGGTATTCTACGGACTACTTGAATTTATATTTTGAGAAATAAAATTCATGAGATCACCCAAGAGCACACTATAGCCTAAAGCGCCGCAATTAGACACCGCCTTAGGTCTAAGAGTTCAGGAAGGGGTTGCGCAGCTTATGCAGAACTTCACATAAACCTGACCGAGTTCTAAAGATTAAACGAATATACCCGAGTTTATTGGCTACCCAGGGGAAAGCACTCATACCATAGGCTTGAATTCGCAAGATTTGCATTGGAGTCATCGACAAGTCGTGGTTACTACCTCCCAAAGCTCTCCCAATTTTCCGAGTTCTACCCTTTCGAGTCCTTTACAGGCTCTTAAACAAAGCTTGCAGGATTGTACTATTCAGACCAGTCAGGTACGCCAGAGTATTCTGGAAGAAGAAGTCGTAGAACCTGTTCACCCTTCCGTCCATAGTAAAGCTAAGCGGCTCCTGGATATCCTGGGCGCAATTGTGGGTTTGGCGATCACCTTTATCGTGGCCATTCCTCTATCAATCGTTATTCAGATTGATAACCCAGGTCCCGTTTTTTATAGCCAAATCCGATGCGGCTATCGAGGAAAAACGTTCCGCATCTGGAAGTTTCGTTCTATGGTCAAGGAAGCTGATAAGCTGAAGCACTTGGTCAATAATGAAGCGCAGGGTCTGATCTTCAAAAATGAGAATGACCCCCGAATTACCCGGATTGGTCGCTTTATGCGTCGCACTAGCCTGGATGAACTTCCCCAATTCTGGAATGTCCTCAAGGGAGACATGAGTCTAGTTGGAACTCGTCCGCCGACGGTCAGCGAGGTGATGCAATACAAGCGCCGCCACTGGAGACGGTTACTAGTTAAACCGGGTATCACAGGCGAATGGCAGGCAAATGGTCGTTCCTACGTTAAAGACTTTGAGCAAATTGTAAAGATGGATTTAACGTATCAAGAGCACTGGTCCATCCGCTACGATATTAAGCTCATCCTTAAGACCATAACCGCAGTATTAGCCAGAGACGGCGCTTGTTAAGGCTATTGACTTTGGGGCTAATAGCTTTCAGCCGATTGGGTTAAGCTTAATCCAAATTTTTTTGAGGGAGTTTTCGTTATATTAATTCCCTTTCAATAAGAGCTGATTTATAAATTCTCAATAGGCCTATATTTCTTGTACATCAGAAATTTCACTCTCCCAACCCCTTGCAGTCTGGTTTTCTGGAAGTCTTTCAGGTAGAGAGGGGCAGCGACTTAAGAAATCAGCTCTAAGCGGCCTCATGCTGACATATTTTTAATATCTGACTGGGTAGAGGATAGATAATTGGGGTAGAGGATAGGTAACTTAGCGAATTGGCTGAACGTATTGAAAAGAACCTATTGACCACACAAATCTGTTGACAGAAGTTCAGTAATTCTTATTTCCCAACTATTGACTAAAAACTTCAGTCAAAAAACTTCAGTCAAAAAACAAGCGTCTGAATAGGTTAATCAATTAATATATCGAGACTCCCGTTTCTAGTAACTGTCTGACTAAGAAACGGGAGCTTTTTATTCGCCAGTTTGCGATAATCGGACAGCCAAAAAATTACAAAGATTGGCGTTCACGTCCATTCTCCCCTGTATTCTCAACTATCCAGCGTCACGTCAAATACCCGGCGTCATGACGGTCCCCCCCTCATAATTTGGGATGATTTGGGATTCGTATCCTGATAAGTCCAAGTCGCTATCTAGAAAGTTGGAAATTATCCAATGGTGCTTATGTGAACAGTTGCTTAGCTCTAACCTCACTAAAACGCCGATAGCGCTCTAGTGGTTATTTATTCTAAATTATTCACGAGAGAAAACTGGAGACTGATCGAGGCCGCTTGAGTTAATTGCTCCCTTCGACAGGTTAAGGACTTTGTTCCGATGATTGATCAGTGCTGAAATTGCTTCGGATATATTGCACAACCTCAGAAGATGGAAAGAATCTTATTTTATCTAACTCAGGGTCATCGCTACTCTGCATGGTTTGAATGACGCCTTCAAGGGAAATCACTTCAATCTGAACTTCGTTCGCAACATCAGGCTGCTCTTGGCCGAATCGATCCAGGATGATCTGCAGATCTTCTTGGGTAAAGAATAGGGGAAGCACCGGCTCACCCTCCTGCCGAACGGTCAGATAGGTGCTGTCGCTAAAGCGAGCGACAAACAAGGGAACCCCCTGAAAGGAATCTTGAATCGTCGTTGCTGATTCCAGCTGTTCTTCAATGGGAATATAAGCAAGCTGAGTGGGTCCGTCCGGCTGAGTTTGGGCCTGTTGGTAGAGATCCCCTAACCAGATAGGCGCCACTTGGGCTTGGTTTGCAAACTCTGCATTTTGCGCTTGAGCATTGTTGAGGAAAGATTCAGCATCTTCACCATCAATAAAGACAAGCGGCACTTGCGCCTCTTGATTCTCAGCGGTGGAAGCCATCAGCGATCGCCCTTGAGTATCCACAATAATGAACACTGGCACCGACGAAAGCTTAGATATGATCTCTGATTGGGGTAACGCGAGCGCCGATGTAGTCATTTTGGGTAAGGGAGCTAACAAAGCTCCGCCAACAAGACTCAAGGTTGCAGCGAGTTGAAACAGTGACTTCATAAGTGCTCCTGAATAAGTGCTCCTGATAGCAATACTGGATTAGAACCCATAATTCTCCAAATGAAATTTCCCACAGACACAATTGGGAGTGGGAATAGAGGCGGAATGAATGGGGGGACCCATTACACGTCTCTTAACGATGTTAACAATCTAGACCAGGGCTGCAAGTTTAAAGTAATGACAGTGGAACTTGTGGAACAGTTAAATCCTAAGACGCCTTGGGCTACACCTTACCGGTATGGGGTTCCATAGTAAGAGCGGCCCCACTTGGTCTAATTGAACAAGTAAGGGGGCTAGCTGAATAGTTTAATAGAGTTATACAACTCAATTGCTTATCAATCGGGATGACAGGATTTGAACCTGCGACATCCTGCTCCCAAAGCAGGCGCGCTACCAAGCTGCGCTACATCCCGTTAAACTCGTCATATGTCAGTATAACTTGCGATAACTTGGTTTGCGGAAGGGAACCGAAAACTTTTTTCGGCGCTTTACCTTAGCCAAAAAAGTTGGGTGGGGAAGGAACACAGAATAGAGCAGTCAGGAGAGTGATGAATTCTGGATTATGACTAACGATTTCTGCCTCAGAGGAAATTTCCTGCTTTAAGTTATAAGCCCTTTTTTTCGTATGAAGTCAAGTAATTGGAAAATCCAAGAACTCCCGGGACTCAATGCCCAAAACCAGGCCCAATTAGCAGAGGCGGGTATTCACACAACCCAAGAGCTGCTAAGACAGGGCGGCACTGTCGCGAAGAGACAACGGTTGTCTAATCAGTTACATGTACATATCCAGCACATTAACAAATGGATGGCGCTAGCGGATTTGTCCTGTGTGCCTAGCGTTGGCTGCCAATATTGCGGCTTACTCCTTCATGCTGGGGTTAGTTCGACGGCGCAGCTGGCTCAGATGCCGCTTCACCGATTACACAATCAAATCCGTCGACTCCAAGTTAAGACGTTTCGCCGGGCGGATCTTTGTCCCGATGCAGGGCAGGTCGCGGAGTGGATTAGACAGGCGAAATCGCTGGTCTAATTGACCCCGTAGGATCAATCGGAATAATTAGGGATCTGCGGTTAAATAACATCCCATCCACCCATCCACCCAGTTATGGGATTTGTCAAGTATTTGACATACGACTCCACAGAAGGTCTCAGAACGCCCTTCCAATAGCTTGACGGACATAGATAGATGATG
>JASJDH010000167.1 GCA_030065175.1 Leptolyngbyaceae cyanobacterium MO_188.B28 | reverse complement strand
CCCTCAACCGATTGAGGGCAGGCAAAGCCGACATGACGGCTTCATGCTCCACGCCAAAGTCAATCAGGCAGGCAATCTCATTCACCCCAGCCTGACGAAGACGCTGCGCCATCTCCAGGCAAGTCTCTGGCGAGCCAATGAGAGCGCTCGTATGCACATATCGTTCAAAGGCGTAAGCGAGCAGTTCATCTTGCTCTTGAGGGGTCAAACTGTCCAAGCTGTCGGCGCCCTGTCGCCATAGGTCCACTGAGCTTCGCAGGTAGGCTGTAAACGGTTCTCTCACCTTGTCATAGACGGTTGCTTTATCCTCGCCGACAAAGGTGTGCAGCATTAAAGTCACCTGCCCCGCTGCAGGGTCATGACCATGCTCAGCTCGGGCGGCGCGATACAAAGCAATCTTTTCAGCCAGTTCATCTATGGGCTGAAATAATAAAGCTGTCAGGATATTGGCTCCCAAGACGCCCGCTTCAGTAAAACGCTCTTTGCCCCCACTGCAGGTGATCCAGATGGGCAGTTCTGTCTGTTGAGGCAGGGGATAAATACGGACAGCTTGTTCCTCACCCATGCCGTTGCGCCGTAGGATCGACTCCCCTCGCCAGAGCTGCTGCACCGCTTGGATACCGGAGGCCATCACCTCCGTGCGCTGCTCATAAGTCTCTGGGGCCAGCACGAAGTCATTCGGATTCCAGCCCCGGGCGAAGGCTAGGTCCACACGCCCATTTGAGAGGTTATCAACCACAGACCATTCCTCTGCTACCCGAATGGGGTCTTGTAAGGGCAGAACGACACTGCCCGCCCGCAATCGCACCCGCTCTGTGACCATTGCCAGTGCGGCTCCCAAAACTGAGGGATTGGGATAGAGTCCGCCGAATGGATGAAAATGACGTTCTGGAACCCAGATAGCTGTAAAGTTATGCTGATCCGCAAAGCTGGCCCCATTTAGTAGGAGTTGGTACTTGTTATCGGAGAGGTTTTCTTCGTTGCTGGCAAAGTAGAATAGGCTGAAGCGAAACTCATCCTGACCGCTCACCGGACTGGGAGATGGAAGGGTAACCCTTGAGGCGGCGTGGGTTTGGGTACTTGAGGCAGTGTAGGTTTGGGCATGATCCGTCTCTGACACCAGCTTATGGGTGGAGGCCATACTGGGGAGGGAGCCTTCAGAGAGCTGCTGGCCCAACTGGTAGAGGCTGATGTCTTCAAGAAAAGTCGTGATGGGTAAAACGAGCTGATGCTCGTTCTCCAGAAAGTGCTTTAGCTCAATCGCCTGTAAGGAGTCGAGCCCCAGCGTCTTCAATGGTTGATGAAGTCCTATCTTGTCGACCGCCACCCCAAGCAATTGGGCGATTCTGGTTCGTAATTCCCCTAGCTGTGAAAACTCTGGATTTGCTTCCTTAAGGGAATCGGTCGAGGCGCCTATCTGCGGCTGAGAAGCAGTTGACTGTAGAGCCGTCGAAGGAGTTAATTCATCGTGACCCACCACATTGAGCGTCCCGCTCAACCATGCACTGCGACACCCCCGCCGTTGAATCTTGCCGCTTGATGTCTTCAAGAGGCTATTTGTCTTCAGCAGTAAGACACTGTGGACTTGGAGTTCAAACTCTTCTGAGACGGCCTCCCGAACTGCACTAGCAATTTCAGTCACATTTAGCTTGCGCAGATAACTCCGTTCCACCTCATGGGCGATAATGAGACGCTCCTGACCCTCAATTTCAATCGAGAAAGCGACGCCGCTATTGGGACGCAAGGCAGGATGGCTCTTCTCAGTAACCCGCTCGATATCTTGAGGATAGTAATTGCGTCCCCGAATAATAATGACTTCCTTCAAACGTCCGGTGACAAATACTTCCCCGTCTTGATCCAGAAACCCCAGATCACCGGTCCGTAAATAAGGACCTTGTCCCGTGTTAGAGAGATGAGCCGCAAACGTTGTCTGGGTTTCCAAATCCCTATTCCAGTAACCCTGAGCCACATTTTTCCCTGCAACCCATATCTCTCCAACTTGACTAGAGGAACACTCTAACTGGGTGTTGGGATCAACAATTCTGATGTCTTGCTCCAAGATAGTATGACCACAGCCTACAAGGGGCCGACTCCCCTTCTGTGACTGTTCACAAGACACAACCTGATGATGCTCCAATGCTGAGGCTTGCGCGTGCTTTAAGGTAGGCGTGCGGCTGGGGATTCCTCCCGAAACCAACAGGGTTGTCTCCGCCATGCCATAGCAAGGATAAAACGTTTCTGGTCGGAAGCCGAAGTCAGAAAATGCATCTGAGAAGCGTTGCAGAGTTTCTGCATGGATCGGTTCAGCCCCATTGAAAGCGACCTTCCAACAACTCAAATCCAACGTTGCTTTTTGCTCGGGGGAAATACGATTGACACAGAGGTCGTAAGCAAAATTAGGCCCTCCACTGGTGCTGCCGCGGTAATGGGAGATGGCCTGCAGCCAGCGAATCGGCTTTTGCAGAAACGCCGCCGGAGACATCAAAATACAGGGAATCCCCAAATATAAGGGCTGCAACACATTGCCAATTAATCCCATATCGTGGAATAACGGCAACCAACCGACAACAATAGTGGTTTGATCATGTTGGAAGGCCGCCTCGATCATCTGCTGGTTGTAGATTATGTTGCCATGACTGACCATGACCCCCTTGGGGCGCCCCGTGGAACCCGAAGTATATTGCAAGAATGCAAGACTATCGACGCTAATTTGAGGCTCCTTACCCTCTGCAAATTCTAGGGGGTTGGCGTCATCAGTGGTGATAACCGCTAAATGGGCGAATTGCGGATGGTCGGTCCACTGTTGTTGTAAATTCATCAGAATCTCGGCGGTCGTCAGAACTACAGACGGCTGAGCATCGCTCACAATCGCTTCTAAACGCGACAGCTTTTGATTGCGCCGGGGGGGATATGTCGGGACCGCAATAACGCCAGCATATAAGCAGCCGAAGAAGGCTGTGATAAACTCCAGCCCTGGCGGGTAGAGCAATATGGCTCGCTCTCCCGTCGCATCGAGTTGTTGCAGTTGAGCCGCGATCGTTCGCGCATGTTGGTCTAACGCTTCGTAGGTTAGACTTTGTTCCTCGGTTTCACCATCGACCAGAAACCTATAGGCGCATTGCTGAGATTGATGAGCAGCTCGATAACGCAGTAGTTCTACCAGGGTGGAGACGTTGATTGTTGGCTGAAATAATTGATTGTTCATTAAACTGACCCTTGATGAATGGTCTGATTGAAAATCCCGAATGGATACCTTTCTATGTCTGACTCGTCTCACCCAGCAACTGTTGGGCTTCTTCCTCTGATAACTCATCCAGTTCAGCTAACAGACGATCTACTTCTTCATCTCCCTGGAATAGCGACTGATCTACGGCTGATGTCCGCTGCTCAACATGTCCACAAGGAAAAGAATCCTTGATTGAAGGATGTCCCCATCCGCCTAACAGATGATGATGCTCATCAGGTGTCAACATCGGTAACGCCGAGATGCTCTGCTGGGGATTCGCAACAATACCTGTGAGCAAGTTCTGAAAATGTTCCGCCATTCGGTGAATTGTCGCCGCATCAAACAGGTCGCTGTTGTATTCAAATATGCCTGTGAGTGCCTGGTCCTTTTCCTCCATGACCAGCGTCAGGTCAAACTTTGCTGTAGAATTTGACCAGCTCTCCTGACCTAAAAGGGTTAACGTTAACCCAGGTAATTCCAGTTTCTCACTGGGAAGGTTTTGCATAATAAACATGACTTGAAACCAAGGAGAGTGACTCAGTTGACGACTTGGCTTCAATTCTTCCATCAGTTTTTCAAAGGGGAGATCCTGATGAGCGTAAGCCCCCAGCGCTTTCTGCCGCACCCGTGTGAGCAATTCCAAAAACGACGGCATTCCCTCCAAATTGATCCGTAATACCAGGGTATTGAGAAATAAACCAATCAGGGGCTCAAGCTCACTGTGAAAACGATTTGCAATGGGAGAACCGACTGCAATATCTTTCTGGTTACTGTAACGAGAGAGCAGCACTCCGAAGGCCGCCAACAAGGTCATAAATAGAGTCGCCCCAGATTGTTGACTGAGTGCTTTTAGCTTTTGAGTGAGATCTGCGTTGAGGACAAAGCTCTTATGGCCGCCTCGAAAGGTCTGTATCGGCGGGCGCGGTCTATCGGTCGGCAAGTCCAATACAGGCAAGGAACCTGTTAGTTCTTGCCGCCAGTACCTAAGCTGCTTTTCCAACACTTGACCCGTGAGCCACTGCCGTTGCCAATGGGCAAAATCGACGTATTGAATGGGTAACTCGGGTAGAGGAGAAGGCTGATTTTGGATAAACGCTTCGTAAAGGGTCGTCAGCTCTCGAAGAAAGACAAATCGCCTCGACCAACCATCAGAGATAATGTGGTGCAGGTTGATCAGCAGGACGTGGGAATCTGGAGCGAGACGCAGTAAAGTAACCCTTAAAAGCGGCCCACAGGACAGGTCAAACGGTCGCTCAGCTTCTCCCTTCACCAATTGTCGCACTTGAGAAGATTGCGCCTGTTCTGACAAGGCTTTCAAGTCCTGAATAGGAATCTTCATCGACCACTCAGATGCAATCACCTGAACTGGGTTCCCGTTTACAGTAGGGAAGGTTGTTCGAAGGCTTTCATGACGCCGCACAATTTCGGAAACAGCTTGCTCCAGGGCCACAACCTGCAGGTTTCCCTGTAGTTGAATGGCCGCTGGGACATTGTAGGCAGCGCTGTTTTCCTCTAGTTGATCCAGAAACCACAATCGCTCCTGAGCAAACGAGAGCGCCAGCTCTCCATCCCGCGGCGCTGGCTGAACTGAAAAGCACTGTCCCCCCGAAACAGCCCGGCGAGTATCATCGATATATCCGCCGAGTTCGGCGACCGTGGGAAATTCAAATACTTTGTTTAGCGGCAAATCAAGCGTAAAGGTTTCTCGGATTCGAGTGATGGCTCGGGTCGCCAAAAGAGAATGCCCCCCTAGATCAAAGAAATTATCGTATTTGCCAACAGCAACCCCCAAGAGATCTGTCCAAATCACCGCCAGGAGTTCTTCCGTTGGATTACAGGGAGCGCTCTCTTCAACTTCAAGCCCCTTTTCATCTATATTCGGAGCAGGCAGAGCCTGTCGGTCCGCCTTACCATTGGAGGTCATTGGCAAGGCATCCAACAACACAAAAGTTGAAGGCGTCATGTACTCCGGCAACCGCTCCCTGAGGAAGCGGCGCAGCTCACTTGGCGTCGCTGAGGCGCCAGCCGTCGCCGCATAGGCAACCAGTCGCTGATCGCCAGCCCCATCGTCAGCCGTAATCACCACCCCTTGCTGAACCTGGGGATGCTGGGCCAAGACCGCTTCAATCTCACCCAGCTCAATCCGAAATCCCCGGATTTTCACCTGATGGTCTATACGGCCGAGAAACTCGATGGCTCCGTCAGCCCGGTAGCGGGCCATATCGCCGGTCTTGTACAAGCGGGCCTCTGGCTGATCACTGAAGGGATGCGGAATGAACCTCTCTGCAGTTAACGCGGGTTGGTTGAGATACCCGCGGGCTAAGCCAGCGCCGCCAATGTGCAGCTCCCCTGGAACGCCTACGGGCACCGGCTGCAGATAGCGGTCCAGAATGTAGACCTCTGTATTGGCCAACGGTCGCCCCAGCGGCGTCACCCCCCTAGCAGGCAATCGCCCTTGCACAGGGTAGGTCAGCACGCCGACCGTCGCTTCGGTTGGACCATAATGATTGAGAATTTTGCATTCCGGGGCCAGGGCCTGAAGCGCCGCCACCCACTCACAACTCGCAGCTTCTCCCCCAAGAATTAATTGTCGGCGGGGCATCGCCCTACCGGGTCGAGGGCCGCTCTGTAAAGCCGCCAGGTGGGAGGGGGTGATTTTGAGGATGTCAATCGGGCGCTGCTCGCAGTAATCGGCAAACGCATCCGGGTCAGTCACTCGCTCCTGGGAGAGCACATGCAGACACCCGCCCGTACACAAAGCCGGAAACAGGACTGTATTGCCCAAATCAGCCGCCAGAGTCGACACCATCGCCCACTGCTGACCAGCGGCGGCCGATAGGCGTTGCAAAATCCCCTGCACATAGTTGACAATCGAGCGATGTTCGATGGCCGCGCCCTTGGGTTGACCGGTCGAACCTGAGGTGTATATCACGTAGGCTAAATTATCTGGGCGTAAGGCGCTCTGGGGATTATCCCGACGCTGTTGCGCCACGAGCGGCCAGTCAGCGTCCAGGCAGATCACTGCAACCCCAGAATCAGATAGGCGCTCCGCCAATCCCTGTTGGGTCAAAAGCACCGATACTTGGGCGTCTTCGATTAAGAACCTCACCCGCTGCCGGGGATGGGTCGGATCCAGCGGCACGTAGGCCCCGCCTGCTTTGAGGACGCCCCATAGGCCCACCAACATTTCCAGGGAACGCTCGACATAGAGGCCTACTCGACTTTCGGGGCCTACTCCTAGACTTTGAAGATGGCGGGCGAGTTGATTGGCCCGATGGTTCAATTGCTCATAGCTCAGGCGCTGGTCTTCAAACACCACTGCTGCTGCATGGGGAGTTCGTTCCACCTGGACCTCAAACAATTGAGACAGACTTATAACTGGAGGAAATTCGGTCTGGGTCTCATTCCATGACCGTAGGACCTGATAGCGTTCGGCGGTTTGGAGGAGGGGAAGTTGGCCCACCCGCTGTTGAGGATCGGTGACAATCGCCGCCAACAGAGTTTGGAAATGGGCTGACATCCGCTCAATTGTGGCGGCGTCAAACAGGTCGATGTTGTAACGCCACATCCCCGTCAATCCAGAGGCTGACTCTGAGATGAACAGGGTCAAGTCAAATTTCTCGGCGACGCTTTCATCATTCTCAATTGGCGTTAAGCTCAGCCCCGGTAGTTCCAACGCCTCCTTGGGCTCATTTTGCAAGACGAACATCACTTGGAAGAGGGGGCTATAGCTCAGAGAGCGCTGCGGCTGCAGTTCTTCCACCAGCTTCTCAAAGGGCAGATCCTGGTGGGCGTAGGCGTCCAGCGCAACCCGCCGCACCTGGCTGAGGAAGTCGGCAAAGGCGGGGTTGTCTGACAACCGGGTGCGCAACACCAGGGTATTGACAAAGAACCCAATCAGCGGCTCTATTTCAGGTCGATTGCGATTGGCGATGGGAGAGCCCACCACGATATCTTCCTGGCCGGTGTAGCGATAGAGTAGGACCACAAAAGCAGCCAGCAGGGTCATGAACAGGGTCGTCCCTGCCTGCTGGCCGAGCTGCCTGAGCTGAGTCGTGAGATCAGCATCAAGGTCGAAGCGTTCAACCGCGCCACGGAACCTCTGCACAGGCGGCCGGGGACGGTCTGTAGGCAGCTCTAGCAATTGGGGAGCGCCAGCCAGTTGCTGCTTCCAGTAGTTCAGCTGGGTCTCCAAAACTTCACCCTGCAGCCACTGGCGCTGCCAGTGAGCGAAATCTGCGTATTGGATAGCCAGGCCGGTTAAGGGAGAAGGCTCTTGTCGTAAGAGGGCCATGTAGAGGGCGGCGACTTCGCGGATAAAAATGCTCACTGACCAACGATCTGCTGCAATATGGGGCATGGCCAATAGCAATACATGCTCAGCCTCTCTCAGCCTGAGTACGGTGACCCGAAACAAAGGGCCGGTCGCCAAATCAAAAGGGCGTTCAGCTTCCTCAATCATCTGTCGGTGTACTTCAGTAGCTTGTTGAGTTTTAGACAATGATTGCAGGTCGATCACCAATGGTTTGATATTTTTAGGCGGCTCAATCACCTGAATGGGCGAGCCATCTACTACTGGCAACGTCGTTCGCAATATTTCATGACGCCGAACAATTTCTGTCAGGCTCTGTTCCAGGACGTCAAGGCGGAGTATGCCCTGAATCGATAGGGCTTGAAATTCGTTGTAAGTAGAGCTAGGACCTTCCAGTTGGGCTAAGAACCAGAGTCGTTGTTGGGCAAAGGAGAGGGGCAGAGGCTGATCGCGTGAAATCGGTTGAATTGGCGTAAGCGTAGGACTTACAGCAGGGTTAATAGCTTTCAGAAATGAGAGGATTTCTGCCTTGCGTTCAGTTAATTCTGTCCGTAGCGCTGCTGTTAAGACGCCTTTGGGCGCATTACAGCGCAGGAGATCGCCCTCTACCCAAAGTCTGATATCTAGCTTGTCAAGCAACCTCAAAAAGCTTTGTGTTGACTTCATAGACTGATTTCCTCCCGTTCTCCCAAAGCATCATTGGTTGGAACTTGATTCTGTTGACTGCGCTCAAAAATCTGCCCAAGGTATTCCGCAATGCCCGCTACCGTTGGGTCGCCAAACAGACAATTTAAAGGTAGGTTGACCTGAAAGGTTTGTCGCATCCGAGAGATAACTTGAGTCCCCAGTAGAGAATCTCCGCCTAAGTCAAAGAAATCATCATGAATACCCACTTGATCAATACCCAGCAACTGTTGCCAGATATCGGCGATGCTTTGTTCAAGTTCATTTTTTGGGGGGACATAAGCATTACTCAGAGTAGGTCGTGGGTAGGTGGATTCGGCTTGAGCAATTCTCTCTTGAATCGGTTGGAATTGTTCAGTTTTTTCCGCTGTTTCTAATGCTTGTAAATTATGCTCCTGGTCAACCCGACTGAGTAAGTCAAGGGTCGACACCAGAACATGAGGGATCGCACTGCCTAACAGTCGACTAAAGACATCAGCCCCTTCTTGGGGTAAGATTCCTCGTCGGAGCTGTTCAGCGTGTAGCGCCTGGAGCTGACTTGGCAGCGCTGTGTTGACCGCCATGCCAACCTCCTGCCAGGCGTCCCAGTTAACAGACAGTGTGAACGTGTTGCTTTGTTGAGATGTCTTGTGATGGGCGAAGGCGTCAAGGAAGGCGTTTGCTGAGCAATAATCAGCCTGGCCAAAAGTTCCAAAGATGGAAGTTAGCGCGGAACAGAGAACAAAGAAATCGAGTCGAGTTTCTTCAAAGAGGGCATCGAGAATCAGCGTACCTTTCACCTTTGGGGCAAGAATTTCTTCTGCCTGCTGGAGCTTTTTGCGTTGGATCATGCCGCCGCCTGGAACGCCTGCAGCGTGGATAACTCCGTTAATGCCCCCAAACTGCTGTTGAGCGGCGGCGATCGCTGCCTGCATTTGTGGTTCATGGGTGACATCAGCACTCATCACCAGAACCTCGGCTCCCCGATCTTCGAGTTCCTGTATAGCCCGAATCTTGCGGCTAATTGGATCGAGCTGATCATGCGTCGCCAGCCACCGTTCCCACTCGTTGCGAGCAGGCATCGCGGAACGTCCGATCAAAATCAATTTCGCTCGCACTGTCTTGGCCAGATAATCCGCCAGCGCCAGTCCAATACCGCCGAGGCCGCCTGTAATCAGATACACGCCTCCTTCCCTCAATCGAGAGTTCACCTGAGTTGACATCTCCAATCGAACTGGTTCAAAGATTTGTGCCCAGCGATGAGAACCCCGATAAGCGATCACCGGATCAGAAGATTGATTGATAAGCTCTGTAAGTAATTGATTTACCAGACGTTGCTCACACCTTGTCCCTGACGATGGGATGACAACATCAATCCCTTGACAGCCAATATTAGGATATTCTTTAGGAATAACTTTGATCGGTCCCAACAACATCGCCTTTTCCGGAGATAGCTCCTCTTCCCCGGTCACATCCCATAAATCATTTGAGATAACTGAGAGTTGAATCGGATCAGTGAAATTCTGTTGTCCAATAGCCTGAGCTATATGAAGCAGGCTACGAAATCCTAAATTTTGCGCCTTATCGAGGCTATCGAGGATTGAGCAGGTATGACCTTTTTCGGTAACACTCCATAGATGAAGAATCTTTTGAGGAATCCTGCCCTGGGCAAGGAGATCACTCAGCAATAGGTTGTATCCATCAGATTGTTGAGGATTGAGAAGGTATCGACCATTGCTTTGTTTAGCAAAGCCTGACCCCAGGCTGACCGTAATGACATCTTGACCCCACTCTTCCAGCCTCTTAACGATTTGGGCCGCCAATCCACCTTCATCCGAAAACACCAACCAGCATGAGATCTGTGCTGTCAGTTGCGCTGTCAAGTCTGCCTGATCAGGTAGAGACGGGGATATAGATTGCTTCCATAGAGGGAGATAAAACCAATCAGCGATATCAGATTTTTTCTCTATTGACCGGTGAGACCCACGGTTGTGCTCTGTTCGGTTGCTGGGAGCAATCCAGTAATGCTGACGCTCAAAGGGGTAAGTTGGCAAAGGCAGGCGATAACGCCGTTCATTACTGTAGAAGGCGGACCAATTAACGGGTGCGCCATTGAGCCAAAGCTTGCCCAATGTGGTGAGCAAGAAGGCCATATCTGATTGTGAATCTTTGGGATGTCGCACTGACGTGAGTACAACCTGCTCGCTCTCCCTCTCGGGATGACGCATCGCGAGCGTACTCAACGTCCTTCCAGGGCCTACTTCTAGCAAGATTTGACTGGGGTCTTGTAGCAACTGTTGCAGACCATGCGCAAAGTGAACCGTTTGTCGTAAATGCTTTGACCAATAGGTTGGATCTGTGGCCTCTGATGCTGTGATCCAGCTACCGGTAACATTAGACAGATAGGGGATTTTCGGAGGTTTTAAGCTCACCTTTTGGATCGTTTCAATAAAATCTCCCAGCATGGGCTCCATCATGGTTGAATGAAAGGCATGGGAGGTCTTGAGCCGACGATGCTCTATCCCTCTTTGAGTTAACTGCGCTTGTAAGTCCTCTACAGCGATGGACGAACCCGAAACCACGCAAAGAGAGGGGCCGTTAATCACCGCTAAAGAGATTTCCTGACTCAAGAAAGGCTCTACCTCATTAACCGGTAGAGAAACAGTCAGCATCGCCCCTGAGGGCATTTGCTGCATTAGTCGTCCCCGAGTCGCCACCAGAGATAATGCTTCTTCTAGAGAGAAAACGTCTGCTAAACAAGCCGCGACGTATTCGCCTAGACTATGACCAATCATAGCCTTAGGATGCACTCCCCAAGATATCCACAACTTGGCCAATGCATATTCGAGTACAAACAGTGATGGCTGGGCAATCGCAGTCTGATTCAGCAGCTTTTCAGCCTCTGCTGTTCGTTCTTGACTGGGGTACAGGATATGGCGTAGATCAAACCCTAAGTGAGGGTTCAGGAGTTCTGAACAAATATCTACCTGCTCTCGAAATGTTGACTCATGCTGGTAGAGTTCCAACCCCATATTGACGTATTGAGCGCCCTGGCCAGAGAACATAAACACAACCGGTTGTTCTCCAGTGGTCAGAGAATGACTCAAGATTCGTTTTGGATCCAGAGTTTCGAGTGGGGTTGCTGAATTGGCAATATCTTCACAAACCAGTATTCGCCGATGGTTGAACATCTGACGCCCCTGGCTCAGGGTATAAGCAATATCAGCAAGGTTGAGCTCAGGGTTCCGCCTCAAGTGTTCAGCCAAATTGGCAGTCGCCTGATCAAGGGCGGTGTTAGTTTTAGCGGAGAGCGCCAACAATTGCCATGGGCGGGCTTTCCCAGAAGGTTCTCTAGGAGGGGCTTCTTCCAGAACGATGTGGGCATTTGTGCCCCCAATGCCAAAAGAACTAACCCCGGCCCGTAAAGGTGTTCCATTGGCCTCCCATTGAGAGAGCTGGGTATTTACATAGAAGGGACTGTTGGCGAAATCAATCTGGGGATTGGGATGTTCAAAGTGCAAGCTGGGAGGAATTTGCTTGTGTTTGAGGGACAGGGCCGTCTTAATCAGACCCGCAACGCCGGCTGCTGCATCCAGGTGGCCAAGATTGGTTTTGATTGAGCCGATAGCACAGAATTGCTTTTCCTTCTTACTAGCCTGGAATGCCTTAGATAAGCCTGCTATCTCAATCGGATCGCCAAGCACGGTTCCAGTGCCATGAGCTTCTATATAAGTCACGGTTCCAGCATCAATTCCTGCGATT
Source organism: Leptolyngbyaceae cyanobacterium MO_188.B28 (assembly GCA_030065175.1). Lineage (GTDB taxonomy): Bacteria > Cyanobacteriota > Cyanobacteriia > Phormidesmidales > Phormidesmidaceae > JAKSDM01. The sequence goes on along the minus strand of JASJDH010000167.1, from coordinate 3,458 downwards.
GCCTGAGCCTCTGAAATCACAGATGCTTGACCCTCTATGCTTGGGGCGGTATAGCCAACTTTCAGAGAACCGTCATTATTGATAGCTGAACCTTTGATGGTTGCATATACATAATCGCCATCCGCGATCGCATCCGTTAAGCGCTTCAAGACAACAATACCTAAACCATTGCCGCCAACCGTTCCCTGAGCTTGGGCGTCAAATGCTCGGCATTGCCCGTTGGGAGAGAGAATCAAATCTTCCTGATACAAATAACCAGTCTTCTGGGGAACGCGAATTGAAACGCCGCCGACCAGCGCCATGTCACATTCGCCATTAATTAAACTTTGACAGCCTAAATGCGCAGCAACTAATGACGTAGAGCAGGCGGTTTGAACATTAACACTCGGCCCCTTCAGGTTCAACTTGTAAGAGACGCGGGTAGACAAAAAATCTTTATCATTTGAGATCATTGCCCGATAAGCGCGGGCTGATTCCAGCAAATCAAGGTTTGAAATCAGGTTGGAGAGTAAATAAGTGTTAATGCCTGCACCCGCATAAACTGCAATTGAACCACTGTAGGTTCCTATGCTATATCCGGCGCTCTCAATTGCTTGCCAGGCGCACTCCAGGAAAAGGCGCTGCTGCGGATCCATCATTTCAGCCTCAGCAGGGCTGATGTCGAAAAAAGACGCATCGAATAGCTTGATGTCTGGCAATATAGCCTTCGCTCTGACATAGTCAGGATCCCTTAGTAGAGCAGGATCCACCCCTGACGACACCAGTTCCTGATCAGAGAAAAACGAGATTGACTCTACGCCGTTTTGTAAGTTTTTCCACAATTCATTAGCATCTTTGGCACCTGGGAAACGGCAGGATATGCCAATAATCGCGATATCTGAATCACTAATGAAATGGGGCGAATATTGATTATCTATAGACATATTTTCCCTTTAAAGATTTTATTGCTTATTAGCAGTGTTCAGGTTTAACTCTGTGCATTTGTCTAGATTCTCTTTGTTGTCTCCTAACAGCTTGACGAGTTTTCCGAATTTCAACCCGTTTGTGACCATTCTCGAACACAGATGGTTTACCTGGCTTCACCAGACTTAAGTAATCAGCCAACGCCTGGATGGTGGGATATTGAAACATATCAACAATAGACAAATCTTGCTGAAATATTTCTTTCAATTTGCTGTGAATTTGAATCAGGAGTATTGAATTTCCCCCCAATTCAAAGAAATTATCATGAATCCCTAACTCATCTATCTGAAGGACTTGTTGCCAGACGGCGGCAATGCGTTTTTCAGTCTCGGTTCGAGGCGCCATGTAGATTGCCCCTAACTCTGGACGCAGTCCTTCTGGAATAGGGAGAGCACGATGATCTACTTTGCCATTAGGGGTTAAGGGTAAAGCATCCAACAGCATAAAGGCTGCGGGAATCATGTAATCAGGCAGTCGCCCCTTGAGGAAATAATATAATTCACCATTAGTCGGGGGTTGCTGATTCGGGACCAAATAGGCCGCCAGACGCTTGTTGCCGGGTTGATCTTCCCTGGCGATGACAACTGTCTCTCGTACCTCTGGATGCTGGGTGAGCGCTGCTTCAATTTCCCCAAGTTCAATGCGGAAACCACGAATCTTGACCTGGTGATCGATTCGCCCCAGGTATTCTAGATCTCCCTTTGGCAAGAAGCGGGCTAAATCTCCAGTTTTATAGAGGCGAGAGTTCGGGGCATCACTAAAAGGATTAGGAATAAAGCGCTCTTCAGTCAACTCAGGTCGATTGAGATAACCTCGCGCTACTCCAGCTCCTCCCACGTACATTTCCCCAACCACTCCGATCGGAACAAGTTGCCGGTGCTGATCTAACAGATAGACTTGTAAGTCAGGGATCGGACAACCAATGAGACTTCCCTTACCCTGGAGATCGCGTTGGGTCAGAGGACGATAGGTGACATGAACGGTTGTTTCTGTAATGCCGTACATATTAACCAACTGAGGCATTCGATCTCCATGTCGGTCGAACCACGGTTTCAAGCTTTGTAGCTCTAAGGCTTCCCCTCCAAAAATAACTAGACGTAGCGCCAGTTTTCCTGGATTATTCGCCGATTCTTCCGCTTGGATTAGCTGGCGAAAGGCAGACGGAGTTTGGTTGAGGACGGTTACCTGCTCTTGAGACAGAAGTTGGTAAAAACTATCAGGAGAACGACTTACGAGATAGGGAACGACAACAAGCTTGCCTCCATAGCAAAGCGCCCCCCATAATTCCCATACAGAAAAGTCAAAGGCGTAGGAGTGAAACAGCGTCCAAACATCTTTTGAGGTGAAATTAAACCAGGCTTGGGTAGCCCTCAAAAGGCGAACCACATTTGCGTGCCGAATTAACACTCCCTTTGGAATACCGGTTGAACCTGATGTATAGATTACATAGATTAAATTTTGCGGTGTGACGCCAGTATTGAGATTGTCTACCGGAGATTGAGAGATCAAGTTCCAATCCCTATCGAGGCAGATAGGTCTAGCTTGATGCTCTGGAAGCTTTTCAATCAGCGACTGTTGCGTTAGGACAACAGAGATTTGAGAATCTGACAACATCAAAGAAATCCGCTCTTTTGGATAAACCGGGTCAAGGGGAACGTAAGCTCCACCTGCTTTGAGGATTCCTAACAGTCCCACTATCATCTCCAAGGAGCGTTCCACACAGACGCCCACCAGCACTTCAGGGCCAACTTCCAGTGACTGTAAATAGCAGGCTAGCTGATTTGCACGGTGATTTAACTCTCGGTAGGTCAACTGCCGCCCTTCAAAGACCACTGCGATAGCATTGGGAGTCCTTTCCGCCTGCTCCTCAAACAACTGGTGGATGCACTTACCTTTGGGATATTCTACCTGGGCGCCATTCCACTCCACCGATAACTGCTGCTGTTCCAATTCCGTGAGTAAGGGCAGATGAGCGATATGCGCTTGAGGATTGGCCTCGATTCCCTGGAGTAAGGTCTGAAAATGCCGACTCATCCGCTCTATTGTTGTCGCATCAAACAAATCTGAGTTGTATAGCCAAGAACCCTTCAGTCCTCCTTCCGTTTCCTCTAGGGACAGAGTTAAATCGAATTTGGCGATCGAACTCTCTCTCTCTAAAGAGGTCAAGCTCAGGCCTGGCAGTTCCAATTGCTCCATGGGAGCGTTCTGCAAAACAAACATTACTTGAAACAGGGGACTGTGGCTAAGATTGCGCTCCGGCCGCAAGGCTTCTACCACCTGCTCATAAGGTACATCCTGGTGGTCATAGGCGTCTAAGGCTACTTGCCTAACCTGCTTGAGCACCTCTTCAAAGCGAGGATTGCCTTGCAACTTAGTCCGTAGCGCCAAGGTATTGACAAAGAGTCCGATGAGGGACTCAATTTCGCCTCGGTTGCGGTTGGCGATAGGTGTGCCCACCACGATGTCTTCTTGTCCACTGTAGCGAAACAGGAAGA
>JASJDH010000166.1 GCA_030065175.1 Leptolyngbyaceae cyanobacterium MO_188.B28 | reverse complement strand
TACACGATCACAGTCATCATGATTTAAACATCCGAGGCGCCTTCCTACACATTCTGGCGGACACCGCTAGCTCAGCTGGCGTGATTCTAGCCGCAGTTCTGATTTGGATGTTTCACTGGAACTGGGCCGATGAGGTTATTAGCCTATTGATTGCAGTCATGATTGGAATCGGAGCATTTCCACTGATTCGGGCGAGCATTCAAGCCTTATACAACGAACCAACCGATTATGAATAGTTTATATATCAATAGTTTGTATGTATGGGAATTACTCTTCATCTGAAGCAGCTTTCAAATTCCACACTCGAAACTCTCAAGCAAAACCCAAAGCAGGTTGAGTTATTCTATGCTGCTCAATGGCTTCCAGAGTCAACATTTTGGCAGAGAGTAACTTCCTCCTCCCAGATTAATTGCCCCTCATGTCAACTCAACCAGACTTCAGTCCAGAACTTACCAATGATGGTTCTTACACTTTCTTTTCAGAAGAGTTCGGCGAGTGGTTTCACAGTCGGGGCGGGGCCTATGATGAGGCGAAATTGACCTTTGTGGCGGCGACTCATCTACCTGAAAAGGCAAAGCGGGACAAAATCTACTTGCTAGATATATGCTATGGCTTGGGTTATAACACTGCTGCTGCGCTGGAAACCATTTGGCGGATTAATCCGGATTGCCGGGTTTATCTGATGGGGTTGGAGATCAATCCGGCGGTTCCCGTGAGTGCGATCGCCCATAATTTGGTAGCGGGTTGGTCGCCGGATATCCGCCGGATTTTGGCAATGTTAGCAACGGATCATCAGGTTAAGTGCGATCGCCTGGAGGCGCGGTTATTAATCGGGGATGCCCGAGAGAAAATTCAATCCGTCATTCAAATGAATTTTCAAGCCGATTCAATTTTTCTGGATCCGTTCTCTCCCCTCCGGTGTCCATCACTCTGGACCGTCGAATTTCTTCAGCAGTTAGCAACCTGTTTGAGTCCCGATGGCCATTTGGCCACTTATTCCTGCGCGGCGGCGGCGCGCACCGCGCTGCAATTTGCAGGGTTAACCATTGGGTCTACCCAAGCGATCGGAAGACAATGGCCAGGCACTGTAGCCAGCTTCACCGAATATGACTTATCCTCCCTTTCGCAACAAGAACAAGAACACCTGCGAACTCGGGCCGCCATTCCCTACCGGGATCCTAACCTAAACGCTTCGGACCAAGAAATTGTTCAAAGACGCCAGCAAGAGCAAATAGAATCTGACTTTGAGCCCGCCTCGCGTTGGCGAAAACGCTGGGCTTCAAAGCAGCCAGTTCTTTAGAGTGAAAAAGAGATATCAGCTGAGGTTTGGATGGATTTCCCTGGGACGAAATACGGGAGACCAAACAAAATACGGGAGGCCAAACAAAAGAGAAGGCTAGAAAGTCGGAAAATCTGCTTTCTAGCCTTCTAACGATTTATCTGATTCTTCTAAGGGACTGGAGTCTGGCGTTTTTTGGTCTGATCTTCTGAAAGCCTTATAGCTCAGTCCTTTCAGGTATTCGTAACAACTCGGCGCTATTGAGAAAATCAACGAAAGAATAGGAGTTTCAGCGATCAAAATAGCTCAAAATTGAAAATTTGCCAGAGTCCAGTAAGGGAGAAGATTACGGCGCTTCACTTTGATCATCAATCAGCGCATCATCAGCCAAAAACGGAGGCAACGAATCTCCAAAAGAGCCGCTATTCCCCCCCCGGTTAGGCGCTTCTCCAGGCGCACGACCCACCATTCCATCATCTGATAGAACATCCAAACCGCCCTCTAAATCATAGGTGCGAGCTGTTCGGTCATCCAGAACGACATCCTGCAGGTTCAGTTCTTCATCCAAGAAGGCCGCGTCAAAGGACGGATCGATCTCGGGCGCTGTGGGTTCTTCATAGGCGTTAAACCCTGTTCCCGCAGGAATCAGACGTCCGATGATCACGTTTTCCTTAAGACCGCGTAACCAATCAGATTTACCTTCAATCGCCGCTTCAGTCAGAACTCGAGTTGTTTCCTGGAAACTAGCCGCCGAGATAAAGCTATCGGTATTCAGGGACGCCTTTGTGATACCCAAAAGCACTGGCGTGTACTCAGCGGGGGCTCCGCCCGTAATGGACATGGCTTCATTCACCTGTTCTATCTGGTGAATTTCAACCAATTCACCCGGCAGCATGGTGGTGTCGCCGCCGTCATCAACCCGTCCCTTAGAGGTCATCTGTCTGACAATCACCTCAATGTGCTTGTCAGAGATGTCAATCCCCTGGGACTGATACACTGACTGCACCTCGTTCACCAAGAATGTTTGCACTTTCTGCAAACTAATCAACGCCGCCTCATGGACGCCTGTCCTCTCTCGATGGAATTTGAAGAAGACTTCCAGAATTTGGTGAGGATTCGCCGGGCCATCCGTCAGCGGTTCAGCCGTATCCAGTTCCTGACCGTCTGAAACGATCACATTCTGTCCCGGACTGATAGGATAATCTGTCACCACCCCATCATTTTCAACGATCTTGACCTCAACTGATTCGTCTTCATCGTAGACCACCTGGGCGACCCCTGGACGTTCTGCGAGAATGCAGGCCTCTTTAGGCTTACGGGCCTCCAAGAGTTCTTCAATCCGGGGTAAACCCTGGATAATGTCACCCGTTTTGGCGCGTTCAAAGACAAGCAGCACTAAGTTGTCGCCCCGTTGCACCAGGTCGCCATCCTCAATATGAAGCACTGCACCGGTGGATACTCGATAGGGTCTCGCAATCCGCAACATCACCTGGGAGTCCTCAATCTTCACCACCTGGCCAGACTCAGCAGCCAAGACTCCAGGGGAAATTTGGGCACCCGCGACAATCAAATCGCCTTCCGCCACAGTAGGCGACTCGTCGCCAATATCCACCTTCACATGATCGTCGTCCCGAGCCACCAGGATACGACGGATGATCGCTTCTTCCTCTTCCCGAATACCGCGAATTTCACCCGCTTCCTTACATTGGATTTCGGTCCGTGCCACCACAGCGCCTGGTTCAATTTGATCGCCATCTGTCACCAGTAGACGAGTGTGAGTACTGCCTTGGGTTTGGTCCGCCGCCACATCTCGACGAATCACTAGCGATTCCAGGATAACCAGCTGGAGTCGCATCAGGTCAGGATCCGTCTCATCCGGAACCAATTCGATATCGGCGGCCAATTGGGGCGCATCCTCATCGATCTCTAGGACTAACTGGGTGCGCAGAAGCTCCAAGCCTTCAACCGACTTAACTCGCTCCCCATCTTTGTAGGGAAGTCGTTGCACCGCTCGCAGTCGAATGGCGCTATCACTGCTATCACTGACGGAGTCTTGGCTGGGGACAGACGGTTCGGATGGGATTGTAAACTCGGTGACTGGGCGCAGGAGCAGCGCTGGACCTTCGGGTGTCTCCACATATTCGATGTAGCGAAGATCATCCACCGGCAAGCCGGGCATCACTTCTTCCCCGGCTTGAGCTAAGGCGCCGTCTTTGCCAACGACATCATCTGGAGAATCCACAATATGGATTTCACCGGGCTTGACAACAATCTCCCGCAAAATATCATTCTTCTGAGTAACTTCTACAACCCCATTACTCTGGCAAAAGATATCCTTAACGACTTCAGCGCCTGCTTCTACATACTGGCCATCTTCCACCAGGAGCAAAGAGATGTCCTTATTAACTTCGTGGGCTTCTTCCGGAATCCACAAGAGGGTGCCGCCTTGAATCACCTCATAGCCATGCTTAGCTTTACCCCGCTTCGCCACTTCTACGCCAGAGTACTTAATGATACCGCCAGTTTGAGTATGATAGCGATCGTCCTCAAGCTCAGCCACCACTTGGCCATGGGCTACTTTCGCTCCCGGCGTCGCAATCAGGGAAAATCGCTGACCGCTAGCCGCCTCAATCACATAGTGCTCTCGACCCTGGCCGCTCTCCACTATAACTTGAGCTTGGTCTAGCAACACGGAAGCGGTAATAATCTCAACTTCACGCCCCCCCTTGCCGTCGACTTCTTGAGGCAGACGCACGATGCCGCCTCGCTCGGTAACGAGCTTAGTCTCTGCTAGAATACCGCCACTCTCGATCAAGTCACCATTCTTGATGACTGGCTCAGCGCCAGGAGGCAGGTTATAAACTTCGCCAGAAAGAACCCAAAGTAACCCTCCTCGCTGGGCTAGGCGAGTGGTGTTGCCTTGTCGGTCCTTTTTCTCTTCTTGCACTAACCCAGCAAACATCACCTCCCCAGATAAGTCAGAGGTCACGTCCTTACTAGCTTTTTCAGTTACCTTGCGAACCCGACCCGTACTAGGAGGCTCCGCCAGTAATTGCCCCACCTGTACTTTTTCACCCGGTTGAACAAATAGAATTCCCCCCTGCAGAAGGGTAAACGTTTGATTTTTTTTCTCAGATTCCACAGTGACGTCAGTATTGGTTTCCATCACCAATGCATCCTCACCGTGTCGAGTGCGGAAGGGGCGAGTCCGTAGATTTTTGGGCAATTTAAGGGTGCCTTCAACCTCAGCCCGAATTTGGGACGCCAGCTCGCCAGTAAAGGTTCCCCCCGTATGGAAAGTCCGCATCGTCAGCTGGGTTCCCGGCTCTCCGATAGATTGGGCGGCGATAATACCCACCGCTTCCCCCAGATCCACCATATGAAAGTGGGCTAGGCTCCACCCATAACAGTGCTGACACACTGAACGCGCAGCTTCACAGGTCAATGCCGAACGAACAAAAACATCCTCAACCCCGCAGTCTTTATAGAGGTACTTAGCCAGTTCATCCGAAATAGAATCATTCCGAGACGCCAGCAATTCCCCTGTCTTCGGATGAACCACATCTCGAGCCAACACGCGCCCCAACAGTCGATCCTGCAGGGGAATCAAAATGCGCTCTCCATCCGTCATACTGCCGAGGGGAATACCGCGATCTGTGCCACAGTCGATCTCACGGATAATGACGTCCTGGGAAACGTCCACCAAACGACGGGTCAAATAACCGGAGTCTGCTGTTCTTAGAGCGGTGTCCACCAAACCCTTACGCGCCCCGTAAGAGGAAATAATATACTCAGTAACGGTTAATCCTTCCCGGAAGTTAGTCTTAATCGGCAGGTCAATGATTTCCCCTTGTGGATTGGCCATGAGGCCCCGCATCCCCACCAATTGCCTAACCTGGGAAATATTTCCCCGCGCCCCAGAGAAAGCCATCATATAGACGGAGTTGAGCGGACTATTGATCTTGAAGTTCCGCACCACTTCGTCTTTCAGTTGCTCGCTGGTGCTGTTCCAAGTGTCGATCACCTTCTGGAATCGCTCAACCTCGGTAATTTCACCCCGGGTATAGCGCTCTTCAGTGGTGCGAATATCTTCTTCCGCTGCTTCCAGCAATTTTCGTTTGCTGGGAGGCACCTGCAAATCATCCACACTGATGGACACCCCCGCCCGCGTCGCGTATCGAAACCCCAGGTTCTTGATCTGGTCTGCCATTTGAGCGGTGCGAGCCGTGCCGTAGTTGGTAAATGACCAGGACATCAAGTTTTTCAATTGTTTCTTATCAATCACTCGATTCCGGAAGATCAGATCGTTGGATTGATTAGCCCCTTGCTCTGCCATTATTTTCCCGCCCCTCGAAATCAATGCTAGTTTTGTGCTCAATTGTGAATAGCGAACAGCTTTGAAGAAAAAAACCTTTCAACCAGGCTGCTGGATCAGAATCGACCTGGCTAACTCGCCAAAGAGTCATGCACCGTTTTGTTATAAATGATGCGCCCCGGTGTCGTTTCAACGTATTGGGAAATCAGCTTTCCCTCGGCGTCTTCACGCACCCGACGAGAACGGTAACGTTTGGTGGTGGAGCCATCCTCACCTTTGGTTTCCTCCAGCACATTGTTGTCTGGGGTATCGGTCTCCACCGGACCATCGAAGCGCAACCAGACCTTAGCGTGAAGGTCTACAAGACCTTGCTCGTAAGCCATGATGGCGTCTTCCATATTGGCGAAGTAACGACCCGCTCCATGCAACTCACCGGGATTATTAGCCGTCAGATAATAACAACCCAGCACCATATCCTGACTCGGGGTAATAATCGGCCTTCCTGTCGCGGGAGAAAGGACATTGTTGGACGCCAACATCAGCAATCGGGCTTCCGCTTGAGATTCTAAGGAGAGGGGAACATGCACCGCCATTTGGTCGCCGTCAAAGTCAGCATTAAAGGCGGGACAGACCAGAGGATGGAGCTGGATAGCGCGCCCTTCCACCAGAATCGGTTCAAATGCCTGAATCCCGAGGCGGTGTAACGTGGGCGCCCGGTTCAGCATCACTGGGTGGCTTTCGATTACCTCCTCCAATACCTCCCAAACGCTGGGATCGTTACGCTGAATTAGCTTCTTGGCCGCTTTAATATTGTTAACCAACCCCTGACGGATCAAACGATGGATGACAAAGGGCTGGAACAATTCAATGCCCATTTCCCGAGGTAAACCGCACTGGTGAATATTTAACTTCGGCCCGACCACAATTACAGAACGACCGGAATAATCCACCCGTTTGCCCAGAAGGTTTTGACGAAAACGGCCTTGCTTACCCTCAATAATATCTGACAGGGATTTAAGCGGGCGGTTATTGGCGCCAACCACTGTTCGTCCGCGGCGACCATTGTCGATTAAAGCATCCACCGCCTCCTGCAACATCCGTTTTTCGTTCCGAACGATGATTTCAGGAGCCAGAATTTCCTGCAGACGGGCCAGTCGATTATTACGATTGATGACCCGACGGTAGAGATCGTTCAAGTCAGATGTGGCGAACCGTCCCCCATCCAACTGAACCATCGGCCGCAGATCCGGAGGGATTACGGGAATAACCTCTAGCACCATCCAATCAGGGGTTGAACCAGTCGCGATGAAATTATCAATCACGCGCAATCGCTTAATCAGCTTTGCTCGTTTCTGACCTTTGGCAGTGGCGATTTCCTCCCGTAGCTTTTCAGCCTCAGACTCTAAGTTCAGATCTTGCAGTAGGCTCTGTAGAGCTTCTGCTCCAATCCCCACTTCAATTCCTTCCAGCGTGGAGTCTTCGTCGTACAGTTGATCCTCAATCTCAATCCACTGATCCTCTGTCAACAGTTGCTTATAGGACAGATTGTCAGCATTACCTGGATCGAGCACCACGTAGGCATTGAAGTAGACAATTTGCTCCACATCCCGGAGCGGCATGTCTAACAGAATTGACATGTAGCTAGGAATGCCCTTGAGATACCAAACGTGGGCGACTGGAGCCGCCAGTTTGATATATCCCATTCGGTGGCGTCGGACTCGCGACTCAGTAACCTCAACCCCGCAACGCTCGCACACAATCCCTCGGTGGCGAACTCGCTTGTACTTACCGCAGTGACATTCCCAATCTTTGGCGGGGCCGAAAATGCGCTCGCAAAACAAACCATCCATCTCTGGTTTGAGCGTTCGGTAGTTGATGGTTTCAGGCTTGGTGACTTCACCGACAACCATGCCATTCGGTAAAGTCCGCTCTCCCCATTGACGAATTCGCTCCGGAGAGGCTAAGCCAATTTTTACATAGTCGAACCGCTGTTCTAGCTTGGGCATTCTTGGCAACTTCCTTACGCGCTAGTGCTGAATTTAAGCCCCCCGCTCCCCACCTGGGCGCTTAAGCAACATCGGGGAGAGCGAGTGGCTGCGAAGGTTATTCTTCGACTTCTTCAAGTTCTTCTCTCGAGATCGATTCATAGGTGGGTCTGGATGGCGCCCGACGACTACTGACATCCGACATTAAATCGACTTCAAGATCTCGGCTGGTGCCGTCTTCGCGAGTTTCTACCTTATGCACTGCAATGTCTAGGCAGAGGGATTGCAGTTCGCGCATTAACACCTTGAACGACTCTGGCGTACCGGGCCGAGGAATGGCCTTTCCTTTGACAATGGCGTTGAGCGCCTCATTACGCCCCTGCATATCGTCGGATTTGACGGTTAATAGCTCCTGCAAGGTATAGGCGGCTCCGAAGGCTTCCAATGCCCATACTTCCATCTCTCCGAAACGCTGTCCCCCTTGTTGGGCCTTGCCGCCCAAAGGCTGTTGAGTAACCAAAGAATAGGGGCCTGTGGACCGAGCGTGGATTTTGTCGTCCACCAGGTGCACTAGCTTCAGCATGTAGGCTTTCCCCACGGTGACCGGCCGATCAAAGGGTTCGCCGGTCCGACCGTCATACAGTTGGATTTTACCGGGATCGTCTGGATTGAACACCCAATCATTACGGGTGCTCTCCCGAGCCTCTTGGAGCTTGCCATGGGTGGTAATCCGAGAGGCTTCTTCCCCGTACATCTCATCAAAAGGGGTTACTTTAAAGCGGGCGTCTAGGTTTTCAGCGGCCCACCCTAATAGACATTCAAATACCTGCCCCACATTCATCCGGGAGGGGACGCCCAAGGGATTCAGCACAATATCAATGGGAGTGCCATCGGGTAGATAGGGCATGTCTTCCACCGGCAGGATACGGGAAATGATGCCTTTATTGCCGTGGCGACCGGCCATTTTATCGCCCACCTGAATTTTGCGTTTCTGGGCTACATAGACGCGGACAACCATATTGGCTCCGGGCGGCAGCTCATCCCCCTGTTCCCGAGTAAAGACCCGGACGTCTACCACACGCCCCTTCTCGCCATTCGGAACCCTCAAAGAGTTATCCCGCACATCCCGAGCTTTCTCCCCAAAAATGGCCCGCAGCAGCTTTTCTTCCGGCGGCTGATCGGACTCGCCTTTGGGGGTGACTTTACCCACGAGAATGTCGCCCGCGTCGACCCAGGCGCCAATACGGATAATCCCCGTCTCATCAAGTTGACGCAGGGCATCTTCACCGACGTTAGGAATCTCCCGAGTAATTTCCTCAGGACCGAGTTTGGTTTGACGGGCCTCAATCTCATATTTTTCAATATGGATTGAGGTGTACACATCATCAAAAACCAGGCGCTCGCTAATCAGGATAGCGTCCTCGTAGTTATAGCCCTCCCAGGGCATGTAGGATATTAAGACATTTTGCCCTAAGGCGAGTTCTCCTCCTTCAGTGGCTGATCCATCGGCCAAAATCTGGCCCGTCACCACCTGATCACCCTGAAACACAATCGGGCGTTGGTTGAGACAAGTATCTTGGTTAGAACGAATGTACTTTTGGATTTGATATTCAATTTCCTTCCCTTGCGGATTGCGCACGCGAATGCGATTGGCGTCTACATAGGAAACCTCTCCATCCGTTTGACTGACGATCACCATTCCAGAGTCGCGCGCCGCTTGAGCCTCTAATCCAGTTCCCACCAGGGGCCGTTCTGGATGCAGGAGGGGCACTGCCTGACGTTGCATGTTGGAGCCCATGAGGGCCCGGTTAGCATCGTCATGCTCGAGGAAGGGAATCAGTGAGGTGGCGACCGAAATGATCTGGACGGGGGAAACCGCCACATAGTCCACTTCACTAGGCGCTGTAGTGGTGAAGTCTTGCCGATATCGCACAGGCACCGATTCCCCAAGAATGTAGCCGCCTTCATCGGTGGGAATATCTCCTGGCGCCACCCGCAGGTCATCTTCTTCGTCAGCAGTCATATATTCCGGCGGTCGATCATTCAGAACCCGCCCATTCTCCACTGGATAGAAGGGGGTTTCGATAAAGCCAAAGGCATTTACCCGAGCATGGGTGGCTAAAGAGCCGATCAGACCGGCGTTGGGTCCTTCAGGAGTTTCAATCGGACAAATTCTGCCATGGTGAGAGGGGTGAATATCCCGTACGGCAAAACCCGCTCGTTCCCGAGTGAGTCCTCCTGGACCGAGGGCGCTGAGTCGACGCTTGTGGGTCAATTCAGCCAAAGGATTGGTCTGATCCATAAACTGTGAAAGTTGGCTGGATCCAAAGAACTCCTTGATGGCCGCCACCAGAGGTTTGGGGTTAACCAAAGAGGCGGGGGTTAGGGAGTCAGCGTCGGACACAGTCATCCGCTCACGGATAATCCGCTCTAGACGATTGAGACCAACCCGAACCTGGTTCTGCAGCAGCTCTCCTACAGAGCGCACCCGTCGGTTACCTAAATGGTCGATATCGTCCGGACTGCCAATGTCAAATTCTAAGTTAATCAAATAGTCGATCGCCGACAGAATATCTTGCGGCGTTAGCACCCGCACGGTATCTGGAATGCTGAGGCGAAGCTTCCGATTGAGTTTGTAGCGGCCGACTCGACCTAAGTCATAACGTTTGGGTTCAAAGAAGCGGGAGTCCAAGAGCTGCTGTCCGCCGGATACAGTGGGAGGTTCACCCGGTCGTAATTTTCTGTAGAGTTCCAGCAGGGCCTCTTCTTCGTTAAACTGCCCTTCCTTTTCAATTGTTTTTTGGAAATATTCCGGATGGCGAAGAGAGTCAAAGATTTCACCATCACTCAGCCCTAACGCCTTAAGGAGAACTTGGGCGGAAAGTTTACGGGTCTTGTCAATGCGCACCCAGACCAAATCGTTTTTGTCGGTTTCAAATTTTAGCCAGGCGCCCCGGTTAGGAATTAGATTGGCATTGTAGGTACGACGGCCGTTCTTATCCGTTTCAGCTTTGTAGTAAACGCCGGGACTCCGAACAATCTGATTGACGATAACCCGTTCAGCCCCGTTGATGATAAAGGTTCCGCGGTCAGTCATCAGGGGTAAATCCCCGATGAAAACCTCTTGCTCTTTAATTTCTCCCGTTTCCTTATTAATCAGACGAGTCGGAACGTACATTTGCACCGCGTAGGTGCTGTCCCGCCGTTTTGCTTCATCGACATCGTATTTGGGACTCTTGAGCTTGTAATCCTTGCCCAAAAAATGGAGTTCTAGTTTGCCGGTATAGTCAGTGATTGGAGAGAAACTGTCTAGCTCTTCAATCAGTCCTTCTTCTAAGAACCAACGGAAACTGGCTCGTTGAATCTCAACAAGGTCGGGCAGAATAAAAGCGGGTTGGGTATAGGTCTGGTTAGTCATGCGTCTCCTCAAACGGGTCACGCCCTGGATAATGTAAAGGTGCTACGTTTGCAAGGCAAACAGAATAGGCGCTGGCAGGGCCTAGGGATATGGCAGGCTGAAAATGGGGGATCAAGAGAGGATCACAAGTAGCGGGATGGAATGTGAATAATATGAGGCTAGTTGACGCCAACATCGACAGGCAGTAAACATGACATAGAAGTTTTAATTGGAGCAGCGATACGGAAGCAATCAGGGGTAAGTCATGGATGGAAATCCTGTAGGAGCTGTAAAATAACGCTAAATAAAGGGTGCTATGGATAGCTCAGACTAAGGGAATATCAACGATTACAATTGTGAAACCTTGAAATTCAGGATTAACAGGAATTACAGTCATTTGCAGCTAAAACAGTATATATCGATTCAAGTCATAACCTCTCAAGGGGTACGCCTAAAAAGATGCAAGTGTCAAGGCCGGAAAATGAATTTTGACTTGCATATACTAACTTGCTCACACTAATTTGAGCGGCCTACATCTGCTCCAAATGGAAAACTTAAGGATTTAAAATTAAGTCGAGCAATCAAGACGCTATTCCAGATGTTTCTGTGTGTTGAGAGGAGAGGTTAGAGATTGATAATCCAAATAGACGACAAGCATTAGCTGTCGTCTGGCATGCAAGGGTCTCTAGTGAAACTCCTCGAAGATGAGCAACCTGTTCCGCTACGTGCTTAACATAGGCGGGTTGATTTCGCCTCTCCTTTCGTTTGGGCGCTGGAGTTAAGAAGGGGCAGTCAGTCTCTATCAGAAGACGATCGCTAGGAACTAATTGGGCGGATGCTTTGACCTGATGAGCATTTTTGAAGGTGACGATACCGCTAAAGCTAATGTGAAATCCCAAATCCAGGAACCACTGGGTTTCTTCTGGGGTTCCCGACCAACAGTGCATAACACCATTTACGGGGCCTTGACGCCGCCAAAATTGCCGGAGTAATTCGGCCATGGCGGGGGCGGCGTCTCGGCAATGAATAATAACGGGTAAATTCAATCGGCGGGCAATCTCCAGCTGAGTTGTGAAGGCCGCTTGCTGAACTGCCTGATTATCGGCTTTATAGAAATCGAGCCCTGTCTCACCTATGGCCACTACCCTAGCGTCAGACTGAGCTAGGGTTAAGATCCGCTCCGCTAATTCAGGGGTCCACTTGTCCGCATCTAGCGGATGGAGTCCAACAGCAAAGGAGACTTCTGGAAACCGATCCGCGATCGCCCGGATAGAGGAAAATTCATTGGGCTCTACACAAGAATGAACCAAGTGCGCCACACCTGCGGCGCGCCAAGCTTGGGCGACGGACTCTATATCAGATTGAAAAGCGTCAAAATTGATGTGGACGTGAGTATCAATTAGCTGCATAATCCTCAGCTCAGTAACGCCTCAGAGCGTGTCAAGCCAAATCTCATGAAGCAGCGGCCGCCTGATGCTTCTTCAGAGCGCGTGATAACCGAGCTTTCCGACGCGCCCCGGCATTTGGATGCAGGGCCCCTCGTTTAACTGATTTGTCAATTTTGCTAAAGGCGGCGGATAGGCTATCCTGAGCAGCCTGCATAGCTTCAGGCGAGGGATTCGCCATATAGGCGTCGAGCGCAGTGAAAAAACGTTTGCTCAGGGTTCTGAGCGCCGATTTGTAGGATTTATTTCGGAGACGATTTCTCTCTGCAACTTGAATACGCTTAATCGCAGATTTAATATTTGCCACAGTCAGCCCTAGATTACAAGTAAGATATTACCGGATTAATTATGATAGCACTTATATTGCCAAGTTATTGCCAAGAGATGATGTCTCCCCTTCAAATCCACGCTAAGCTATAGAGTGTTAAGGATGCCATGCCCCAACCTCTGAAGTTGGCTGGATGTTTCCAGGCTAGCTTCCGATAGGGAGAATCCTAAAAGTTGGTTTACCGAGATTTCACGCTGTAATGCTGCGAATCATCAATCAGCCAGAAGAGGCCAGGATAGAGCTGCAGCGCATTTGTGCCCGCACTCACGATGATCAGATTTTCCATAAGGAAGCCACTGTTCGGGAGGTGCTTCAGGCCGTTAAGCGCCGTGGGGATTCAGCCGTCCTACACTACACCTCAGAATTTGATCGGCAAACCCTAATGGTTGAGGACTTGAGAGTCAAGGGATCTGAGCTGGACGCCGCCTACCAGCAGATCTCTAAAGAGCTCCTCGACGCCATTAGATTGGCTTGCCGAAATATAGAATCGTTTCATCGCCAACGAACGCCGAAGAGTTGGGTGACCTATGGCGAAAACGGGATCGTTTTAGGAAAACGCTTTACCCCGGTGGATCGAGCGGGGATTTATGTGCCTGGGGGACAAGCGGCTTATCCCAGTACTGTTTTGATGAATGCGATTCCCGCTAAGGTGGCGAATGTTCCGCAGCTGGTGATGGCGACGCCGCCGGGAAAAGACAAAATGATTAATCCTGCGGTGTTAGTAGCCGCTCAGGAAGCGGGGGTTGCTGAAATTTATCGGGTAGGCGGGGCGCAAGCGATCGCAGCGTTAGCCTATGGGACAGAAACTATACCCCAGGTCGATGTGATTACGGGGCCCGGCAATATTTATGTGACGCTGGCTAAAAAATTGGTTTACGGGACAGTAGGGATAGACTCTCTGGCTGGTCCATCTGAAGTCTTAGTGATTGCAGATCATACTGCCGACGCGAGTCATGTCGCCGCCGATTTACTGGCTCAGGCTGAGCATGATTCAATGGCCGCAGCTATTTTGATTACCCCTGATCCAGACCTGGCTAAGCAAGTGGCTGTGGAGGTTGAGCGTCAGTTGACCGACCATCCTAGACAAACGCTCACTGAAAAAGCGATCGCTCATTACGGTCTGGCGATAGTCGTCGAGTCTTTGGTTCAGGCGGCTGAACTCTCAAACGAATTTGCGCCTGAGCACCTAGAGCTAGAAATTGCAGATCCTTGGAGTCTGATCGAACATATCCGACATGCAGGCGCTATTTTCCTGGGGCACTCCACCCCGGAGGCTGTTGGAGATTACTTGGCAGGCCCCAATCATACTCTGCCGACCTCTGGCGCAGCCCGTTACGCCTCCCCCTTGTGCGCTGAAACCTTTATGAAACACTCTAGCCTCATTCAATATTCCCCCCAGGCGCTTCAGTCGGTTTCAGGCTCCATTGACGCATTGACCAAAGCTGAGGGGCTTCCCTCCCATGGCGAATCCGTTAAGTTACGCGTCCAAACTGCCACGACTCAGCAGGCGAGTGAGGCCCGGGATCTAAAAACCTAACTGAAAAATCACTGCTTTTCTACAGCTCCTTAGGGATTTTCAAGATTGGGCGACGACTGACCTTCAATTGTCATCGGTCATTGTGATTGAAGGTGTTTGGAGTGAGCGGCTGAGACATCCGGGTTATCTGTCTCATGCAGTTTTTAAGCTATCCAAAGTAATTGGGCGTCGGGAAGAAACTTGGCCTAAGCTTAGTGAGGCGAGCAAAGGTCGTACAATACGCATTACTTCATTGGTTTCCCCATATTTGCTCTCAGGAGAAAAGTCTGTGCTCAAAACCATCTTGGCGGCTCTAGATGAGTCAAAACTTGCAGAGCAAGTAATTCAGATTGTGACTCAACTTCAGCTTAAGCCTGAGACTAAAGTAGTCCTCTCTCATGTTATTCCCGCCATGGGAGATGCGCCGACTGTCGGAGCAGATCTGCCCAGGCATAATGCGCAAGAGCTGCCCTATCGGCATATCGAAAAGCAACTCCAAATTTATCAAGCCCATCTACCCTGTCAAAGCGATCTAGAAATTGTTAGCGGCGATCCGGCTGAAGAAATTATCCGTTTGGCGAATATTTACCAGGCAGATTTGATTGTGTTAGGCAGTCGGGGGCTTACTGGGTTAGATCGAATTGTCCAACGCTCAGTGAGCGGTCAGGTAGTCGCAGAAGCCCCCTGCTCAGTATTGGTGGTCAAGCCGAGATCTGAGTCAGAAATTGACGCAGGCGCAACAAGCTAACCGTTTGCCCGAGGTTCATTGGGAGTGTCGAAACGCCTTCAATTCGGGACTGAAGCCATCCCTCACCCCAGTACCATTGATGAAAGCCATCAATGCCTCCATGCATCAGTAGATGCAAACTATTGGCGGTGACCTGATCAACGCGATGATGAATCTTAATAGGTCCAAGTTGACTGGTGAACGTTAACCCTGATTCTAATTTCTCAGGCAATCCTTCAGAAAATTGCTGAGGCCAGAGCCATTGTCTGAATTGATCCGGGCAGATTAGGCAATCGCGAATTAAGGCTTCTGAAGCCTCCACCTCAATGCGAAGGTTACTCTGCTGAAAGGTTCCTAACATTGACGGCTGCAATCTATAAGTTCAGTCTCAGTATGACAAAGTTGGGAGATTTGGGGGAGAGAGTTGGGCAGCGGAGGGAGTAGGGGGAGATGGGGAGGATAAGAGAGATGGGGGA
>JASJDH010000165.1 GCA_030065175.1 Leptolyngbyaceae cyanobacterium MO_188.B28 | reverse complement strand
GGCAACTATATGAAGTAGACGCTATATGGAGCCAGACGCTTAGGTTTTTGACTCTATGTAGCGTCTTTGAAATCTTGATAGGGGTGGATGCCTAATCGAGTAAACCAGCTATTTTTCGCCGAAAACCCGACTTTATTTTACATTTTGCAATGTTGGATTAAATAACTTAATGAAATTCCCAGGAATCTAATGATAAGCTCGAGTAAAGCTGCAGATCAGCTTTATTTATGGGTCATCCTGAATACCCTTTTGTGAATGCAGATTATTTTTCTCATGGAGTAAACTATCAGTCATGCGTACTGTAGAAGTGAAGCCAGAAACTCGTAATCATAAAGGATTTTTTGTTCAAGAGGCCGCTTATAATTTGGTAGGCATTGATGAGTCTGGATGGGCGTTAATTTGCTTGGATGAAGCAGTTTGCCATTATGTTGATCCAGATAATCTCGAAACACTTTCCAATGAAGCAACTGAATTAGAGTAATCACTTGTTGACTGAAAAGTCGATAGGTTCTGGTAAAACTCATCTTCTACAGTGTGGCTGTGCTTTATTTAGGTATAGCCATATTTTTTTGTCTTATTTTTGTCCTTAGCGTCAGTTTATGAAAGATAAAATTCTGAACGGCTTGAATCTATTCTTAATGGTTGATTTGTTTTTGGTGTTGTCAAGTTTTGTTTGGTTTGCGGTAGCCGTTGCCGGACGCGCCGCCCATCTAAACTTGGGATTTGATCTGTGGTATTCCCTTTGGCAGCCTTTATTTTTACCCGCCATCAGCATTTTGATGGCGGGCGCCATTGTCAGCGGCGTCGCCAGTTGGATTTCTAAAAAATTTAGTTCGGCGGGAAATTAGCGGTTACCAAAAGGCTTCCATCCGGGTGTACCACCGCAATAGCACCCGGGCAAGGCGACTTGGATGATGGCGAACAGCCCCGGTTTGTTCATTTTCGCTCATCACATTGGCGAGAATAATCCGGCGCCCAGAGCTAATAACGGTGTCCCGATCTAGGGCGACCACATCCGCTCCAGCTTGAGCGTAACGTTCCAGCGCCCGGTCCGAGGGCTGTTTTTTCTGAACTAGAACAGCGTCAAACAGGGGTTGGCCGCAGGCTTCATCTATGGCTCTAATGTGGTCGGAAACATTGAAACCCTGGGTTTCTCCGGGCTCGGTCATAATATTACAGACATAGATGCGAGGAATATTTTGCTGTGCGATCGCCGCTGCAATTTCAGGCGCCAGCAGATTCGGAATAATGCTGGTATAGAGACTTCCAGGCCCAATAACAATAAAGTCCGCCTCCTTAATGGCTTTTAGAGCCCTGGGCAAAGCTGGCGGATCAGGCGGGGTACAGCCAATTCTGACAATTTTCCCCTTGGCTTCGGTAATATTCGATTCCCCCTCAATTCGGCGGCCATCGTCTAATTCCGCCCAAAGGCGGACGTCGCTCAGGGTGGCCGGGAGAACCTGGCCTCTAATAGCCAAGACTTTAGAACTGGCGGCGATCGCGCGTTCTAGATCGCCCGTCACCTCACTCATCGCCGTTAAAAAGAGATTGCCGAAGCTATGGCCCGTTAATCCGTCGCCCGCCCTAAAACGATACTGAAAAAGCTCCGTCAAGAGTTTTTCTTCATCCGCCAGCGCAGCGATACAGTTGCGGATATCTCCTGGGGGAAGAATGCCAATCTCGCGGCGGAGTCGCCCCGAAGAACCGCCGTCATCAGCCACAGTGACAATGGCGGTGATATTGGCGCTGTAGTGCTTTAACCCCCTGAGGAGGGTCGATAGTCCGGTGCCGCCGCCAAGCGCCACAATCTTGGGGCCGCGTTCGAGCCGACGCCGAGTGATCAGCACATCGACTAACTCTTCTTCATTCCCTGGCATCAGGACATCGGTAATGGCGCCTAAGGTGCGAGTCTGTCCCCAAAGGATAAAGGAGAGGCCCGCCAGAACTGCTATCGAACCGCTCATATAGCTGGGAATGATGGTGGTGATGAATCTCAACACCGCCCCGACAAATTGAACTGTGTAAAACACCGGTGTCAGTTTCAGCAAAATGGCGGTTCCAACACCCACCAGCAATACCCCAGCTGTACTCAGAAACAGCCATCGTTTCACCAATAAACCAGGCGCTAACCACTTGAACCAGCGATTGACTCGAGGCGACGTTAGGGAAATTGACTCTTGCAGTAGAAATTGCAAGGTGTGACGAAAGAATTTTTTCAAGGAATCGAATGGCATTGTATTGAGCTTGAGAATCAAGTAGTAAATGACTTGAGGTTCAGATCAGCGCCAGCGGGAATTGAGAGTGATTGATAGTCTACTCACTGAGAGCGATATCTGCTCGTCCACCGATTCTATCGAGCATTTGATAAAGTCTAGGCAGAGGATGGGGGTAGGCCATAGAATTTTGGACCTACCGTGTATTGTCCGCCTACCGTCTAAAGCCATCAACGTTTATCTCCATGTCTAACCCGTTGATTGAATCACAGAGCGACTGCGGTGACGAGCCTTTAGTTGATTTAAGAGGCATTCGTAAAGCATTTGGACCTAGCCAAGTTTTGGATGGTATTGATCTAACTATCTATCGAGGAGAAGCAGTTGCAATTATTGGTCCGTCAGGGACTGGCAAATCTACAATTCTCAGAATCATTGCCGGACTCCTGGCTCCCGACTCAGGAGATATTTATGTCCAGGGTAAGCGACGGGTAGGTCTAATTGAGGATGCGCCAGATCCCGTTGGGATTGGTATGGTATTCCAGCAAGCAGCGCTGTTTGACTCACTGACTGTAGATGAGAATGTGGGGTTTCTACTCTATCAGCATTCCCATTTATCGCAGCGAGAAATCCGGCGGTTGGTGGATGAGGCGTTAGACATGGTGGGATTACCGGGCATTGGCGATCGCTATCCCGCCCAATTATCCGGCGGTATGCGGAAACGGGTAAGTTTTGCCAGAGCAGTGATGACCAATCCGGAAAATCCTACAGACCGTCCGGCTATGTTACTTTACGACGAGCCGACCGCAGGGTTGGATCCGATTGCATCTACTGTGATTGAAGATTTGATCCGAGAAATACAACACGGTCGAGGATGCAGCTCTTATGTAATGGTGACCCACCAAGACAGCACAATTCGTCGAACAGCGGATAGGGTGCTATTTCTTCATCAAGGTAAAATCCAATGGAGTGGATCTGTCGATACTATCGATACAACTGATAATCCATTAGTTCGGCAGTTCTTCAGCGGCAAGGTCGAAGGTCCAATCCATGTTATTGGCTGACAAACGTGATGCATTAAGTGTGGGGAGATAACATGCGGGCAAGAACAATTCGAGAGGGCTCTGTTGGTTTACTAATCTTGATTGGCGTCGGCTTATTTGGCGCTTTAGTACTCTGGTTGAGGGGATTGAGTCCAGGTAATCGAACGTATCGACTCAACGTTGAGTTTGAGAATACGCCAGGGATGTTGATTGGCACCGTGGTGCGATATCGCGGAGTGCCCGTGGGCCGCATCTTGACGATTGATACGGGCGCTAATGTAGTGGATGTCACCGTAGAAATTTCTAAGGGTGACTTACGCATCCCCAGCGGTTCGATTGTGCAAGCGAACCAAACGGGGTTAATTGGAGAGGTGTTTCTGGATATTTTGCCCCGCAAGGAACTGAGTGATATTGACTTGGCCTTGAGTCCACTTGGGCGAGATTGTGATGCGAGCATCATCGTCTGTGACGGCGATCGCTTACGGGGGATATCAGGCGCCAGCTACGAGTCGCTGGTGCTTTCGGTGGAAGAGCTGGTTAACTTATTTTCCGACCCAGTGCTGATTGATAACATCAAGACCATTGTCGATAACACCACAGACTTGACCGCTAGCGCTGGCCAACTAACCACTGAATTGACCGCTTTGACTCAATCGGTGCAGGAAGAGCTAGGGCCACTGACCACATCCGCTAAAAACGCCACTGATTCTGTTGGAAAGGCGGCCCAACAGCTACAGCTCACTGCGGCTCAGATGAATGACCTGCTGACGGATAATCGGGCTGGGTTAGTCAGTATCCTGGATAATATCAGCGCTAGCAGCGACCGTCTGGTCGCCATCATGGACACCCTGGAGCCAGTGGTGACAGAAGGCGAATTTGTCCAGAACCTTACGACGTTATCAACCAACGCAGCCGCGGCCTCTACAGACTTGCGGGAGATGGTCAACGCATTTAACACCTCCACCAATGTTCTGATGCTGCAACAAACCCTGGAGTCAGCCCGGGATGTTTTCCAGAGCGCTCAGAAAATTATGGCTGATGTGGACGAACTGACAGGAGATCCAGCTTTTCGGAACAATGTTCGGGATTTGATTAACAGCCTCAGTGGTTTGGTGTCCTCCACCGAAGATTTGGAGCAACAAACACAACTTGCCCAAATTCTGGCGCCCACTGCGTCAGAAACGCCGGTAACGGTATCCCTAACACCGCCATCCCCCGAAAACAACCATCCTCCACTTGTGTTGATCCATGAGGGACAACAATACTCATTTCGGTCGCTGGCCCAGCCTACGCTTGAGGCGGGTGAGGCGGCTGCGCCGTAGAGAGTAGGGGGAGCAGGGGAAGCAGGGGAGGAGGAGATGGGGAGATGGGGAGGATAGGGGAGAAAATATAGAGGCGTGAGGGGGGGGCAAATAAATACCATCCCATCCACCCATCCACCCATCCACTGCCTTTGAACTATAGATAGCCTCTCGGGGTGATCATCCAATTCCTATGCACGAGTGTCGTACGGTTGCCGATCAAAACTGTAGTGAGCATGTTGATGGGATGGTCTAAGCAGCCTACTAGGGTAGTGAGGGTAATGTTTTCCTCCTGACGGTAAGCGGATTGGACAAGCGCCACCGATGTTTCAGGGTGGCGATATTGCAGGAAAATGCGTTGGGCGATCGCGCTCTGTTTGGTTCGGGTTTTGGAGCGGGGATTATAGAGCGCCACCACAAAATCAGCCTGCGCAGCGGCTTCGAGTCGTTTTTCAATCACTTCCCAAGGGGTTAGCAAATCGCTCAGGCTAATGGCGCAAAAATCATGCATAATTGGCGCCCCGACCCGGGAAGCAGCGGCTTGGAGCGCAGTAATGCCAGGAAATACTTGGATTTCAGGATCTTCGCCATCCCAGCCTTGAACTTGAAGTTGTTCCAACACGAGTCCCGCCATGCCATAAACCCCGCAATCGCCAGAGGACACCACCGCCACCCTGAGCCCCCAGCGTCCCAGATCAATAGCCCGCTGAGCCCGTTGACGCTCCTGCGTAATCGGCATCGCCTCCACAATTTGTCCCGGACGCACCAAGGGGCGAATTAAATCGATATACAGGCTATAGCCAATAATGGCGTCCGCCTGCGCGATCGCAGCCTTAGCCGCCGACGTAATTTGGTCCAATCTTCCCGGCCCTGTCCCCACTAACCAAATCTGACCCTTTCGGCCAA
Organism: Leptolyngbyaceae cyanobacterium MO_188.B28; assembly: GCA_030065175.1. Classification (GTDB taxonomy): domain Bacteria; phylum Cyanobacteriota; class Cyanobacteriia; order Phormidesmidales; family Phormidesmidaceae; genus JAKSDM01. The sequence continues at coordinate 9,903 of JASJDH010000165.1, read as the reverse complement.
TGTACTCCTGCTCCGCTTGGGCGATCGCCACCGTCACCGCCCCTGGTTCATTGGGTAGGCGGATGATTTGTTTAGTCACCCGAAGGGCAGGATTGGGGATTTTAGATTTTGGATTTTGGATTTTGGATTCTTTCCTCCTTTCCCCCTCGCTCTCAGACGCAACATGTTGCGTCTCTACATCTCCCCCATCCCTCCCACTTGCCGCCAAAATCGCCGCCGCCTCCGCCACACTAGCCGTCCCCACAGCCGCCGCCACCACCTCTGAGGGAGTAGGAACTGGAATATTTCTCAGGGCTTCAGCGGGAAAACAGCGGAGGGGCCAGCGGCGATCGCGGCTTAATTCAACCAGGCCGACTTCATCGGATTTGAGGTCAATGGTGGCGAGTCCGGCAATGGCGTCAATCGCCAGGTGATGGACCTGACAAACTTTTTGGATAGCGGTTTCAATCAGGCTGCGGGAGGCGCCGCGTTCGCAGCCAATACCGATCCAAAGGACTCGGGGATGCCATTGAACTTTGGGAAAATCGGCGTCAGGGGAAAATCGGCGTTGGATAAGGCTAATCCAGACTCGGCCTTTGGGGGGGATGGCGGGTTCTTCACCCGCAGCGGGGTATTCTGGAAAGCCAAATTGAAAGGGATGGTCAGGGGGAAGATTGTCTCGCCAGAGGGGGGAGCCGCAGTCTTGGATAATCTGGACGGCCTCACTGCGAGCGATCGCGGCGCTGACTGCAGTCCAGGCGCCGGTTCCTTTGCGCCAACCAAAGGGATCGCCCAAAATATCGATTCCAGGCAGGCGCAGTCGATTGGCGGCGCCGGTGAGAACCGGGGTTGCATCCAAGTGCTGGGCAACGAGTCGAGTCAGTTGATCGGCGCCGCCCTGATGTCCACCGCACAGGCTAATGGCGAATTGGGCGGTTTCATCCACCACGACGACGGCTGGATCGACGGACTTATGGCCTAACAAGGGGGCGATCAGCCGAACGACGGCCCCTGTCGCCAGACAAAACACAAAGCCTTGGCGATGAGGCCATAAATCCGCTAAATGGTCTCTCAGGGAACCTGAGTAGATTTGGACCCGAGAGGAATCTAAGAGGCTGCTGTCGGTTTGTAGCGTATGGGGAACCCAGAGGGTTGTCTGGGTCCCCTGACAGAAGGGTAAAAGGCGGTTGAGGCCAGCGGGGGTAGTTGCGATCGCCGTCCAAGGACGGGAGGGGTTTAACTGAGTCATTACGGATGGCGTTTTTTAGAGGTCTCCATACTCTCATGGGTTAGGATGGAGGACATGGAATCTTGACATAGATGAATTTCATTTGTACCATCTTTAGTAATGAAGTCCCTAAATTGGTTATGAGAATGGGTTAGTTACGGAACGTTAGAGAAGCTAATTTTCGTGATGCGTAGTCTACATCATCTTTTCTTGGCTCATATTTGCATAGCTCCTTTCAGTCCTTATAGCTTTTATAGATTCGCCACATCGCTTCGGTTACCAATGTATTTCGTTAAGTAATTTTTTCTGACAGCTTGTCAAAATTAGTGCATTTGATATTTGATGATATTTGGTCAGATGGAAGTTTAATTTCTAGCAATCATTAAATCACTTCGTATTGATTTTCAGATTATCCCCATAGGGCTGTTTAAACAGTTCCAGTACTAAATTTGAATTCAGAGTTTTCAACTGCGATCGCCTTATCTCTTCATTCATCTGATTTAACTCGCCTCATTCCTTACCTCATCATTACCGCCCTCTATCCATATTCATTTTGGAATAGATACCATATTTTGATTCTCCTTTCCAGTTGAAGAGGAGTAAGAACTCAGTTCAAGCGGCGAGTAATTCGAGACAATCCAGCAGAGAAAGACTACAGAAGTTAGAAATCGGTCAGAAACGAGACTATGTCTCCCTGTTTGACTGACGATATTTTTTTGTGGATATCTGAAAAACCCTCACCCTAACCCTCTCCCGGAGGGCGAGGGAACAAGAGCGTGGATCAGCTCCCCTCGCCCTATGGGAGAGGGGTTGGGGGTGAGGGCTCTAGACTTTTGTCAGTCAACCAAATGTCTCCTGTCCAAACATTCTGTCCTAAGGAAAATTCCCCGATTTTAGGTGATATTTGTTCCAACACTTAATAGATAGGAAGTGGGTTCTCGCAAAGAATTATCGTCCTGTCAAAATGTTCCGGTGATAGTCGAGATTCAGTTCATCCACCTCTTGTGAATTAGTGAGCTTAAGTGGATTTCTCCACTCTAAGAAAGTGGAACTTTGAATGATTTAATTAGGTCTATTTCCTTAAGAGATGACTGAATTGTAAGTGACTACAGCTGATTTTCAGAAGGAAATAGAATCATATCTCATGGATCCTTGTCGTGATCTATTTCAACGGCTGTAGGCTGTCGAAAATAATTCTGCTTAATTAGAAGACTATGCCATCTTGAGCGAGATTTATTGTTGGCAAACCTTTGGTTTGTCGAGCTGAACGCATGCATTTTTCGGGTATTTCAAACGGGTTCATCATCTTAATTGACGGTTTTGACGATTGTCTACCGACATCGTTGTGATAATTTCAAGGAGAGAAGATGTTAAACCCCTCAGAGTCCATTAAGGCTAAAACCCTGACTGAACTTGAGAAACGCTTTTTTGAGGAGCCGAGCATCGACTTTCAGACATTGCTAAATCCAATTAGAAAACCCTCAGGTAAAACCCCCAATACAGATCGTGAGACTGCAAATACGACAGAAACGCTGGCGGGGTTTTCACCTTTAGAGGAGATAACAAAGCGATATCGGACATCAAATCGCGGAATTAACGTTGGCTCAAACTCTAAGTTGACGCAGCTAGGGTTTGATATCAGTAACCTATCCACTAAAATCAGCGACTTTTGGGAAAAGGCGTCTGCTCAAAGAGGCGCGGGAGAGATTTCTTTGCCCGCCACCCATTTGCAAGCCTGCAGTTGTGCAGCCTGTTTTTCGACACAAACCATCGATAGTGGTAGTGGATTCAATGCGGGAGGCTCCAAATGGTCTCAGCCCAATGGCAGGGGATCTTCGTTAACAGTAAGCTACGCATTCGACAATAACTTTGATCTAAACGGTTTAAGCAACAATAAACTTAAAAGCCTATTTGTAGAAGCCCTGGGAACCTGGGCTGAATACGCCCCAATTAACTTCGTGGAGATTGAGGATCCAGGGAATGGTCGGGCAGTTGATATCCTGGTCAAGGATGATTACATTGATGGTCGAAGCAACACCTTGGCGTTCGCTTTCTTCCCCAAAGGCGGCGACATTACCTTTGACAATGGAGAGAGATGGACTGAAAGCTTATTTCTAGAAACTGCGGTTCATGAACTTGGGCATAGCCTAGGACTCGGGCACGAGAATGGGGTTGGAGCCATCATGAATCCATCCATTAAGGGACGCTTTGATGGGGAAGGCAGCGCCTTTCTTCTACAAGATGACATCAAAGGGATTCGTTCGATTTATGGCAGTGGTAAAGGGTCAGTCACAACTTTAGGCGGCTCACCCAGCCCAACCCCCAGCCCGGAGCCCAATCCATCCCCCAGCCCAGAGCCCAATCCATCCCCCAGCCCGACGCCGAATGGGAATTTGGTGATTAACGGCAGCTTTGAGAATAATTCGGTTTCGCCAGGGAGATACGGAGTTTTCAACCGTATTCAAGGATGGACTACTACTTCTGGCCCAGGGATTCAAGTCGATGAACGAACAAATGAATTTGGTGCAGCGGCTGATGGCGGCGCCTGGGTCGAACTTGACAGTTATGGCAGAAGCGGCGGCAATAGCGGCATGAGCCAAAATATTGACACCACGGCTGGCAAAAATTATCAACTCTCTTTCAAGTACAGTCCTCGGGCCGGTTATGGCAGCGACACCAATGGCATTCAGGTGTTGTGGGATGGGGAGGTGATTGACACTGTGACCCGCAATGGCGGCAACCAAAATAGTTGGGAGAAATTCACCTACACCCTCGAAGGGGGAAGTCGCGACACCACCAAACTTGAATTTCGAGCAACGGGTAATAGCGACAATTTCGGCGGCTTCTTGGATCAGGTTGTGGTTAAGCAAATGTCTTCCCCATCGCCATCCCCCAACCCATCGCCATCCCCGAACCCATCTCCTTCGCCAAGTCCATCAAATGTGATAAAAGGCACCAGCAAGAACGATATCCTCAAGGGCGCGAATAGAAATGAAACCCTCCTGGGGCTTGGGGGTGACGATAAGCTTGAAGGACGTAAAGGAAATGACACGGTAAAGGGTGGAGCAGGCAACGATACTGTTATTGGAAACTCAGGAAACGATAAAGTCTATGGGGATAGCGGCAATGATAAGGTTGTGGGTGGAACTGGCAATGATCAATTGTTCGGAGGTAGTGGTAATGATTCCCTGCAGGGAGCGTCTACCTGGCGGGGCGGCGCTGGCAAGGGAGAAATAGATACGTTAGCGGGCGGCCTCGGCGCTGATACCTTTATCCTGGGCAACAGTTCTAAAGTCTTTTACAACGATGGGAAAACTAACACCCAGGGTGAGGCGGATTACGCTCTAATTACTGACTTCGACAGGAGTCAAGGGGATACGATAGCACTCAAGGGCAAAGCGAGTGACTATCGGATTGGCGATTCTCCCATTGGCTCCGGAAAGGCTATTTTCTATAAGACTCCCGGGCAAGATGAGTTGATTTCGGTCGTTCGAGGCAAGGTTGACACCCTCGACCTCAACAGCAAAGCCTTTACTTATGCGGGGAGCCCAACTCCAGCCCCAACTCCAGCCCCGACTCCAGCCCCAACCCCGGCTCCAACGCCTTCCCCGATGCCTTCCCCAACGCCATCGCCCACAAGTGAAACGGATCGATTTGACCAAGAGGTGCTCGACTTAGTTAATAAAGAGCGCACTAAGCGCGGCCTTAATCCCCTAACGCTGAATGAACAATTAGATCGGGCCGCCGACTTGCATTCTAAAAATATGGCGGATCAGGATTTCTTCAGCCATACGGGCAAAGATGGGTCTTCTCCAGGTAATCGGATTTCTAAGACTGGATACCAATGGAGAACTTATGGGGAAAATATCGCGGCGGGTCAACGCACACCCCAAGATGTGGTTAATGGCTGGATGAATAGCTCAGGCCACCGGGCTAATATTCTGAATCCCAATTTCAAGGAAATGGGACTGGGATATAAAAATCTGGCTAACGATACTGGAAAAGTCAATTACCGCACCTATTGGACGCAAGTTTTCGGGGCCCGCAATGGCGCTGCTGCTATGGCCAGTCTTGACGGCGATGATCAACTGCTCGGCGGTAATCAAGGGGCGCTAATTGATACTCCAGAAACAAATGACTTTGGAACTGAGAAGAGATTCACGCCCGCTGACGGGGATTTGTTTGAGTTGGGTCAGACTTCGCCAATGCTGGATCTTGAGTTTTTCCCAGGGGAGGTTTCCCCAATCTCCCAAACGGGTGATACCCACATCCAAGGATCTGGTGAAGGGAAGGCCAGTCAGTCACCGTTATTGACAATGTCTACTCCAGGCGACTTGCAGGTATGTATGCAAGGGGGAACGGATACGCTTTCCAATGAGAAACATATCTGTCAATTTGCTGGATAGAGTATTCCTGTCAAAATAAGCACTCTGTGCCTTTGCATTCTCAATCCCAGGCTTTGCCTGGGATTGCTTATTGGGAGGGTCTGCCTTTAGAGAATTGGCGGCAGCGGCGGCTATCTCTCCAAACGGGTTACGCAGTCAGAGGTTGGGAACTAGTGCAATCCTTTGGAAATAAGCTCAGCTTAATTCCCTAAGGTGATAGGCGCGCAAACTTTGCCCACTCTACGCGAAAGTTGCTCAAGTAGCTGATGGATTATATCTAGATCTCCGCTTTAGGATTTATGGACTTCTACTTTGTCCACAACAATCGCCTTCAGAGAAATTACTCAACAACGGTTGTAGACGCTTTCTGAACAGTCGGCGGCGGTTGAGGTTGAAACTGGAAGAGGGTGTAAACAACGTTTCGGCGAATTCCTGTCATCATATCCAGGAAAAGCTCGTACCCTTCGCTCTTGTATTCAATTAGCGGATCTTTTTGACCGTAGCCGCGCAAACCAACGGATTCCCGTAGAGCGTCCATTTGCTGCAGATGTTCACGCCAGAGGGTGTCGATCTGCTGCAGGATGAAGAATCGCTCCGCCTCCCGCATCAACCCCGGCTTAATTTTATCGACTTGAGCTTCTTTAATGTCGTAAGCAATGCGAACTTGCTCATGAAGAAAAGTCTGGATCTCACCCATTGAGAGATCCTCCAGTTGTTCCGGCTCCAGATCCGCTAGCAGATAGACAAATTCTTTCACCTTCTTGACCAAATCTCCCAGTTTCCACTCTTCAGAGGGTAATTCTGGGTTGACATAAGCGTCTACGATGTCATCCATGGTTTGCATCCCATACTGAATGACCAATTCCTTCAGGTCGAAACCTTCTAATACCCGACGACGCTCGGCGTAGATGGCCCGACGCTGGTTATTCATCACTTCGTCATATTCAAAGACCTGCTTCCGAATATCGTAGTAGTAGGTCTCAACCTTCTTCTGGGCGCCTTCTAGAGATCGGGTCAGCATACGAGATTCGATGGGCATATCTTCCTCAACCCGGAAGGCGTCCATCAGCGACGCGACGCGATCGCCGCCAAAAATCCGCAGCAAATTATCTTCCAAACTGAGGAAAAACTTAGTGGAGCCTGGGTCCCCTTGGCGGCCCGCCCGTCCCCTCAACTGGTTGTCAATCCGACGGGACTCATGCCGTTCTGTGCCGATGACATGTAATCCGCCCAGATCAACCACTTCCTCATGTTCAGCCGAGGTGTACTTCTCATATTCCCCGTAAACGAGATTATAGACCTCCCGCATTTTCTGAATGACAGCGTCATCGGTGGGGGCTTTTTCAGCGGCGACCGCAATTTTCTCCTCAGCCTGCAACTCTGGAAGAATACGCTCCCCATAGGTTTCAACGGCCATATCAACCGCCTCCTTCAGGGTGCGGTCCGCTTCTTGAGAAAGCTCAGTGGGGAAAATTTGAGGCGAGGCTTTCCAGGTTTTAATCTTCTTGCCCGGTGTAAACCCTTGGCCTTTACCCCGACTTTTCGCCGCCGCCACTTGGGTGACAGCAAAGGCATCTTCATCTTCAGGCTTCACCAGGCGGGGCATAAAATATTCCCGCAGTTTTAGTCGAGCCATATAGTCGGCGTTTCCGCCCAGGATGATGTCCGTTCCCCGACCAGCCATATTGGTGGCGATGGTGACCGCGCCTCTGCGACCCGCCTGGGCGACAATCTCAGATTCCCGCTCCACGTTCTCCGGCTTCGCATTCAAGAGATTGTGGGGAACGCCGCGTTCAGTCAGCAGGGTGGAGAGATGCTCCGATTTTTCTACGCTGGTTGTCCCCACCAAAATGGGCCGCCCCGCTTCATGCATTTCAGCGCATTCTTCCGCGATCGCCACCCACTTGGCCGCCTCTATCTTATAGACGACATCAGAGACATCGGCCCGTTGCAAAGGCCGATTGGTGGGGACAATGGTAACTTCCAGATTATAAATTTTCTCAAACTCAACTTCCTCGGTCTTGGCTGTTCCAGTCATTCCCGCCAATTTTGGGTAAAGCAAGAAGAAGTTCTGATAAGTAATAGACGCTAAGGTCTGAGTCTCGGGCTGAATTTCCGTGCGCTCTTTAGCCTCAATGGCCTGATGCAACCCATCGCTCCAGCGACGGCCCATCATCACCCGACCGGTGAACTCATCCACAATCACCACTTCATCATTGCGGACGATATAATTCACATCTTTGATGAAGAGTTCTTTGGCCTTGATGGCGTTAAAAACATAGTGGGCCCAGGGGTCCTTCGGGTCAAATAAATCGGTAACCCCTAATAATTCCTCCGCCTTGATAAACCCTTCGTCGGTGAGCAAAACGTTGCGGGCCTTCTCATCCACCTCATAATGCTCTTCGCTCTCTAAGGTGCGAGCGACATCCGCCGCTTGCAAATACTTCTCACTTTGGCGCTCCACTTGGCCCGAAATAATCAGCGGGGTTCGGGCTTCGTCAATGAGGATGGAGTCCACCTCGTCAATGACGCAGTAATTGAAGGGACGCTGCACCACATCGGCCATCGAGGTGGCCATATTATCCCTTAGGTAATCAAATCCAAATTCGCTGTTGGTGCCGTAGGTAATGTCGCAGGCATAGTTCTTCTTCCTTTCAGCCGGACTCATACCTTGCTGAATCAAACCGACGCTGAGCCCCAAAAACCGATGAATTTGCCCCATCCACTCGGCGTCTCGGCGGGCCAGGTAGTCATTGACAGTGACAACATGAACCCCTTTCCCTTCCAAAGCATTTAGATAGGTAGGCAAGGTCGCCACCAGGGTTTTTCCTTCCCCTGTTTTCATCTCTGCAATCTGGCCGTCATGCAGCACCATACCGCCAATCAGCTGGACATCAAAGTGGCGCATGCCTAACACCCGCCGTCCAGCTTCTCTCACTACAGCAAAGGCTTCGGGCAGCAGATCATCCAAGGATTCGTCTTTTTCCAGACGTTGTCTGAATTCCGCTGTCTTGGCTGATAAATCGGCGTCCGAAAGTACCTGAACTTCTTCCTCAAGCAAAGTTACTTCAACCACTTCAGGTTGATACTTTTTAAGCTTGCGGGTATTGGGATCGCCTAAAAGGGTCTTCAGCATGTCAGGAAAGGATATGGCGGCTAACGGAGAGGGTTTAAGTAAAACGTATTTTTCGAGCCATTACAAGGGGGATTTACCACACCTCTATTAGGCTTACAGAGTATATTTGAGTTGTTTATTAATCCTACCACTTGGGGTTTAGAGGTTAGGGGACAAGGGATAGGGAACAGCGGATTTTGGATTTTAGATTTTGGATTCGCAAACTGTGAGAAGTGCAGAACTGTCCCTAGCAATTTGTCATGGATTCTAAACTTTAGTCCATTTTGGCCCATTTTCAGGATTCTGATTTCAGGCAAGTGGGCTTATCTTAGGAAGATGTTCCATACAGGTCTAGTTTAATGACTTTGGTTCTATAGCCTTGCCATCATCACCATTGAGGTAGACGGTCAATAGGAAGCATGTTCTGTTTACTGTCGCCTTTCCACCTAACCTAATTGCAAATCGGATGTCTATCGGCTTAGTTCGCCTGTCCAGGATTACCGCAATCGCTCCTTAATCTAACTTGCTCCCTAACTGAAATAACACCCGAAATATATGGACTGTCGTCATATTCAGTTTCAATTCGTCGAAAGCTTTTCGCCATCTGATTTGAAGCAGTTACAACGCTTGTTTAAAGTCGCTGCTTTTTGGGCGAACAAACGCTGCCTGGAAGACTTGGAAATCGCGATCGCCAACAGCAAACCTGTGGTCGCCGTCTGGAACGGAACTCACCTGATTGGATTCGCCAGAGCCACCTCAGACGGCGTTTATCGCGGAACGATCTGGGATGTGGTGATTCATCCGGATTATCAAGGCGCAGGGTTAGGGCGCAAACTCGTCCAGACGGTCCTCAGCCACCCCCATATGAGCCGAGTTGAGCGAATTTATTTGATGACAACCCATCAGCAAAGCTTTTATGAACGCATTGGGTTTCAACCCAATCCTTCTTCAACCATGGCCCTCTTTAATGAGCCGATCGCAGATGCTCGAGTCTTGACCGAGGCGGCGATGGAGTGGGGAGGGAGGGAGTAGAGAGGATAGGGGAGATGGGGAGGATGGGGGAGATGGGGAGGATGGAAGGTATGTAGTGACGCAATTTATTGCGTTTGGGGAACAGGAGGAGCAGGGGGAGATGGGGAGGATGGAGAGGAGATGCGGCCCTCACCCTAAATCCCTCTCCCAATCTGGGAGAGGGA
>JASJDH010000164.1 GCA_030065175.1 Leptolyngbyaceae cyanobacterium MO_188.B28 | reverse complement strand
TATCACGGGGCGAGGTATTATGCGCCGTGGTTGATGAGGTGGACAACCAAAGATCCAATTGGTGTTACAGGAGTATTAAACCTTTACATCTTTGTAGAAGATTCACCTACTAAATACATTGATCCGAATGGCACAAAAATAAAAGATTTTGAAACTCAATTAACTATTGAGGAGGCAAATAATGGGTCTTGCATGCCTGATATTACTCAGTCATCTCAATCTAATGAAATTGATAAATTAATGTTTTTATATAACGGAAAGTGTAATAAGCCTGCGGATTCCTCGAAACAAAAAAGCTTTAATCGGGAAACTGGATTCGAGAACTTGATCGACATCCTTAATGAAGACAACCCCTTTCTTGTACCAATTTTACCAATGGGGTCTTTTTCAACGGGTGTTTCTTTCGTTGAAATTCTGAATTCAGTGATGGATTCGCCAAATACAGTTTTCAAGTTAACTTATCAAGAAGTAACAGTTTATGGGATTGAGTGGATAAAACTAGAGTCGAGAGAACAAACAAATCTACGAACATATCGATGGATTTCAAAAGCATTGGAACATGCATGGAGCGGAAATCCAAAGAGTCATTATGAGCTTTATACTAAAGCTACAAGTTGGCTGCGAAACATTCGAAATGCCAAACAGATACCTATTCAAGGTCAAGCTATTTTAGCTGGTGGGGATTTATTGGCCTTGGTTGCTGCTGAGCATTACTTTGTGGCTGCTGAAGAGGCTTCTAGGAAAAATTGGTTCTCCTACCAATTTTTCCTGGCTGGTTTGAATGCATATGACATAGCCAAACTTAACTCTTGGAGATTCTCTAAGGGGAAATGGGGTGCTGTAAATGAGAATCGTCCAGTTTCTCCACCCTCTTTACTTGTCACGCAATGGGGGATTATGGGAGCGCAAGAAGGTTACAACAAAAGCTTGCCACTAAAAAGCCCAACGAGACCAAGACGTCAAAATTAAGTACTTTTTCACATCATACTAAATTGAAATGCTTTTCATATAAAAAATGAACGTTTTCGCGATCACCTCCTCAAAGATATCCTCTTTTTTGTAACTTCATGCTTCTGTGAGAATGAGAATATGATTGACCGACAACTCTCTATCAAAAAACTGTTTTCTCAGCATCATCTCGGCAATAGTGATCTCCCTCAGGACTTGCTCGACAAGCTCAAAGCAAATGACATCGAATCTCTGGAACAAGTGCGTCGTCAGGGGGGCATCCCGGACCTGGCGGAGCTATCGCCAGAAGAGCAGCAGGTTAGCTGAGCGCATTGAAGCCCATGCAGATTTCCATCTGATTTCCGATTATCTGCAGGTCAATGACCAGCTGATCGACGCCGGGCTCCACAGCACCGCAGAAATTGGCCGCCTGACCAAGCACCAGTTTGTGAAACAGGCCTAGAGGCTTATCGCTACATAAGCCCTTATCTTCGAGGGCAACAAGGAGGAAAGATGATGAATATTAAACAAATTACAAACAACATCTTAGAAATTCCTGCCGTTATCCTGTCCCCATTACGAGGGCTGTTAAATCGCTGGTGGTGTAGGCAATTTAACAACCCCAGTGATGTCCTTCGCTTTATCAACGGCAGTGCTCCCTTCCGAATTTCAGTGGGTGCGTTTCGCGTTAGTGCCACCTGGCGAGGCAGTCAGCCTGAGTTTCGGGTCTTTTATCGGTGGAGACTAGGTTCAGGCAGTGGAGGTGGCTGGGGTTGGAAGTTGGCGACGGATGCGGATGATGTCCACAACTTCTTGAATGGCTTGGGAGCCTACGAGCACCCCGTTAAAGATGCCCAGATTGCGGCATTTTGGAAGGGCAACCATCGCGAGTTTTACGTGTTCTATCAGCGACCAACTGCGGGAGAAACGGTTGGCAGTTGGGGTTGGAAGAAGGCAACGCCGTCGAATGCGGCAGATGTTGCCGATGCGCTGGATTTTCTCAATGGCCAGGGAGCCTATGAGCATCCGGTGACCACGGCTCGCGTTGCTGCTTTGGATACGGGTAATTGGCTGGAGATTTATCTCTTCTATCAGCGGGCCACCCAAGGTGAGCCGATTGATAACTGGTCTTGTCATAGGGCCACCTCGGTCAGCGATGCACTTAACTATGTCAATGGTTGGGGCAGCTATAGTCAAGCCGTGGCAGGATTTCAGCTGGCTTCTCTCGGGTCTCAGCTGTATGTGTTTGCCAACCAGGGTACGCAGGTCTGGCTACAGCGTCCACTGGTGCAAGAGCGGTTCGTGCAGGGTGAGCCGGTTCAACTGCTGGCCTTGGTCACCAGTGATGCTCCGGTCGATGGCAGCAACCTGCTCTGGACCTCTGACCGAGATGGCACCCTCGGTCATGGCTCTAACGTGACCGTGACTCAGCTTTCGGTGGGCGCCCATACTCTCACCGTCGCCGGTTACGGGAATGCCGTTACGACTCCCGTGCGCCTGTTTGCTGACCTGGGCCAGTTCTACCAGGCGGAACCCGCTACAGCAGAAATCGCCCGTCTGGAGCAAGATTTCACCTTCCAGTGGGTCAATGGCACAGGCGCCGACGAGCAGTGGAGCACCTATCCCGCGATCTTCAACCAGACCTCCACGGATCCTTCCAAACTGGTCGCCTACGCTAAGCTCGACGTTCTGCGCCACCAGGCCTTTTCCGAACCCTTACCGTTTACCAGCGGCAAAACCATCTACGACCACGTCAAAACCTACATCCACACCCTCAACCTGCGACTGGATTGTCGCAACAACACGGGCGGCGGCGCCCAGGTTTCCTTGAATCGAAATTTCAGCGTCTGGGATGGTCGCGCCAGCGGCGCCCCCAGCAATCCTAACGCCTGCAAACAACCCTTTGCCAATCCGACCCTGTATCCCTACGTGAGTCCTCTATATCTGCTGGTTCACGAAGGCCGCCACAGTGAACCCAGCGATCCGGGCCACACCAGTTGCAACGGGGCCAGCAACATGGATCCTCAGTTAGAAAACGGCAGCGGTCACGCCTGGGCCGCCCTCTACACCATGTGGGTCTACAAGTACGGCAAGTTCGATCCGCCCGCCATCAAAGCTGAGGCGAAAACCATTGCCACCGGCTTACTTAACAGTCGCTTCTGTTCGGTACCGACTCACTCCAACCCCAAGGTGCAGGCCATTATCGATGAGCTGTTGCATCCCCAACCCACGCCGGTTGCTTAACACCCAGGGGAGCTGACTTCAGCGTTTTCACCCCAGGCCAGCTCCCCATCACACTCAACCCACCGCTTCGATTTCCCATCTGCTGCGACAACTGAATACCTCTACAAGGACGAGAACCATGGCTAATCAGCAACTCCTCATCAAAACGCTGGCAACTGAGCACCATCTCGGGGATGGTGAACTCCCTGAGGGCTTTCTCGACAAGCTCAAAGAGCAGGGCATTGAATCCCTGGATCAGGTGCGTCGTTACGGGGGCATTCCTGACCTGGCGGAGCTGTTGCCCGAGGAGCAGCAGGTGGCGCAGCGCATTGAGGCCCATGCCGACTTTAACCTGATTTCCGATGACCTGCAGGTGAATGACCAGCTAATCGACGCGGGGCTCCACAGCACCGCGGAGATTGGCCGCCTGCCCAAGCACCAGTTCATGAAACAGGCCCAGGCCGCTGGCATTGAGGCCAAAAACGCAGAGATGATTCAGGCCAAGTCTGTAGCAGTGAGCGCTTACCTGGCCAATGTGGTCACCGAAGCCCGCGTCGCTGAAGCGAACCATCGCGCCCTGGCTCCCCTGGTGCAGGGTGACCGTGTCGCTTTATTCTCTGACGAACCTGAATACGATGAACGCGCCACCGCCGTCAGCCCCCTCGCCTACCTCGCCTGCCTGCTGGAATATACCAAGGCGCATGTGGAGTTTACCGGGTCAAATCTTCCTGCCAACCCGATAGACGGCCTAAAATTAAGCTTTCGCCAACCCTTTGATGAGATGTCAGTTGATGAGGTTGACGGGAAAGTTCGCCAGGTCAGAATTTGTGTTGAAGTCTTGAGGAGTTATCTGGCAGATCTCATAGACGGTGGTTTGGTTCCTGAAGAACAGTTGAATGAGTTTGAAAGACAAGAAAAAGCTTATTTATTTGATGCCTATAAAGTCCTCTTGAATCAATTCGGAACGTCCTATGACGACCTTCGCCTTGTCAAGCTAGCCACTGAAGAAGGACGAAAGTCTCTTGCTGACAAGCTTGGCATCTGTCCCGTTCATTTGAGTGAGCTCTATCTGACTCCTAGCACGATTAATGAGCAAATCCTTGAGAAGTTATTTGGATTGCAAGATTCAACTAGAGATCCTCTTTCTCGAGGATTCAAGTTAATAGATAGCGCTGATCAAATTGCAAGTTGGAAGTTTTCTAATGCTGTCTGGAAAAAGAACACTGATCAGCATGGAAATATTTATATTTTTATCCATAAAACTTCGATGAAGGTCATTGCTCAGATTTTCAGCGACGAAGCTAAAGAGCATAAGGTGGCTTCAGGAGAGATATCAAGGATCGTTGATGAGGGCACAAAACATTATCGAATCCAAATATCTGAGGAATCAAATAGTGGTATTTCTGGAATACTCAAAATCAGCGTCGAAAAATGTCGTAATGGTTCTGCAGAAATATCACTCATCCCTAATTTCTTAGTTTGGAGACTAGAATACCTCCGTACCCTGTGGCAACAACAAGACTGGTCCAGCGATCCCTACAGTCGAGGAGTATTGCCCATCATTGATCCTGACTTGATCGGTCCAGATGATTTTCGCAATCCGGAACTCAGTAATCCTGCTTTTTCCCTCTGGGTAAATCGTCGAGAAGACCTTGATAAATTGCTGCGAGATAATAGTCAGGACTTTGATAATCCTCAAAGAGGCTTGGATTATTTAATCACTCAAATACTATCTTCCCAGATAAAGGATTTAGAGCCTCTCTTTAGACAAATCAAGATTGGGAAAAACCTTGACTTAACGAAGTCTAAATTAGACCAAATAGGACTAACGATTGAAAGGTTTATTCGCTTGATGGAGCTTAGAGCAACGTATCAAGCAAAAATAGCAGCCAGTGACACCCCTATTAATAGCGAAACCTGGGAAGACTGGTCAGAAGTCAACTCAATCTTGACGCAGGCTTGGAAACAGCGAAATCTCTACACCAGATGGGTGGCAGAAGAGCAAAATAGGCAAATCAAATTAGAACCCAATCATTTTTGGATTTCTCTACACCAGCCACAAGAAGGTGACTGGCCTACTAGGACGCATCAATTAATTGATCCGGATGTTCTTAAACTTACCGACTTACCTGAACCTGAAATTGGAAATCAAGCCATTGCCTTTTGGCGCGTACGCAGGGCTGAGCTAGAGCAAACCTATCAAAGCCTACAGTTTGAACGTGAGGATGGTGGCTTTGAAGCCATGCTCAGGCAAGCTTTTGGAGAACCACCCCAAGGGAATTCGCAATGGTCTACCTATGTTGAGTGGCTGAATCAGCAACTGGCTGAAGGGAATACCGAGCAGACGAAGCAGGAAATCTCAGAGGTTCTGTGCATGACCCTTGAGGACTTTGACCGTTTGATAGAAATTAAACTCAAAAATGGACAGTCTTCTCTAGAGACTAAACCTACAGATAGTGAATGGGCTGAACTCTACAGGATTTTGACTCAGTCCAATAAGGTCAAATTTCTTTATGAGCAATGGCATAGGCAAGAACAAAACTTTGAATATTGGCGATTGCTTAAGGCCAAATTGACTAAGTGGCGAGCCTCAATGGAGGCACGACAACAGTGGCAGTCTTCTCTCCGAAAAATGAGTCGTCAATCTTCAATCGACCCCGATGTTATTACCGATCATGACCTTAAAGATTGTACTCCGCATAGTCAGCCTAAAGTCCTTCTAGACAGAAGAAAACTAGAACTAAGTCAACAGCAAAGAAATCTTCAGACGATTCTTGAAGAAGAAAAATCCTGCTCGCTATTTGGTCAGCTCCTCTCCCCCATTAGGTCATATGGAATAGCAATAGATAAGCATGGCAACATTTTTGTTTCTGACAACAGCAACCATCAAATCTTGAAGCTTGATCCAACTGGGCAACTGCTGGATAGTCTTGGGAATGGAGGCTCTGGACTAGGGATGCTACGCAGCCCCAGAGGTATTGCCGTAGGAGATCAGGGTGATATTTTCATCGCGGATCGTGAAAATAATCGAATTCAGAAACTGGATTCCTCTGGTAATTTTGTTGCTTGGGGAGGCCCAGAGCCCGGAATAGAGCCAGGACAGTTTGATCTTCCTTCTGGGGTCGCGATCAATAATCAAGGCGATCTCTACATCGCAGATACTGGCAATCATCGCATCCAGAAAATAGATCGTGAAGGAAATGCCCAAGTTTGGGGTGGACCAAGACCGGGAGGAGCCGTAGGAGAATTTCGGAATCCTCACGGAATAGCTGTCGATAGCTTGGGCAATGTCTATATTGCTGATGCTTTGAATCATCGTATTCAAAAGCTTGACACTGAAGGCAATTTCACAGTTTGGGGTAATTCACAGACCGTTGACGGTGCGGGGCAATTCAATCGGCCTAGAGGTATTTGGATAAGTTTTGATGACTATATCTACGTTGCAGATACCAATAACCATCGAATACAGAAATTCAATACAGAGGGAAATTTCATTTATCAATGGGGTGTTCAAGGGAATTTAGAAGGCCAATTAGAGTATCCTTTCGCTCTGACAGTCGATCGTTCAGGAACAATTTATATTGCAGACACTTATAATAAACGGATTCAAAGACTAAAACCCAACTGGACGCTGGGATGTGAAGGTGAAGGAAATTCGCAGTTCAAATATTTGATGGGAGTAGCCATAGATTTTCAAGGGAATATTCTGGCTGCTGACACAAGAAATAATAGAATACAAAAGTTTAATTCCAGGGGAACTTTTATTTGGAGCAGTCAAGGACCTGCAAATAAACCCTTTAATAATCCAACTAGCTTAGCTTCTGATAATCAAGGCAATGTATATGTCGCCGACACCGTGAATCACCGCATTGTCAAACTAGATCCAAGTGGAACTAGTGTTGTCTGGTCTGCCAAAGGCGAAGATAACGATCATTTTAACAATCCAACCGACGTAGCTATTGATGGTGATGGCAATATCTATGTTGCTGATAGGGAAAACAATCGAGTCCAAAAGTTTGACTCCAAACATAAAATTATTTGGAGCAGCCTTGGGCCGACTAGCAAGCCTTTTGATTCACCCAGTAGAATCGCTTTAGATAGTGCTGGAAATGTTTATGTTGCTGACACAGGCAACAACCGAATTCAAATCCTTAACTCTTCTGGAGACCCATCACAGAGTATTCAGGGGAACGGAGATGGAGGATTTAATTTGCCAGCTGGAGTGGATGTAGACAATTCGGGCAATATTTACGTTAGCGATACCTATAATGATCGAATCCTGATATTTGATGCCACGCATAAACTGATTGAATCTATCACTACATGTGGCCCAGAAGAATCATCGTTTAACCGTCCTAGAGGTATTTCTGTTGACCGTGCAGGCGTTATTTACGTTGCTGATTCAGTCAATCACCGATTAACCATAGTAGGAAAAGTTGCAAAATTTAATGCTGCTATTGCTTATTCCTTGGGCACCTCTTTAGCAAGTTTGATTAAGTCAGCTAAAGATCATGATCAGGGTTTAGAGAATCTTGCCTCTCGCCTGGCCCAACTCAATCTCACCATGGGTGAGTTGCAAACCCTGATCCATACCCATGAACTTTTAGCGGCAGATACCCTCAGTACCGATGAATGGGATGAAGTTTGCTCTATCCTCGTCCGCGTTAAAAAACGCCGCACCTTCGCCCAGTGGCGTGCAGAAGAAAAAGACAGCCAAATCATCCTCAGCCCCGATTACTTCCAACTATCCGACACCGAACCCAACGGCATCCGTGAGGTCCGTGCTCTCTGGTCTGCTCGCCGTGATTGGCGGGATACCCTCAGCACCCGCATCGCCCAAGAAAAGACCACCACCGCTGCCATGGCTGATGTCGTGGATAGCTGCGAAGCATCCACCTTGCCTATTTTGCGCGATGCTCTGGTAAACGCAGCTGGAACAGGTGAAGACCTCTCTAGCAAAGCCAAGTATCTCTCAGATCGTCTCCTCATCGATTGCCAAACCGACAGCTGCCAGAAAACTACCCGCATTTCCCAGGCCCTCACCACCCTGCAAAAGCTAATCTTCTCCCTCCGCACCGGTCAACTCGACGACACCCTCAATCTGTCTTTAACCCATACTGAAAACCTCGACATTGAGTGGCAGTGGATTGGCTCCTACGAAACCTTCAAAGCAGCAGTAGGAGTTCTTCTCTACCCAGAAACTGTTCTACTGCCCAGCCTGCGACGACAGAAAACCCCGGCATTTAGAGACTTACTGAAATCTCTGAGGAATAACCGCAGGCTGACACCACAAGGAGCACTAGACCTTGCTGAAACTTACACCGAATATTTCAACGATGTGGGTAGCTTATCAGTGCAGGTAACATGTGTCGCTGATACACGCGTCGCAAGCGTTGAAGATAAACAGCCGTTCTTCTATATGTTCAGCCTTAGCAGGCTAACGAAAAAAGTATATTGGTCAACTTATGATCATGCCAATCGAGAATCAACTCATGCCCAGACCGTCTGGCAAGCCGTACCCCAACTAAACAAAGTGATTAGTATTGTTGGGGCAGTCCCATACGAACTTGCTCCAAATGAAAGTTACGTTTTTCTCTTTGCTATTCGAGAGGAGAAACAAACCAAAGAATTAATCTGCCTAAAATATGACTTAGAGAATTTGACAACCAATCGGTGGAACAACGAGTTAACTATTCTTGATCCACCAGAAGAGTCAAAGAATTTTGAGGTTGTAGTTAAGCAAAGCCGACAAACCAATCGACCTCCTCACTTGGCCATCCGTTGTAGTGATACTTACACCAGAATCTATGCAAATCATCTCAATAAAGATGGAAGCGGTTGGCAAGAAGACTCTTGGGAGCTTTTGGTCGGTCAAACTAGAGGAGCTATCTTCACTAGCCTTTTATCAATGGTTGAAGTAGAGACAGATAGCTTCTGCCTAATATGTGGAACCAGTACTGGAAAAAACTTGGATTACCGAATTTTTGGAGCCCTTGATGATGGAGTCTGGCGAGATTTACATGAAGATGTAAATGGAATTTGGTTTCGAGGAGCCTTGACATTAAATTTTGCATCTTTGCCTCGAATATATACATTCTTTTCACCCATTCCAACAGGAGAAATCAGTTATTTCTATAAATTTATACAAGTCAATAATGAACCTGGAGATTTCTCAAATCCTCCACCTGAAGAACGAATTAACCAGATCAACAGTTTCGATGATTTGAATAAATGGCTTAGAGAATTTCTAGGGCGAGATCTTACTGATATTTGTATTCATGAGAATGACTTTGCTGATTCAACAGACTCAAATCTCTATCTGGCATTGTATTCTGTATTAATCAATACAAATTATGATTACCTAGAAAAGTCTAGAGCAATTTGGTGGTTCGTCAACGAAGTTGAAGAATCTGATTATCTTGATGAGGTATATGGAGACTGGAAAATTTTGGATTCTTGGGCCAAGAAAATGCCCTGCAATATACAAATGGGGGAGCTTGGAGGGCTTCTACAACATCTGCTAAATGGACATAAGTTGAAAATCTATTTGCGTATTGCAAAGGATGGATCAGAGTGTTCAGATCAATTTTTAGACCAAATCAAGGCTAATAGAATTTCGACTACATGTGGGAGCCTGATTGAGGATGAATTTCCTGATAACTTAAGCTACTTGAATATAGCTTATTCAAAAGGAATTTGGGGTTCAAGGTCATTTAGAAGCTTTTTATTATTGACAAATGAGGGAATACTTGAAGAGCACTTTAGGACTGAGGCTACTTTTGATAAGCCATTTTCATTTCATCCAGGTTCGTCTGACGTTTTGAGTCAAGTGCCATGCCCAGATTTGCAAGAACGAAAGAGAAGGGTCAGGCAGTTCTTCGAATATAACGATTTAGGTAATGGTGTCTTACCTCATAATATTATCTATCTTGAAGAAGCGTTTTATTTCGTGCCTACTGCCATAGCTCTACAACTCCAAAGAGCAGGTGAATATACTGCTGCTTTAGATTGGTTGAGAACTGTATACGATTACTCTACTGCCGACAATCCAAATACATGTGAAGAAGATGAGAGTGAAGAAGATGAGAGGAAAATCTACTATGGGCTTGAAACTGAACAATATGGGGCTGATATTTCTTTAGACTACAACTGGTTGCTTGACCCCCTAGATGTTCATCGTATTGCTTCCATTCGCACCAACGCATACACGGCTTTCACCATCAGTGCCATCATTCGTTGTTTGTTGGCCTACGGTGATGCCGAATTTACCCGCGATACGGCTGAAAGCTTACCCAATGCCAGAAGGCTCTACGACACTAGCCTAGACTTAGTTCCTGAGTTGCTTAGCTTATCTACTATTTCAGATCAATTGAGGAGTCGCCAACCTAACGACAATCAACCATTAGTTTCGAGGGGCTATACTTCACTGTCAACAAGAAGTAGCAGTGCGCCTCAAACCTCCCAACGGTTGTTAAGTAACGCTAGCCTTGAGAAAAATGTTGTGCAGTTAGCAACAAGGGTCGAACAAGCAAGCAGAGCTTTTCAAACCTTCAGTATGCTTGACCTGACTGCAGAATTTCTCGAAATTATCGACGGCTTCATTACTCCACCCAACCCAATTTTCCAAATTCTTGGGTTCCACCCAGCCAATAACCTGGAAAAAATTCGCACCTGTCGCAA
This sequence comes from Leptolyngbyaceae cyanobacterium MO_188.B28, assembly GCA_030065175.1. Lineage (GTDB taxonomy): Bacteria > Cyanobacteriota > Cyanobacteriia > Phormidesmidales > Phormidesmidaceae > JAKSDM01. The sequence continues at coordinate 4,533 of JASJDH010000164.1, read as the reverse complement.
CATTGCTGGAGTCAAGCGTCAAGTCGAAGCCTACGCTGCACCCACTGATCTTCGCAGTGCCTTAACTTCCATCGGGGCTGGAGGGCAACTGGTACTGCCTACCCGCATTACCGCACCTCCTGTTCCCTATCGCTACGAATTTCTGATTGAACGGTCTAAACAACTGGCCAATATTGCCGCTCAAATGGAAGCCGCCTTCTTGGCTGCTCTGGAGAAGACAGAGGCAGAGCGTTATAGCTTGCTAAAAGCTCGTCAAGATGCCCAGTTAGCTCGTGCTGGTGTTAAACTCCAAACCTTGCGTGTCCGTCAAGCCGAGGATGAGGTTGACCTTGCAGAACTTCAGCAGGAAAGCGCTGAAATCCAGTTTCAGTATTATGAGGATTGGCTGAATGAAGGAAGGAGCAAGCACGAAGAATCAGCAATTAATTACTTATATTGGACAGTAGGCTTTTATGCTCTTGCTTCAGCGAATTACGTGGGTTCTGCAGCAATATTATTCGCCTCGTCAGGCTTCAAACTCGAAGACGCACTGAACGCAACAGGTCAAGCCTTCTCATCGGCAGGGCAGACAATGTCAACATATGCGCAGATATTTCAAATATTTGCAGCTCAAGAATACCGGGAAAACGAGTGGCGACTACAAAGGGATCTCGCCCAGCAATCTATCCGCATCAGCGATCAACAAATCAAAATCGCCAATGACGGCGTCAAAATCGTCGAACAAGAACGCAAAATCTCCGAAATCCAGGTGGAACATGCCCAAGACATCCTCGAATTCCTCAACACCAAAGAAACCAACGCCGAACTCTACGACTGGATGAACACCATCCTCGAAGGCATCTACAGCTACTTCTTACAACAGGCCACTGCCATGGCCAAACTAGCCCAATCCCAACTCGCCTTCGAACGCCAGGAACCGCCCCCCGCTTTCATCCAGGCCGACTATTGGGAAGTCCCCTCCGAAAACCCCATGGGCGGCGCCACCGAAGACACCGTCGATCGCCATGGACTCACCGGCACCGCCCGCCTTCTCGCCGACATCTACAAACTCGACCAATACCGCCTCGAAACCGAAAAACGCAAACTCCAACTCACCAAAACCATCTCCCTCGCCCGCACCGCCCCCTTCGAATTCCAACAATTCAAAGAAACCGGCGTACTCCCCTTCGCCACCCCCATGGCCATGTTCGATCGCGACTTCCCCGGCCACTACCTGCGACTGATCAAACGCGTCCGCACCTCCGTTATCGCCCTGATCCCTCCCACCGAAGGCATCAAAGCCACCCTCTCCAACATCGGCGTCTCCCGCGTCGTCGTCAACAGCAACGGCATCTTCCAGACCCGCAATGTCACCCGCACCCCCGAATCCGTCGCCCTCACCTCCCCCCAAAACGCCACCGGCCTGTTCGAACTCGAAACCCAGTCCGAAATGCTGCTGCCATTCGAAAGCCTCGGCGTCGATGGTCAGTGGGAATTCCGCCTACCCAAACCCGCCAATCCCTTCGACTACAGCACCATCGCCGATATTTTGATCACCCTCGAATACACCGCCCTCGACAGCTACGACTACCGCAAACAGGTAATTCAGGAACTCGATCGCACCCTCAGCGGCGACCGCCCCTTCAGCTTCAAGAACCAGTTCGCCGACGCCTGGTACGACCTGCACAACCCGGCTCCCGACGCCCCCATGACCGTCCACTTCCGCACCCGGCGCGAAGACTTCCCACCCAACCTGAGCAACCTGAAGATCGAGCACGTCCTGCTCTACTTCGCCCGCCGCGACGGTGAAACTGCAGAAGTCCCGACCACCCTCAAATTCAAACCCGATGGTGGCGACGGAGAATTTGGCGGCGACGGCGAATCCCTTGATGGCCTCATCAGTACCCGTCGAGGCACTGGCTCTTGGACCCTCATGATTGGCGAACCCCCCATTGGCGAGTGGACCCTGACCTTGTCCAACACCGAGGTGATGCAACAGAAATTCAGAGATGAGGCGATCGAGGATATTCTGCTCGTCATCACCTACAAAGGCGAGACACCCGAATGGCCACAGTAAAGATTCATAATCTTTTCGATTCATCTATGCGAGCCACTACTTCTATTCCTCTTAGCTTAACTAAAAGCGAATCCCCATAATGAAACCACAAACGGTTAACACCTCATGAACTCCCCATTTCTTCAACACAAATATCGCGCCATCTCAGTCGCGATCGCACTATCTGTGTCTATTGCTGTCCCATTAATCGGCATTTTCAGACCCACTCTTTCAACCCTTGCAGCTCTCCCCTTAGCAGGGGCGCCTGAACCTGAACTTGAATGGGCCAACACCCCCCAGGTCGACACCGCCCAAGGCTCCATCGACGGCATCCTCCGCACCATCACTACCCTGGATGAACAAACCGTACCCGTCTACGCATGGCTAGGCATCCCCTACGTCAAAAATCCAGCCACCGAAGCCGAGAAAACCGCCATGCGCTGGGCCGCCCCCCATCCGCCAGAACCCTGGAGCGTCGTGCTTGATACAAAGACCCGTAAACCTCCATGTCTCCAGATTCCTGTACGTCAAGCCTTCGATTTAGACGGACAGATCCACGGAGACGAAGACTGCCGCTACGCCAACGTTTGGAGGCCCCAAACCAGTGAAACAGATCTGCCTATCTATGTAGACATTCATGGCGGCGGCAACGTGCTGGGGACCGGACACGACCTCGCCCATCTAGCCGCAGCCCACAACGCCGTGACCATTAGCTTCAACTACCGGCTGGGCCTGTTCAGCCAACTGCGCGCCCCTGGCCTGGAAACCGGCGACCCCCTCGGCGACTCCGGCAACTTTTCCATGCTGGACATGTTGAAACTTCTGGAATGGGTTCAGCAGAACGCCCCCGCCTTTGGCGGAGACCCCAACCAAGTCACCCTTGGCGGATATTCCGCCGGTGCAGGGTATACCTGGGCCTTGCTCACCTCCCCCGCCGCTCAAGGGCGCAACCTGTTCCACCGGGCCATCATCCAAAGCGGCCCCCTGGGTAACCAAATCTTTACCGTCGAGCAAAACTACGAGACCTCTCGCCGTCTCCTCGCCCATTACCTCTACCAAAATGACTCGGCCCTTTCTTTCCTCGCAGCCAACTTTCGCGCAACCCAGCTCCACCTGAAGGGTGAATCAGGCTCAATCCTGCGCAGCATCAAACCCGTAACTTTGCTTTGTCTGGTCAATCAAGCTCGCGCGGCTGAGTGGCCGGATCAGTGCGGTGAGTTACGGCCACTGCCACCGGGGGTGAGCAACTTCTTTCAGTTTTTGCCAACCAGCGACGGCGAGGTGCAGCCCCTAATCTCTCAAGAACAAGCCTTGAAGAACGGCGACTTTGTGCAGGTTCCTGTGCTCATCGGCGCAACACAGCAAGAGTCTAAATATTTTATGGTGCTCCTTTGGGTGTCCCCCGATGAAGCGACTCAGCAGTGGCAGGGACTACCTTCCCGTGAGCAGTTTAATACCTTGTTCACCCAGTTTGATCCCGACCACCCAACCCAACCGCTTCCGGGCATTGGCGTCCCAACCGTTGACTTCATTCTGCCCAATGGGTGGACCGCTCGGCGATACGAAAGAAACCAAAGATGGGCCAGTTCCATCGCCACTCGACAATTGGTCGATCGAGGCGCAAACGCAGTTCAACCCCATGTCCCCATCTTTGCCTACCAGTTTCGTTGGAAGCGTCAGCCAGCCCCATTTAATACCATTCTGGGAGCTACCCATGGCGTAGATCTCCCCTTCTGGCGACAGACCTTTGAATCAGAGAGTGATGAGGACCTAATTCAAGCCGTCGGGTTTTCCCAAGCGAATGAACCAGGCCGGGTGGAGCTAGCCCAGCAGATGGGGGTTTTCTTTCGCAACTTCTTGTACACGGGCGACCCGAATCAGGGGGAGCAACCGCCCACCGATTGGATGCAATGGAGTAATGCTCCTTTCAACCGACGCCTCTACCTGGATGCAACCGACAACGCTGCTCAGTTGCGGATGGGACCATAATTCATGAGCCAACACAGAGCTTTGGCGTCAGAAATGGGAGTCTTAAAACAGCCAGGACCATGGTTACACCCAGCAAAGCAACCCACCAAGCGTCGTCAGGAGGTCCCTCACCGCACTGGCAAACTCAGTAACATCAGGTAAGCCCGCAACGAGTCCCTTCAGAACCAACATTGAGGTTTTGGCCGCCCTTTTCAGCGCCCCTTCCTCTGGCTTTTGCGCCGCCTCAGCCAGTACGTTCACCTGCTCCAGGGCCAGAGCTTTATCGTCCTCGCTCAGCGCTTCCTCCGATTCGATCAACCCCTGGAGCTGAGACAAAAGTTCCCTGGCTCCTGGATGGCTGGGATCCGGGGAAACCGGTAATTGATTGATCGTATTCGCGACTATACCGCTGATATCCCCCAGAATCGACCCCGTAAAGGTCTGAGTTTCTCCGGCTGCCGCAATGCCGCTGATATCCCCCTGAACATCTTTAAAGGTAATGTTTCCTTTACTCTGCGACATGATCACCT
>JASJDH010000163.1 GCA_030065175.1 Leptolyngbyaceae cyanobacterium MO_188.B28 | reverse complement strand
AATATTTGGGATTTTGGCGGACAAGAAATCTACCATGCTACCCATCAATTTTTCCTGACCAAACGTTCTCTATACATTTTGGTGGCCGATAGCCGAAAAGAAGACACTGACTTTTTCTATTGGTTAAATGTGGTGGATCTGCTGAGTGAAACCAGCCCAATCTTGATCGTTAAAAATGAAAAGCAAGACCGGAAGCGAGAAATCAATGAACGGCAACTCCGGGGCGAATTCACTAACTTGAAAGAAACGCTTGCCACCAACCTTGCCACCAATCGAGGTCTAACAGCAATTAAGGATGCGATTCAGCACTACATCAGCAGCCTTCCCCATGTTGGGACGGAATTACCCAAAACCTGGGTGAAAGTCCGCAAAGCCCTGGAAGCCGATCTCCACAACCACATTACTTTAGAGAAATACCTTAATCTCTGTGAGGAAAATGGATTTACTCGCCTCGAAGACAAACTCCAACTTAGTGGGTATTTGCATGACCTTGGCGTCTGTCTCCATTTTCAAGATGATGACCTTCTGCGCAAAACCGTCATCCTTAAACCCACCTGGGGTACTGACGCCGTTTACAAAGTTCTGGATAATCGCCAAGTGATTCAAAACCTGGGCAAATTTGACCGGGATGACCTTGCCTCCATCTGGCAGGAAGACAAATACGCCACGATGCAACCTGAACTATTGCGGCTGATGATGAACTTTAAACTCTGCTATGAAATTCCTGGTAGCTCCAACACTTATATCGCACCTCAACTCCTCAGCCCCAACCAACCCGACTACACCTGGGACGAAGCTGATAATCTACGTCTGCGTTACGCCTATGAGTTTATGCCCAAGGGCATCCTCACCCGCTTTATTGTCGAGATGCATCCCTGGATCGAAAAACAAACCTGTGTCTGGAAAACCGGCGTTGTACTCAGCAAGGAAGGCTCCCGGGCTGAAGTACAAGAACTCTACCATCGCAAAGAAATTCGCATTCGGGTTTCCGGCAATCGTAGACGAGACCTCCTTACCACTGTTCGCCATGAACTCGACCAGATTCATGCCACCTACGAACGCCTAAAATGGAACACTTTGGTTCCCTGCAACTGTCAAACTTGTAAGGATAGGCAGGAGCCTCACTTCTATAAATTCAAGAATCTTCAGGAGCGTCTCGCCTTTGGACAACTCACGGTTGGATGTGATAATCCCCCCTACCTAAATGCCAATATTTCAAGCTTGATCGATGATATTACCCCGAACCCCAGGTCACAAAATTCCCCTCAGCCCACTTTCCGCAACCAAGTTTTTATTAGTTATAGCCATCAGGACATAGCATTATTTGACGAACTCAAAGTCTGGCTCAAGCCACTCGAACGAAAGGGCAAGCTTAAGGTCTGGGATGACACCAGAATCGAAACGGGTCAGGAATGGAGGCAAGAAATTCAACAGGCTTTGGATTCCGCAAAAGTTGCCGTCCTGCTTGTTAGCATCGACTTCATCGCCTCTGACTTTATTCATGAGAATGAGCTGCCGCCGCTTTTAGATGCAGCAGGGAAAGACGGACTGACCATTTTCTGGATACCGATATCCTTCAGTCCCTACGAAGATACAGAAATTGAGAAATACCAGGCGGCTTACACTCCCAACACTCCCTTAGACACCCTCGAACCTCCTCAGCGGAATAAGGCGTGGAATGAGATTTATCAAAAGATCAAAGTTGCTAGTGAAGGCAAGGTGTAGGGTATAGGGTGCAGGGTATTAATAATTTCCGTTTTTCCGTTTGGCCCTCACCCTAAATCCCTCTCCCCATCATGCTCACCCCCATTCAGGTTGTCGGCATTGGACTAGATGGCGTTGCCGGACTTTCCACTTCCGTGCAAGCCATTGTCGATCAGGCGAACTTACTGGTGGGCAGCGATCGCCTTCTCGCCCATTTCCCTAATCACCCCGCCGAAAAGTGGGCGCTGACCAGTTTCAAAGCCCTGATTGAAAAACTCCGCAACCGACTCGACCAGGCAAATTCAGAGACCATCGTGGTGCTAGCCTCAGGCGATCCGCTGTTTTTTGGGGTGGGCCGCTTGCTGGTGGAAGAATTGGCCCCTGAATGCCTGACCTTTCACCCTCATACCAGCGCCATCCAACTGGCCTTCAGTCGCCTCAAAATGCCCTGGCAAGACGCTAGATTAATCAGTTCCCATGGCCGTTCCCTTGACCGATTGACCCAGGCGCTCAAACAAGGCGCCGCCAAAATCGTTGTGCTTACCGACGGGAAAAATAGCCCCAATGCGATCGCAAAACTCCTCCTAGAACTGGAGCTGCCCAGACAACATCAAATTTGGGTGTGCGAAAACTTGGGCGGGCCAGATGAACGGGTTCGATCATTTACCCCTGACACATTACTAGACCAAACATTCGACCCCCTAAACGTCGTGGTTCTACTGGCGCGGCCTAAAGCAGAACTGTCGGCGCTAGATCCCAATGATTTACCCGCCTTTGGATTGTCAGATTCCCTATTTTTAAGCTTTCAAGACCGCCCAGGCCTAATCACCAAGCGAGAAGTGCGATTACTGGTTTTGGGAGAACTCGCCCTACGCCCCGCCCAAACCATCTGGGACATCGGCGCTGGCACCGGATCCGTCAGCATCGAAATCGGACGGCTATATCCCCAATCAAAACTCTTCGCCATCGAAAAAACCGCCATCGGCGCTTCCCTAATTCGCCAAAACTCTCAGCGGTTCCAAGTCGCCAACATCACCCCCATCCATGACAGCGCCCCCGACGCATTAACCGGCCTCCCCGCCCCCGACCGAATCTTCATCGGCGGCAGCGGCGGACACCTCCAACCCATCCTAGACACCTGCAGCGCCCGTCTAAAATCCGGCGGCATTCTGGTGCTCGCGATCGCCACCCTGGAACACCTCACCGCAGTCTGGAACTGGCTCCAACATCAACCCCCAGCCCAATGGCGCCATCACCTCCTCCAAGTCCAACTCTCCCGCTCCGTATCTGTCGCCTCCCTAACCCGCTTTTCCCCACTGAATCCAATCACACTGGTGAAGTTAGAAAAGAAACCCTAAAGCGCGACCTGCTTCAGCAAATTCATCGGCCCTAAGGCTTTGAGCAACTGCATCTGTTCGCTATTGCGCACCAGGAGAGACCCGGCGAATCCTAGGGAATTAACGGAAATATTGTGGTAACTTTCTTGCGATCGCGGCACGATCATCATCCATTGCCGGGTTGCAATCAGGTTGTAGGGATGCGATTGTTGGCCCTCATAATGGCCGACTGGATCGTGGAAACCGACCGCTTGTAATAAAGTGCGATAGATTTCCAGCATTGCCTCGGCGATTTCTTGCGGTGTATTTCGCCAGATTGTATCGAGTCGAGCGATCGCATGCTTGAAGGGCAATTCAGGGTTGTCCCCCACCCCGCCGTTGAATTGGGCTGACTCAATTAACGGCTCAATGGGGATCCTAGCCCCCATTGGCGTCATCGGCAGGGGAACCAGTTGCAAATGCTTATGTCTTTGACTGGCGCCCGCAATTTTACCGCCATTGTAGAAAGCCATCCCATCCACTTCCGCCAGACAAACCCCCAACGCTTCAAAATCATTGAGCGTCAGCCAAGTGTCCTGCGCCTCAAAAGCGCGAGTAATCATCAGAATGTGGTGATCAACAACATTGAACTTGTTCAGAAGGCACAGGTGGGTATCGGACAAATCAATCACAAAAAGGTCCGTCTCATAGGGCAAAAAAGGATTGAACTCTTTGTTGGAAACCGCCTGTTTCTGCGCCTGTAACTGTTTAATCTGCTCTTTGCGCACTAGATTTGCTAGGATTCGCACCAAAAACTGAACCCCATCGTGTTCGACAAATTCATGCTCCGTTTCGATAGACTTGAGAGCACCACACTGGAGAGCATGCTGAGTTCGTTGCGTGATGGACAGCCAAAGCATCCCGGGCTCTAGAATGATGCTCGATTGGCCATTAGTCTTTGGGTTGGGCATTTTCAAATCGGCGCTGAGATTTGCACGTTAAGCATCGTCAACATCTTCTGACTTACGTAGATCCCCTGACGAAGTAATCCATATACTCTACAAACCTATACCCATTTTTTGGCCAGACTTAACTCTCAATCGTTAAACTCTGCTTAGGTATTTGTTAAGGTTGTCCACAATCCTAGGGATTGATCATTACCTATGCTGTCACATCACGGTCGCTACCAGTATTCTCCCATTGTTAATCGTCCTGATTATTGTTGGCCTGACTCTAAAAGGTTGGCTGTTTACATTGCGTTAAATTTAGAGCACTTTGCATTTGGGGAAGGGCTTGGGGCCAAACTGGTTCCTAGCCTTTCCCAGCCCGATGTGTTGAATTACGCTTGGCGGGACTATGGTAATCGGGTCGGGGTATGGCGGCTGCTGGAGCTTTTTGACGATCTCCATTTCCCGGTGGCTTTGCTGGTAAATTCTGAAATCTATGACTACTGTCCAGAAGTCATCGACGGGTTTCGCAACCGCGGTGATGAAATCATTGCCCATGGCCGCACAAATTCAGAGCAACAGGGGGCGCTCTCAGAAGAGAAAGAGCGAATTTTGATCGAAGAAACCACCAAGATCATCACCCACTACGAAAAAAAGCCCCCCACCGGTTGGCTGGGGCCTTGGATCGCGGAAAGCCGACAAACCCCCGATTTACTTCAGGCCGCGGGGTATCAGTATCTACTCGACTGGTGCTGTGATGATCAACCCATCTGGTTTAAAACTCAGTCTGGACGAATTCTCTCGATTCCCTACCCACAGGAAATCAATGACATTCCCACCATCGGAGTCAGGGGGGCTAGCGCTGCTGAATTCGCCGACATGATCATTGACAATTTTGATGAAATGCGAGATCAAGCTCAGCATCAATCGTTGGTATTCGGTATCGCCCTTCACCCGTATATTGTCGGACAGCCCTTCCGCCTCAAGCATCTCCGCCGCGCCCTTAAGTATATCGCCCAGTACACCATTCAAGGCTCCGATATTATTTGGCTGACACATCCAGGTGCGATCGCGCAGTATGTGCAGAACTTACCTGCGGGCGTCGTCCCTTAGAAAGTCTGTTTCGCAAGTATTTTTTTAACCGTGGCGCACAGCGCATCCTTTCTAGCAATCCTTTCTAGCCAATCATTGAAGCCGGAAACCTGCGCCAGGGAATAAAGAAAGAATGGCGCACGTTAGCCGGGAAAGGGATTCTGACGCCCATCGCCTGTTTTTTCCGGCTGATTTTTCCGTCTTAGGGAAAATTTTCCACTGGCGTTGATCGCCCAGTTTCTTACTCGAGTTGATCGGCTAATTCTCCGCTAAGCTTAATGATTTTAAATAAGATGAAATACTTGTAAAAGTCCAGCTTTTTTCCAATTAAATGCCCCTTGCCTTGTAGAATTTGAAACAGTAATTCTCTGGGCAAAGACATGGTTGAAACCGCCCATCGAAGTCAAAATACACACTTCCCTGAAGACTACTTCCTCAAATTTCCCACTCGCTCGATTGAGCGCGATCGCATCTTAGCGGCCATCGATGTTGGGACAAACTCCATCCACATGGTGGTGGCTAAAATTCAGCCCTCAATCCCCGCGTTCACCATCATTGACCGCCAAAAGGAAACGGTGCGGCTGGGCGACTTTTGTGAGAAAACTAGCTGTTTGACACAGGATGCTATGGACCGAGGCGTCGCCGCCCTCAAGCGCTGCCAACAAATCGCCATCAGCCTCAATGCAGAAGACATCGTGGCGGTGGCCACCAGTGCGGTTCGAGAAGCCTCCAATGGCACAGCGTTTCTGGAACAAATCAAAACTGAAGTCGGACTTTCAGTTAACTTGATTTCGGGTCCAGAAGAAGCCCGTCGGATTTATTTAGGGGTGTTGTCCGGGATGGAGTTTCAGGGCCGCCCCCACGCCATTATCGACATTGGCGGCGGCTCCACAGAATTAATTCTGGGAACGGGACAACCCCACCGATCTCTCAGCAGCACCAAGGTCGGTGCGGTGCGGCTAACCGCCAAATACATCACCACCAACCCGGTCAGCGATCTGGAGTTTCAGTACCTCAGAGCCTACGTCCGCGGGATGTTGGAGCCGCCAGTCGATGAGTTGAAGTCTTATCTTCAACCGGGCGAGTCGCTCAGTTTAGTCGGCACCTCTGGCACGATCGAACGCCTCGCCGCCTTAATCGCCCAGGAAAAGCTAGGCATTGCTCCCGAGCCCCTGAATGGCTATCAGTTCACCCTCAAGGAGTTGCAGGCTCTAGTGAATCGGCTGCGGCGCATGACATACACTGAGCGGTTAGCCATCCCTGAGATGTCAGCCCGACGGGCGGAAATCATCGTCGCAGGCTCGGTCATTCTCCTGGAAGCCATGAAACTTTTAGAGATTGACACCCTCACCATCTGCGAACGGGCGCTGCGGGAAGGGGTGGTGGTGGATTGGATGCTGACCCACGGTCTAATCGAAGACCGGATGCAATATCAGGGCTCCGTTCGTCAGCGTAGTGTGATCAAAACAGCCCGCAAGTACCAGGTTGACTTTTCCCACTGTGAACGGGTGGCTGGATTCGCCCTGAGCTTATTTGACCAAACCCGCGGCATCCTCCATAAAAGCGACGAAGAATCGCGGGAATTGCTCTGGGCCGCCGCCATGCTGCACAATTGCGGCCACTTTGTCAGCCATTCAGCCCATCACAAGCATTCCTATTACCTGATCCGCAATGGAGAGTTATTGGGCTTTGCAGAAACGGACATTGAAGTCATCGCCAACATCGCCCGCTACCACCGCAAGAGTTTTCCGAAGAAAAAGCACGACCCCTATCGCAGCCTTCCTAGTAAGCATCATCGTCAACAGGTGGAGCAGATGAGCGCCATCTTACGCATTGCAACTTCGTTAGATCGACGCAGAATCGGCGCCATCGACCGGATCCGCTGCGAGTATGACGCCGCTCATTCAGAGCTAAGCTTATGGCTCCATCCCTCGCAGCCTAATGATAGCTGCGCTATTGAACTTTGGAACTTGGATTATAAGAAGGATTGGTTTGAAGCCAAATTTGACGTTCAGGTCAAAGCGAAGTTGGAATCATAATCAACGCCATGGCCGACTGATTAACCCCTGGGAAGTCTGTAAGGAAAGCAAAGAAATTTCGTTCTCCGTCAGCTCTAAGCCCTCATCCCCTAACCCCTTCTCCCAAGTTTGGGAGAAGGGGAACCGGATTCACTCTCCTCTCCCAAACTTGGGAGAAGGAGAACTGGATTTACTCCCCTCTCCCAAACTTGGGAGAGGGGCTGGGGGTGAGGGCAAAGCTATGGCGAAGCGACCGGTATAAGCCATCAACAGTCATCATTAAAGCCCTAAAAAATTAGCCGACTTTCACTTTTACCACTTTATTTTTCTCTTCTTCTGCTTTCGGCAGATTTAACGTCAAAACCCCATCCTTGTATTCAGCTTTAACCTGGGTATTTTGCACCCGAGTGGACAAGGGGATGATCCGTTGGAACTTGCCATAATGGAACTCGGAACGGGTGACGCCATCTTCTTCAGACCGGGATTCAGACTTGCGCTCACCACTGATGCTAACTGAGTCCGCTGTCACCTGAATATCGATTTCCTCAGGCTTCATACCAGGAACCTCAAGCTTCAGGTTGATCGCCTCATCCGTTTCATGGATTTCCGCAGCAGGGGCAAAACCGCCCAGATCAACCTGGTTTAAGCGGGTGGGAGAGAGGGTGTCGAATAGTTGATTCATCTCTCTCTGAAGGCCTTCAATTTCATGGAAAGGACGCCAACGAACAAGTGCCATGATTTGTACTCCTATCTGTTAAGTTTTCTAGGGCTTAATCGATAGAACGTTGAGAGAAGAGAGCCTCATTTTTCCCTAACTAATTAATAGATAAGGCGTTAACGCTCTAACCTTTAGCCGACCAAAGAATTCAGTGTTTTATCTTTTGTTTTACCCTTTGGTTAATATCAAGATACCAAATTAAATTTAGGGGGCTGATTCGGTCGTTATGGCAATAGAGAGGGCGATTTCCACACCTTGTAGTTGAGTCAGTTCGGCTCTCCGAAAAGGGTTTCGAGCTTCCCGAACCAAAACCGATTTGACTGGACCGATTTAACTGGATAGTTAATCCGCCAGCGTGTGATTTAAACCGAGAAAATCTGGGAATGAAGGAATACAGAATTGTAGAAGACGGGAGTCAGACAGGAACTGGATTCTGGATTCTGACCTCCGCCTTCCACGCTGGGGAAAATTTTCTGCTTTTAGTTGATTGTCACGCCGCCGAACAACCGATTTTGTGAGGTTCTGTAACGGTTTGCCAGATTATTGACATCGCCAGTAGACAATTGCGCTATGCAGTTTTAATGATTGACCTTTAATCGTCCTTTTCTTAATTATTTCTGAATATATGCGAATTTCTCGGCCTTCGCCAATCGAAGGAGAAACTCAAACTCGGATCTTGCTAGCGGCTAGGCGGTTATTCGCCCAGCGCGGTTACGGAGGCTCTACGACCCGAGATCTAGCTGAGGCTGCAGGGGTGGCGGAAGGCACTCTTTTCCGCCATTTCGAAAGCAAAAAGGCCATCTTAGTAGAAGTCGCCACCCAGGGGTGGGTGGAAATACTGACGGATTTGCTCACAGAGCTGAGTGAAATGGGCAGCTACAAGGCGGTTGCTCAAGTGATGCGGCGGCGGATGCTGAATCTGAAGCAAAACAGCGATATGCTTAGGGTTTGCTTTATGGAGGCTCAGTTCCACCCAGAGTTACGGGAGCAAATCCAAGCGGAGGTCATTACTAAGATGATCGATGTAACGGAAGCCTTTTTCCAAACTGCCATGGAACGGGGAATATACCGTCCCATGAATCCGAGAGTTGTTGCTAGGATATTTCTAGGCATGTTTACGGTGGCCGGGTTCAGTCAGGATACCCTCTCTGATGAGGCTTATTCCCCGAAGGCTATGCAGGAACTTGCTGAGACGTTAGCCGATATTTTCTTGAATGGAGTTTTGGTCAAATAACCCCTGTCATGGGGAAATACCGCAAACACTTGTTCTATGGGGTGGATTGATAGTCTTCATAGAGTCGCCGATCCATAACTCCGGATGGGCTAATATCGTATCGAAGAACTGATCATTGTAGAGGGCGCAGTCACTTGAGGATAAGATGTCTACCCACGAAGCTGCTAATCCCAAACTACACGTTTTGATAGTCGAGGATTCGAAAGGACGTCAAGAATTTATCCTCGATAGCACGGTATATTCCGTAGGTCGAGATCCTCGGTGCGACATTCGTTTAGATTCTCAGTTTGTCTCTCGCCACCACGCCACCTTGGTCCAACAGTCAACCGACGGCGACGGTTGCCGCTATCGCATCTTCGATGGAAATTTGGAAGGAAAGGCGAGTGTCAACGGCATCATGATTAATGGTCGTCGGTTAAAATCCCATGACCTTAATAATGCGGACGAAATTGTATTTGGGCCCCAAGCTAAAGCCTTCTATTTTGAATTGCAGCGGGATCCCACATTGGTTCCGGTCAATCTGGATGAATTTGATATTACCTTGATCAGTCCATCAGGGATGCCCAATATTTACGAAGACTTAGATGGATAGGGAACGTCCCTTCATTTTCATCTAGCGTCAATGCCTTTTGTCTTACCGCGATCGCTGATATGGTAAGATGCCAAGCAAAGCTGCCATGTGTTTCTAGCGACAATAGGGTCATAGGAAGATTTGAGAGCTTGTTTTAAAAGTCATTCAAAACTATCGTCACTGTTAGGGTTTAGCGATCTTATCCGCTTGGGCTAGGGCTCAAGAGAGTAGGGGGTTCAAAGGACTTTTAAAGCAACTTCTCGGTGCTGTTTGCCTGCGAATTCTTGCTAGTTTAGCCGCCTACAATGGAATCTGAGAAGCAATCGATTAGCCCACCCTTAGCTGGAATATGGGCAAAGAAGTATGTCAATACGCTGCTAGCCCACGCCTGGGAAAGTTCGCCTCCCCAAAAGAAAGGCCCAGACCAAACGGCGCAGAAAATACTTGACAATCTAAGATTCGCCAGCTCTCAGGCTTGGTCTAAGACCGAGGAGCTTCTATTAGAGGAAGTTAAACGACACCGCATCAGTCCAAACCTGATTGACCCCTGGAAAATTGCTGAAGATTCTCGAACTCTATTTCAGCAAGCGGCGGAAAGTTACAAGGCGCAATTGACCCCGGCGCAGTTTTCAGTGGTAATTTCTCCGATTTGTGGCCGCATTCGACGCCATTACACCGCTGAAAATCCCTGCGTGCTGGGTTTCATGAGCATGCAGTTTCATCACACGGGGCTGTTATTCCTGGAACAACTCGACCCCGGTGAACAAGGAGGCGTGCAAAATTACCTCAAGGTGATGGATGATCACCTTTACATGCCGCTGCAGCGCACCTACGACGCAGCGGCGAAGCATGAGTTTAATTCTCCGATTTTGGTGGCGGTGCGCGAACTGCTCCCGGTCACCACTCGGTTGGCGGAATCTATCTGCACTGAAGTTGCCAAAAGAAATCCTGGGTATCGCTCCCGCGGCGGTTCTCTCAACGACCCCCAGGTGAGAATTTCCAGCATCCGAGATGTGGAAATGTTCCAGATCTATCTGTGCTTGAGTATTCTGGAAGGCAATCTGACCGCGATTCAGCAAGAACTGTTTCCCCTATGCATTATGCTTTATCCGCCGTTGCAGGTTCGGTGGTTTTTGGTGCGGCAGATGCTGGCGTTATTGGAACTGCGGCTGAAGGAGGGGGTGACGGCGGAAAGCTATGGGGTGTTTGCACCGGCTTTGCATACGTTTCAGAATATGTTCTCTCAGGAGGTGCTGCCGGATGATGAGCCTATCTGGTCTTCGCATCCCGATGCGATTCGGTTTGTGGATCGCGCCCAGGAGTTGCTACACAAGTATCAGTGAGGCGCATTTATCCCAATTGAAATTTGACTGGGCAGCCCTATGAATGCGTTCTTCATCCCCAAATGGCAGGGCGCTGAAATATGCCGGAGCTAGATCCCTGGGTTCTCAAAGAACCCAGGGATCTATGGCCATAAAGGGCATAGCTTTGTGCAGGTCTTTACTCTGCCAGCTTGCGCCTCACTGCTTCGAATAACTCCTCAAACCCCGACTCGCTATGGATCTTAGCGGTGAGCGTATTCATGTCCTTGAGAATATGGGTCAATCGAGGCAAATGTCGACGAATTTCGTTGTACAGGTCGATATCGTCTCGAAACCCATCTAAATTGGATTGAGACACCTCTCGCATTGCCTCATCCAACTCTTGGATTTGTGTCTCCCAATATTTGACGTACTTAATTCGATCAATAGGTTTGTAAATTTTGGCGTCGTCCAACACGATGGGAAAAATCCGCCCATAGAACTGGTTATTTTGAGCAATCTGCAGCAGCTCAAACATACAGTTTTCTGACTGCAAATACTTCTGGCTAATAACCACGATGACAACTTTGCCCCGACCGATGCGCTCCATGAATTCTTTAATGGGGCTTTTATAGCCCAGGTCGCGTTTGTCTCGAATCAGGGTGATGTCTGAGGCTTGAAATGCTTGATCGATTTGATTGGCGATGGCTTCGCTATCACCACCCCAAGCATAAGAAATAAACACTTCTTTGTTGAGGTTTGTTACAGTTTGGGATTGTAGTTGGAATAATGCATACCTGTGCATATAGTCTCCAACTTCAGGCACCTGCTCCATGGACCATTCCATAACTTCGTCAAGCAAGCCTCGCACATCCACCATTTGATAACTTGTCTGACATTGGATGGTGTATTGCTGATCGTCCAGAAATTTGCGTAAAATCTCAAATCTGTAAAAGTGGGGGGTTTGGCTATTTCCACAGGTGTTGCAATTACAGGGAATCAGCTTGCTGTATTTCAACCGCTCATAGGAATTATGGATTTCATCGAGCTTGAAAGACACCATAGTGAGTAGATCTTTCTTGCGATTCCCCGCCACTCGAATTTTGATCTCCCCCTTGTGATATCGATAGTTCTCGATTACCTCAGCGCGGGTATGGTTTTGCTGGTCTTGATTTAAGACCACCCCTGTTTTCCAAACACAGGTCTGCTGATCAATCCAGCGATGCATCTCGACAATGAAACGAGTGAGGATACCCTTGGGCATAAATTCATATTCGTAACGCAGGAGGAGATTATTGGAGGATTCCCAATCATATGACGGTTGATTGGCGCTGAGTAACTGAGGCGCAATGTAGGAACCAGAACGGCCCGGAATTTCATAGCACAGTTTGAAATTCATCATCAGCCGCAGCAACTCATCATGCATCTCAGCGTATTGATCCGCTCGCCAAATACTGGCCAAGTCAGCGTCGGTGAAGAGACCCAAGTTGTTAATCACCCGCTTGTTGTCTAATACTTTATAGACAGCGGCAGTGCCCCAGGTCGGCTTAAGAATAATTGTTTTCTTTAGCAGCGGATCGTCCTGAAAGTGGAGACATACCCCCAGGTCATGCAGGTAGCCGCTGAGCTGCAATTTATCCTCTAGTTTGGTAAATTCATTTTCTTGGCAAAGATTGAGATAGTCCGTCAGCGTTATGGTGTTGTGTGGATCGGCCTCCAGTACTTGCCTCACCTTGACCCAGGTTTTGGGTAATGGATCGCCAATGTGGGGCAGTGTACTGATGTAATCCTTAATATTGGCCAAGACTTGGGGCCAACCTCGCCGAGTCGCCAGATTAGTAGACAAAGTCTCCTTTAGATTATTGAATTGTCCCTGCAACTCCCGCTCATTAAGATCCTTCTGGCGATCTCCTCTCTCGTTCTTGATAATCAGCAGCGGACTGTGATCGCTCAACAAATCAACCACATTCAGCCAGTAGTAGAAATCGGTGTCTTCCTTGCGGGTATCCACCACCAGGGCATAGAGAGACCGTTTAGTCAGGAAAAATTGATGGGTCGTATGATAAATCTCCTGCCCGCCAAAGTCCCAGATATTGACCCGAAAGTCTTTGCCATCCCGCAGGGGAAAATGCCACTGAATGACCTCAATTCCTTCGGTCGTCGCTTCATCCGGTTGTAATTGATAGTTTGGGTCTTCAATCTTCTTCGCCAACGTTGTTTTTCCGGCACCCCCTTCCCCCACAATGAGCAACTTCGCTTCGTACAGGTAGTCTGATTCCTGTCCCAGCAGTTGGCGATAGAAGCTGAAGATTTTGTTGGCATCCCCAGGAGGAAAAATGGACTGAGGCGGCCCCAAGATTTCGGATGGAATAGGAAGTGGGTTCTCTCTAAGGTCTAGCCATTGAAGCTTAGTTAAAGCAAAGGTTTCTGGCCGTAGCTGTCTGAGTTGATTTTCGCTGAGGTCAAGTGTGGTGAGATTGGTTAGTCGGCCGATTTCCGGCGGCAGTTGGTAGAGTTGATTGTCGCGAAGATAAAGCGTAGTGAGATTGGTCAGTTGACTGATTTCCGACGGCAGTTGACTGAGTTGATTGTCGCTGAGGGCAAGTGTGGTGAGATTGGTCAATTGAACAATTTCCGGCGGTAGCTGTCTGAGTTGATTAGCGCTAAGGGCAAGCGTGGTGAGATTGGTCAGTCGAACGATTTCCGACGGCAGTTGACTGAGTTGATTGGCACTGAGGTCAAGTTGGGTGAGATTGGTCAGTTGGCCGATTTCCGGCGGCAGCTGGCTGAGTTGATTGGCACTGAGGTAAAGCTGGGTGAGATCGGTCAGTTGGCCGATTTCCGGCGGCAGCTGGCTGAGTTGATTGACGCGGAGGTCAAGTGTAGTGAGATTGGTCAGTTGGCCGATTTTCGGTGGTAACGCGCTCAGTTGGTTGGAGCGGAGGTTAAGCTGGGTAAGATTGGTCACTTGGCCGATTTCCGACGGCAGCTGGCTGAGTTGATTGGCGCGGAGGTCAAGTGTAGTGAGATTGGTCAGTTGGCTGATTTCCGGCGGCAACTGGCTGAGTTGATTGGCGCGGAGGTCAAGTGTTATGAGATTGGTCAGTTGGCCGATTTCCGACGGCAGCTGGCTGAGTTGATTGTCACTGAGGTAAAGCTGAGTAAGATTATTCAGTTGGCCGATTTCCGACGGCAGTTGGCTGAGTTGATTGGCGCGGAGGTCAAGCGTGATGAGATTGGTCAGTTGGCCGATTTCCGGTGGCAGCTGGCTGAGTTCGCTGTAGCTGAGGTCTAGTTCTTTGACGCCATCTCTGGCTGCTTGTTCGATTACCTGCAACAGGTCTTCTTCCGTCATGGCAGGGAGTGGGGAAATGGAGAGCGGTTAGTGTTCTAGTCACTACTTTAGCGACAGAAAATAAATTAGGGATCCCCCGAAATTAGAGGGATCCCTAAGATTTATTGGAAAAGATTTTGGATTTTGGATTTTAGATTTTGGATTTTGGATTGGGGTTTATCGAGGGGAACTACAGATTTTAGATTTCGGGTTTTGAAGTGAGCGAGTGTTGAGGACTGAAAACTGAATTCCTTGAGTTTCTAGTCCTCAATCCCCTATCTCCTTCTCTTCCTCATCTTCCCCATCTCCCCTATCTCTCTCCGCCTCCCCCGTCTTGTATTTAGACTTTGAAATCGGAGTGAGAAACAGAATAAATAGATGCATCGAACCCAGACTTCTTGTCCTCCACCCACATCACGAACCGGATCGCCATGCAGACCGCCAAAGCCAGCGGCGACAACATCACCACCACACACTTCCACAACAGAGACTGCCAACCTTCATTAGACGGTGCGTTATCAGGAAGGCCATAGACATCCTCATCAATCATGGCGGTTGCAAGCGCATTCACACTCACAGTGGTGGCGACTCCAATCGCGATGTAAGCCAGGAGGAACGCAAACTCAATATCGTAAACCATCTTTCTTTTCCTCCTCTCACTAGGATTTATTTAGAGAACGGCTTCACTTCAAGAGGCGATTCTAGCCGTTACAACAATTTTCTTGTCAAAATTACTTCACATTAAATTAAAAATGCTTTATATTTAAGATGAAGCGTGTATAAAATCGAACAAAACCTATCTTTGAAGCAGTTGAGTTAGGTTTAGTGGATGCCCCTCATCGGGTGGCTTGATGCGTCCCTATGTCTATTAGTGTACAGACTTGTCCTGGGTTCGGAATGGGGCAATTGGCGTATTCACCCTGATTTTCAGTAAGGAGATTGGGAAAGATATTTTATTCACCTTCCCAGTAGTCTAGACTGAGGCTTTCGCGACCCACAAACCGGAATCCTTGCGGTTCACCGCCGCCAGCAGCGCTGTATTCAGCCAGCACCCCAAACTTGCCAGAGTCAGGATATTCGGCAATTTCGGGCGATCGCTGAGTGCTGATGGCCAGATACTTCAGTTCCACCTCACCTGTATTGATAATCTGGTG